>NZ_CP046564.1:1606192-1927431 GCF_009818105.1 Bacillus sp. N1-1
ACCCACCATGCCCTATCTGATATCGGAATGAATGAAGGTTCTTTTCAAGAAATTTGTTCTTATCTTAAAAATTCCATCGGTAAAACCGTCATGATTTTTGATCCATTTGGTGAAGTGAAAGCGTCGAGCCACTCTGAATGGTCATCAACTGTAAACTTGCAAGAAATGATTCTGAATCACCTCAATACAATTAAGCAAAAAAAACATGAGGTTGAAGTTTTTCACGCTAAAGAAGATTTCTTGTTATTCCCACTTGGTAGACTTTCCTTCCCACTAGGCTATCTGGCAATTATTTCTGAATCGCTACCGCTTACAAGGTTTGAACATTCTGCTGTTTTTCATGCATGCACAGTGGCTGGTCTACAATTAATGAAGCAAGAAGCGGAGCATAAAGAGCGGCAGCGGCTCACCGGTGAACTTCTCATCAATCTTCTATCTTCTCAGGAAGAGGAAGCGGATCTAAGCTATCTTGCCGATCGACTTCAAGCCGATTGGAATGCTTTTTTTACCGTTGCGGTTCTCGATGTTCCGCAAGAAGTAGAGCAGGGACACGAAGAGTGGTTGCGAAGTTGCATTCATGCATCTATTAGTCATTTGCTTCAAAAAGGTGATACGAAATTGCTTGTGACAGAGTGGGGGAGGCAGATTGTCATCCTCTTCCTCGATGCTAATGGGGTAGAATCTTCAATCGTATCAGTGAATCGCTTTATCCGTGATTTTAAAGCTCTCACTTCATCTATTACGTCAGAAAAAATGTGTAGAATCGGAATCGGAAAATCAGTTAAGGGAATATGCGCATTAGACCAGTCTTTCAATGAAGCCAAGAAAACAATTAAATTTTTAGAACGCTTTACATTTGCTGGGTATTCGTCATGGTATGGAGAAATTGGAGCGCTTCGATTGTTGTTAAACAACAACGAGGATGAGCTTGCTAATTATGCACTTGAGTATCTCTCTCCCTTACTTGCTTATGAGAAGCGACGCAAAGGAGAGCTTTTTCAAACATTGTTTGTGTACTTATCGACAGGGCAGGATATCAAAAACGCTTCAGAACAACTGCATGTTCATGTGAATACAATGAACTACCGTATTCAACGTATCCAAGAAATTTTAACGATTAATTTTAACGATCCATCTGACCTATTGAACATTCAAGTTGCTTGTAGTATTTATCGCTATTTATTTGAAGCGTAAATTATTCATCATCTGGCTGAAGATAAGGACGAAGTTTTCGAACATATCGTCGAATATCAAATAAAAGTTTCGCTTGTAACTTTTTGTTTTCTTCAAATGTTTGAATGTGGGAGATGGAAGGGAAGGATCCATGCTCATTGAATTGAACTGGAATTAGCCCTGTTTTTAATAATTCACCATTTTCACGATTAATGATTTCGACTTCGACGGATGCTTCGAATGTTTCCGGAATATGATGATCGACGAGTTGTTTCACATTTTGTACTTTGAATAATAGTTGAGCCATTGTAAATCCTCCTTCATCTACCATTACCCATACTTACAAAGAAATAGCCTTTAAAACATGTAAAAACAGCCTGTTCATAGAGGCTGTTTTTATTAGTTTAGAAGATTGTTAAAGAAAGTAATCGCTATTTTTGTAAATGTGGAAGGATTTTGAAGAATTTTGTCAAATTGATACATAGAAAAACAGAAAGTCGATATCAAAATGGAGTGGAGTACGCGATGGAAGGACTCACTTACGAGTTTCATTTTTTCCTTGTTGTTATTTCGATATTAATGGTTGTAAGCTACGCTTATGTAGCATTTGATTTTCATGAGAAAGCTTACATCATGACGCTTCCTTATCGAAAACTTTGGGTGTTTGGAAGTTCACTTGCGATGGGAGCGGGAATATGGATACTGCAATACCTTGTTTTATTAGGTCTATCAACAGCAGATGCTTCTTTTTACGCGCCCTGGTTTGTAGGCCTATCCCTAGCTGTTCCAGTCATTGGATCTCTCTTAGCGTTTATGACGCTTTCATCTAGAGGGCAGTTTAAGCAAATCGTTAAAGCAAGTATATGGATTGCGCTATCACTATTACTATTACAAATAGTTAGTTCTCATTATTTATTAGGGTTAACTTATTCGATAAATGACTGGTGGAGAGTCGTTCTCCCTTTGTTGATGGTTTTTTTCTCAACAGTTAGTAGTTTATGGCTTGTTTATGGAATTTTTAATGAAAGAAGTAACTCTTTTGGAAAAGTGTCAGGAGCGCTTGTTTTTGGTCTTGGAACGCTTGCGGTCCATTATTTTACAATGATCACATCTTCTGCAGCAACTAAATTTGAAGTAGAGAGCTATAGTGAAAACCATCTCTTACAATACATGGCTTTAACGGGCATCTTTATTATTTCTGTTTTAATGTTAATTCGTATGATGAGGAATCGAGAGCTTGAAAGTCAGGAATCGATGCTGCGAGAAAGTGAAAGAAAATACCATTCTCTTGTAGAAAATTGTCCAGATGGCATTATGGTGTTAGATATTCAAGGGCATATTCTAAATATAAACCCTGCTTTAGAACGTATGAGTGGGTATACTCTAGAAAATGTCAGTCATAAATCAAGCTTGCATTTTGTGGAGGAGCGATACATCGAGCAAACAACGAATTGTTTTGAGAGAACAAAAGAAGGTGTTCCGCAAAAATGTGAATCAGCGATTAGCCATCGCAATGGTCATTCCATTCAAGTGAAACTAATTTCTATTCCACATATGATCGAAAACAAGTTGCAGGGTATTATTGTTATCGTAGAGGATATTACGGAGTTTAAAGAAACGGAGGAGCTTTTAAGACGCTCTGAAAAACTAACGGCTGTTGGTGAGCTTGCGGCAGGGGTGGCGCATGAGATCCGGAATCCTCTGACGTCGCTAAAAGGATTTGCGAGCCTTGTTTATAGCTCTTCTCATGATGAGAAATCAAAAGAGTTTTTGCAAATTATGCTTTCTGAAATCGATCGGATTAATTTTATTGTTAGTGAATTCATGCTTCTAGCAAGGCCACATGAAAAAGAATTCGCCAGAAGTGATCTGGTTTCTCTGCTCAGACATGTGATTTCTTTGTTAAAATCCCAGGCGATTTTAAAGAACATTGAGATCCGAACACAGTATGATTGCGAAGAGTTTCCAATTTTAGGTGAAGAAAATCAGCTGAAGCAAGTATTTGTGAATGTGTTGAAAAACGCCATTGAAGCGATGGAAGATGGAGGGATTATTTACGTTAAAGTAACTGAAAGCGAGACAGGTGTGACCGTTAATATTAAAGATCAAGGAGTTGGAATTCCTGAGCATCAATTATCAAGAATAGGGGAACCCTTCTATACATTAAAGGAAAATGGGACGGGCCTTGGCCTGATGGTAAGCTTCGGCATTATTGATAATCATAATGGGAAAATGAGGTTATCAAGTGTGGAGGGGAAGGGGACAACTGTTGAAGTTTCCTTACCATTATATGAAAGAAAGTTAGTAAAAGCATAAGAAAAAGCGCTGAAGCAGCGCTTTTTCTTATGCTTTTATGTTTATATGCCAGAGTCCGCCTTTTTCAACGCCTCAATCGTATCTTTTTCAAGAAATTCAGAGGCCGGAATGTCTAGCGCAGTCGAGATTTTTAACAATGTTTGTACGTCAGGGTGATAACGGTTTTCTTCAATTTTTTGCATAAGACCGGCTCCAATACGAACTTTTACCGCCAATTCTTGAATGGTCATATTTGCTTCTAAACGATGCTTACGTATTTTGTCTGCTATGTTCATCTTGATGCCCCTCCTTACCTGAAACTTTCACACCTCGTACAACCATCACATCGCAAGTGGCGTTACGTGTAATATGTTCTGAAACACTACCCATAAGCAATCTCTCAACACGATTCATACCAGTTGCACCACAAACGATTAAATCAATTTTGTTTTGTGGAGCAATGGTTTTTGCGATTTTTACTTTCGGTGATCCATACTCGATTACGGTTTTCACATTCGTTACTCCAGCGATCATTGCTTTTTCTTCATATTCTTTCAATAGCCGCTTCCCGAAATCTTCAGCTCTCTCTGTTGCGATATCATATAACTCAAATGTGGAAAAATTTCTTGTGTCGATAACGTGCGCAATGATTAGGGATGCTTGATCTTGAATAGAAAGTTCGACCGCTCTTGAGAAAGCGACCTCAGCAGATTCAGAACCATCAACAGCAACAAGTATGTTTGTGTGTTTTACACTCATTTGCAATCCCTCCATTAATAATTCTTGTACTTCATATGTTTATTGTAGATGTTCTTTTTGTAAAAAACTGTGATCTTTCTCACACCTTTTCAGAAAAACTTCTACTTTTTCACTCTTTTGAATAAACTAATGTTGACAAATATGCATTCGCGCGATAGTTTTGTATTAAGGAAACAATTGTGCGGATGGGCACGAAAGAGGTATGAACTGATTGATTATTTTTTTATCTTAAAGTTGCCTTTGGGAAAAAAATGTTCAGAAGGTGAAGAATAGAGCTGTTAAGCAAATGTTTTTCGCGAAAGAGACTTGGAAAAGCACATCAAGAGAAGAAAGCCCATACGTTAGGTTAAAGCATTGTATACCGGATTAAATGAATGAAGGAGAGGTTATTTAAATGAAAAAATGGGTTGGGTATCTTTTAGGGGCATCATTGTTTTTACTTATATTGTCAGGGTGTAGTACAGAGGCGGATAAACAAAGTGAAGGCAAGATTAAAGTTACAACAACGATCGGTCAAATTGGGGATATTGCCAAAAATGTGGGGAAAGAGCATGTTGCGGTTGATTCTCTTATGGGACCGGGTATTGATCCTCATTTATACAAAGCTTCTCAGGGAGATATTAATAAACTATCGCAAGCATACATCATCTTTTACAATGGCCTACATCTTGAAGGGAAAATGGGAGATATCTTTGCAAAGATGAAGGAAGACAAACCGACCTATCCTGTTGCAGAGGCAATTCCTGAAGATAAGCTATTAGTTGATCAAGCGAATGCTGCAGCTATTGACCCACACGTATGGTTCGATATCGAATTATGGCAATATGCTGTAATGGAAGTTCGGGATGCATTAATTGAGTATGATCCTGATCATAAAGCAGACTATGAGAAAAATGCAGAAACCTATTTAAATGAGTTAAAGAAACTAGAAGAAGAAGCTCAGGCAAAGATTAATGAAATACCAGAAGAGAGTCGTGTGCTTGTTACGGCCCATGATGCTTTCCAATACTTCGGTCAGGCGTATGGGATGGAAGTGAAGGGGCTGCAGGGCTTGAGTACAGATTCGGAGTATGGTCTAAGAGACGTTCAGAATCTCGTTAATACTCTCGCTGATCGCAATATTAAAGCTGTCTTTATAGAAAGCAGTATTTCAGAAAGATCAATCAATGCTGTTGTCGAAGGTGCAAGAGAAAAAGGGCATGAAGTAAAGATCGGCGGCGAACTTTACTCAGATGCAATGGGTGAAAAAGGTTCACCTGAGGGAACGTATACAGGAATGTATCGCCATAACATTGAGACGATCGCAAAGGCTTTGAAATAGATGTTGAAGGGAGCTTTAAAATGAATCCAATACAAGTATCAAATTTAACTGTGGCATATGATCGTAAACCGGTTCTTCAAGAAGTGACATTTCAAATGCCAGAAGGAAAGTTAATTGGTGTCGTTGGACCAAATGGTGCAGGGAAATCCACGTTAATCAAAGCCATTTTAGGTTTAATTCCTAAAGCTTCTGGTTCTGTTGAAATATATGGAAAGTCCTATCGTACCCAACGAAAATTAGTTGGGTACGTCCCCCAGCGAGGTTCAGTGGACTGGGATTTTCCTACCAATGCTCTTGATGTTGTTCTAATGGGAAGGTACGGACATATTGGATGGTTTCGACGACCTGGGAAGAAGGATACGGCTATTGCAATGCAGGCCCTCGATAAAGTAGGAATGAAAGAATATGCCGATCGTCAAATTAGTCAGCTTTCAGGTGGCCAACAGCAAAGAGTCTTTCTTGCTAGGGCTCTTGCTCAGGATGCAACAGTCTATTTCATGGATGAACCGTTTGTAGGTGTGGATGCAGCAACAGAGAAAGCGATCATTTCTTTATTAAATGAACTCAAAGCACAGGGGAAAACGGTGCTTGTTGTCCACCATGATTTACAGACCGTTAAAGAATATTTTGATTGGACGCTGTTATTAAATAAACAAAAAATTGCGCTCGGACCTACAGAAGAAGTATTTACAGTGGAAAATTTACAAAAAACATATGGAGGCCGTCTAGCCTTTCTCGATTCTCAGGTTAGTCCTTCCTATGTGGTGCAGCCATAAGGGGGACCAAGTATGTTTAATGACTTAATCTTAACGTTACAAGATGCAAACACACAGTGGGTCCTTTTTGGAACAATTCTTCTCGGGGTTGCAAGTGGCGTTCTAGGTAGTTTCGCTCTTTTGCGAAAGCAAAGCTTGATTGGAGATGCAATGGCGCATGCAGCCCTTCCAGGTATTTGCCTTGCCTTCTTACTTTATGGAACGAAATCAATAGGATGGTTTTTAGTTGGTGCTGCATTATCTGGTTTGCTTGCCACATACTTCATTCAGGTCATTATTAACCATTCGCGTATTAAGGAAGATACAGCAATTGGGCTTGTCTTATCTGTGTTTTTCGGATTTGGTATTGTTCTACTTACCAAGATTGCGCAATCCGAAAATGGAAATCAAAGCGGGCTAGATGACTTTATTTTCGGTCAGGCAGCATCTCTTGTAGGGAATGATGTTCGCGTTATATCCGGCGTAGCGATCGTCCTTCTTATTGTGACATGGTTATTGTTTAAGGAATTGAAGTTGTTTACATTTGATCGTCAATTTGCACAAGGAATTGGGTTGCCGACAGGCCTACTTAATGGACTATTGATGGCTCTGATTGTAAGTGCTGTAGTTATTGGGCTTCAGGCAGTTGGTGTAATCTTGATGGCCGCGATGCTCATTACACCTGCTATTTCCGCAAGATATTGGACTGATCGACTTGATCGCATGGTAATCGTAGCTGGGACGATTGGAGCTTTATCAGGTATGCTTGGAACATTATTAAGTTCGATGGCAAACCGACTTCCAACAGGGCCAGTCATTGTTCTTGCAGCAACGGTTATCTTTTTAATTTCACTGATCTTTGCTCCTAACCGTGGGTTAGTTTCAAAAGGATTAAAGCTCTATCGAATTCGAAAAATTGTTGCAAGAGAAACCGTACTTCAAACGATGTATGATCTTTCCGAAGAAGCAAGTATAGCGAATAAAAAACCTCTTTTCTCTAAGGAAGAGCTTCTCTCTAGAAGAAAAATGACGGTTCGTAAGCTTGATTCGAATCTAAAACGACTTAAAAAAGAAGGCTATGTTCACCGTATAAAAGACATGTGGTACTTAACAAAGTCGGGCGGATATGAAGCCTATGAGATTGTATTAAATAATCGCCTTTTTGAAATATATACCATGTATGAGATGAAATTCGCTTCTCTTCAATTTGCTACGAATGATGTTTGGAACTATAAAAATATTGGTTCATCCACTCTTCACGAGCTTGAACAGCTAATGGCCATTCATGAGCGGACACCAAAGCTTGAGCCCGAATATTTTGGAAAGGGAGAAACGTTACGAAAGGAAAAGTCATCTCAAAGTGCGGAAAAACGTAAGAAAGAGGTGAAGTCATTATGAGTTATGGAGCATGGATTATGCTTACAGGATCTCTTGTGGGTGTATCATGTGGCATCATTGGCTGTTTTCTTATTTTAAGAAAAATGGCGATGCTTGCCGATGCCATTAGCCATACCGTTTTGCTTGGCATCGTACTTGCTTATCTTGTTAGTCATTCATTAGAAGGCATTTATATGCTAGTTGGTGCTGGGATTATTGGATTGTTAACCGCTTTTCTTGTGCAGGTGCTGCATTCTAGTGGCGTACAATCTGATGCGGCAATCGGGGTGGTCTTCACTTCTTTGTTTGCCTTTGGAGTTATCCTGTTATCTGCTTTTGCAGGTAAAGTCCACCTAGATGTGAACCATGCCTTGATGGGGGAGATTACATTCATTCCATGGAACACATTAACGATCGGTGGTATGGATCTTGGTCCATCAGCTGTTTGGATGCTTGGCACTGTTCTAATTATTAATCTGATCTTAATCTTCCTTTTTTATAAAGAGATTAAAATCAGTTCGTTTGATCCAGCGATGGCCACGGCTATTGGAATTCCTGTCATGTTCATTCACTATTTATTAATGTCGATGGTATCCATTACAACCGTTGCTTCATTTGATAGCGTTGGTGCAATTCTTGTCGTTGCGATGTTAATTGTTCCAGGAGCTACCGCCTATCTATTAACAGATAAACTTCTCGCTATGCTTTTCATCAGTGCAGTAATCGGGGTCATTTCAGCGATAGGTGGTTATTACGCTGCGCTCGTTTGGAATATTTCCATCTCAGGTTCGATGGCTTCTATTGCAGGGCTTATCTTTGCCGCAACGTTTATTTTATCACCTCGATATGGTTTATTATCAAAGTTACTTGCAAGGAAAAACCTTCTCACTGAATGATCTTAATTGTTTAACGCGATGAATCGGAAAAGAAATGATTCGAAACTATATGAAAATTTCGTGATCTGTAGTATAGTAAAGAAATGCGATAGCTTGTGCCCACAAGTCTATCTCCTCAATTAGCAGCCCTGTAAGCGAATGCTGGATTCGCTTACAGGGCTATTTTTTTATGGTAGGGAAATTTTCCTAATAATGGATCGGGAAATTTTTTACCTTTTAGGTTGAAAGTAATGACAACTGGGAATAGAAAGAGTGGATAAATGATCTGAGAGAAATGGAAGGGGAATGATGATGGAAACTGGTACAGCAGCAAAACACAAAGCAAAACAAGCATCAAACGATGTAAAGCCCTGGATTAGAGGGCTTGCAAGAGTGGGGTATGCAGCAAAAGGCGTTGTGTATTTAATTATAGGAATTCTAGCATTTCAGGCAGCGTTTGGTCCTGGAGGAAAAACAACGGACTCTAAAGGGGCTTTCGTAACGATTGCAGGAAAACCTTTTGGTGAAGCCCTTTTGTGGATTCTAATTGTAGGGTTAATAGGTTACTCAGTTTGGAAAGGGATCCAGGCGATTAAAGACCCTGATAATTATGGCAATGATACGAAAGGTATTTTAATACGAACAGGATTTTTTGGCGCTGGCGTCATCCATTTATTCCTTGCGTATAACGCTGTTTCGATTATTACGAGAGCAGGAAGTTCATCTTCTGGTAGTAAACAATCAATGTCTGCTAAACTATTAGGCCAACCGTTTGGTCAGTGGGTTATTGGATTTATCGGCTTATGTTTTATAGGTTTTGGTGTTTATCAGGTAATCAGAGGGTATAAGAAATCATTCATGAAGCAACTAAAGCAGTATGAAATGCATAATCAAGAAGAATGGTGGGGGAAAAGAGCTGGACAAATTGGTCTTGTAGCTCGAGGCGTTGTATTTTCAATGATGGGTATTTTCTTTATTCAAACAGCGATGACGGCTAACCCTGATAAAACGAAGGGACTTGACGGTGCACTATCTGAACTAGCAAAGCAACCATATGGTGCTATATTGCTTGGTTTAGTAGCCATTGGGTTTATTGCTTACGGCATTTTTATGTTCGTTAAAGGGAAGAATAGAAGAATGAATTTTTCATAATCACAACGATGTAAGAAGGTGATGAAACTGAAACAAGTTACGCTTGAAGAAGCAAAAAAAGGAATTGAACAGAACCGCCTGTACTTTTTATACTTATTTGGTACGAATTGTTCGGTGTGTCATGCACTGTTGCCTCAAGTTGAGGATGTACTTGAGGATTTTCCACAAATTACGCGGGAAAAGCTTAATGTTCATGAAATTCCTGAAGCGGCTGGAGCTTTTTCGGTTTTTACAATACCTGTTCTTTTGCTTTATGTTGATGGAAAAGAAAGCATTAGAGAAGCAAGGTTTGTCAATATCGAATCTTTTCGTTCTTCGCTTAATCGAATTGTTTCATTGTTGGACTAAAAAACACTCATATGAGTGTTTTTTTTGTTTGAAAAACATATACACTCGAATGGAAAATTCAGTATACTGAACATATCTCTTTTAGAAAGGAATTATATGACAGTAGAATGAATCACTCCAAACAATTAACTTCAACCTCTGAAACATCTCTTTTTATTATTTTATTAGTATTTAGTATTTTGACTTATATTTTCTTGTTTTTTTCAGTTATTGGAATCGTGATTATCGCGCTATTATGGTTAATTTCCTTTTTTAGTAATGGCCTCTTTCTTGGACAAATCAGAAGCAATGGAGTGAAGATAACTGACAGCCAGTACCCTCAAATCAATCAAAAGATCCAAGGTTTATGTAGGGAAATGGACATTTTAAAAATTCCTAATGTTTATGTGGTTGAATCGGCAGGGATCTTAAATGCATTTGCGACGCGTTTATTGGGTCGGAATTTTGTTGTACTCTATTCAGATATTTTTGAACTGATAGAAGAAGGCGCTGAGGAAGAAGTGACGTTTATTCTTGCTCATGAGCTCGCTCATATTAAACGGAATCACATGTTAAAACAAATCCTCCTTTTACCAGGTAATGTAGTTCCTTTTCTAGGATCAGCCTATTCCAGAGCATGTGAATATACATGTGATCGGATGGGGGCGTATTTCATTGAAAACGGAGAGCGTGCAGGAAACGGATTAATGATTCTTGCAGTAGGCAAGCGCTTGTACCAAAGTGTGAACAAAGATGCTTACATCATGCAACTTCAATCTGAGAAAAGCTTTTTTGTGTGGTTAAGTGAATTGTTGTCGACCCATCCACCACTACCTAAACGAATTGCAGCAGTTGAGACTTTCATGAATATGCGGGAAGAAGCGCAATTTCCTGCTCCTCGAAAGAAATTAGTCATTCTTTCGATGGTCGTTTTTCTTTTCTTTGTTGGTGGAGTAGGATCAGCGGTTCTTGCATCGGAAGTAATTATCCCGTCCCTTTCTTCAGCATTTGAAGAGGAAAGCGTGTTTGATGATGGCGAAGTTACCGGCGTTACTCTCCTTATGGAAGCCATTATGTCAGAAGATGAAGCAGAATTTCAGTCGCTGATCTCAGCCGGAAATCTGGAGGCAACTGATTCTGACGGTTGGAATGCGCTTCATTATGCAGCAGAATATCCGGAAGATGAAAAAATGCTTGAAACGCTCCTGGATCTTGGAATGAATCCTAATCAAGGTGATCTTTATGGTATGACCCCACTAATGATTTCAAGTCAAAATGGCTTTGTTTCTAAAGTTGAGCTTCTCCTTGTAGCTGGAGCAGATCCAAATCTTGAAGATCAGGAAGGATGGACCCCACTTATTTATATCGCTTACATGGAACCAACAAATCGTAACGATCTTTATGAAATGCTTATTGCAGCTGGTGGGGACCCTTTCAAGGAAGATGAAGCAGGTTATACTGCAATTGACTATGCACGAGATGCAGGAAATGAAGAAGACGTAAAGTTGTTATCTCAATAATGGTAGAGTCATAGGATGTTGACCTTTTTTTCAAAGTAACAATAATATGAGAGGCGGAATTAAAATGAATGATTCGCAAGTTTTAAAGCAATTTACGTTTTGGCGCTATCGTACGATCCAAGCGCTGGATGCTGTCACAGAAGAACAAGCTGATTGTCTTCCGGAAGGTTTTTCGAATACGGTTCGATGGAATTTAGGGCATATTCTTGTGACGGCTGAATTTGCTTTAGAGCGGTTTACAGAAATGGAAAAGAGCCTGCCAGGAAATTACACAGCTTTATTTAAAGCGGGTACGCGACCTAAGGAATGGGTGGAATTACCGCCTTCACTTGCAGAGATAAAATACTACTTAATAGAGCAGATTAACCGTATTAAGGAGTTGGAAGGTAAACTTCGCGATCCGCTTCAACATGAATTTTCAATAGGCTCTTATTTGGAACTCGAGACAATTGGAGAACTTTTATTATTTCTAATGAATCACGAGAACCTTCATCTTGGAACAATTAGTGGCATTAAACGAGCACAAGGTATAAAAGAACTTTGGAAAAAAGCATCTGTATGAGTACAGTCAAAAACGCGTGTGATTCACGCGTTTTTTTGTTTGGTTACAAAAAAAAGTGTAAGAGGCGAGCTAAGACGCATTGTATTTGTAAAAAACACAGGAATTTTAAATTTTCTAAAAAAAGGTTGAACACTTTTGGGGAGTTGTTATATAATACTAACAAATAAAACAAATTGTATTATAACAGATGGAGGGAAGCAAAAATGGATTGTTACACTTGTTATGGAAATGGTGAACTTGAATGTCCGCACTGTCATGGGAAAGAAAGAAAAAATGAAGGTTGTCACCACTGTGAGGGAGAAGGATGCGTCGGGTGTCACCGTTGTAACAGTAGCGGTAGACTTGAATAGGAGGGAAAGCTGTGCTTGATGGAATTGTTGAAAGCGCTAACGTTCACGGAAGTGACTTACTAACACATGAGGCGATGGTGTTTCTAGAGAAGCTTCATCGTCGCTTTCATCAAGATCTACAACAGTTAGAAGAACATCAAAATCGCACATCGATGAATGGTCAACTTCTTTTGGATACAAAGGATATAAGAGAAGCTAGTTGGGAAGTAAAGCCTGTCCGTAAAGACCTTCAAGAGAGGCGCGTCGTTCTCAAAAATTCGGCCTCTCAATTAGAATCCGTACATCCACAATCTGGAGCCAATCTTTTTATAGCTGATTATTTTACTGAATCGCTTTCTTTCACTGATCGTTTGATCACACAGGAAAATCTGAAGTCGTTTATTCAAAAGAATTTTTTTCACACGGTCCCGAAACCAATAGCCGTTATGATTACACCTTCTGACTGGAGAAGGAAAGATACGATCAATGGTTTGCAAATGTCAGCTAGTCTAGTAGATTTTGGTCTTTATGTTTTTCATCATACTGAAACTTTAAAAAGAAATGCTTCAGCTCCATACCTTTGCTTAAAAGGACTAGCGACTTACGAGGAAGCGAAGTGGTGGAATAACGTTCTTTCTTATTTAGAAAGTGAAATGAATTTGAAAGAAGGCACAATGAAAGCAACAATCACGATCACAATGGAAAATGTTCATCAAACAGAAGAAATGCTTTATGAACTACGTAACCATTGTGCGGGGATTCACTTGATAGAAGGAAACAGGGGAATAACGGACGTAGCAAGATATGTTATTGGTATTGGACACAAGCGAAAAACCCACGTCATTAGTGAGGGTAGTATAAAGAAACCACAGGCTGATCTTTTCGAAACAGGGACGCGAGAAGCGGTAGAAGGGTTTGACGGTAAATGCGTCTCAGATGCCAGTTTGATCCAGATGATGAAAGGCATTTGGAACCACTATATGCCTGAACCAAATCAAATATGGAAAAAGCGCCATGAATACTTAAGTGTATTGGCTGATTTGAACCAAACGAAGGTTGTATAACTTAAAAAACTTAGGGGGATTTAATCATGACAAAGCAAACGGCAGCATCACTTCAAGAAAATTGGAAGCAAGATCGTTTTAAAGGAATCGAACGTCCATATTCACCTGAGGAAGTGTTGAGGTTGCAGGGCTCCATTCAAATTGAGTACACCCTTGCAAAAAGAGGGTCAGAAAGGTTATGGAAGCTCGTTAACGAAGAGGATTTTATTAACGCGCTAGGTGCTCTTACTGGTAACCAGGCAGTTCAGCAGGTGAAAGCTGGCTTAAAAGCCATATACTTAAGCGGTTGGCAAGTAGCCGCAGATGCGAATGTATCGGGGCAAATGTATCCGGACCAAAGTTTGTATCCTGTAAACAGCGTACCACAAGTCGTAAAACGAATTAATCAAGCGCTTCAACGTGCGGATCAAATTGAACATTCAGAGGGTATTCACGATCGTGATTGGTTTGTACCAATTGTGGCTGATGCTGAAGCCGGTTTTGGTGGCGCGTTAAATGTTTTTGAACTTATGAAGTCGATGATAGAAGCAGGTGCAGCTGCTGTCCACTTTGAGGATCAACTTTCTTCAGAGAAGAAATGTGGCCACCTTGGTGGAAAGGTTCTTCTTCCAACACAGCAGGCGGTGAAAAATTTAATCTCCGCCCGTTTAGCAGCAGATGTGATGGGCGTACCAACGTTAATCATTGCACGCACGGATGCGAATGCAGCCAACTTAATTACGAGCGATGTTGATAAATATGATGGTGAGTTTTTAACAGGTGAACGCACTCCTGAAGGCTTTTTCTACACGAAACCAGGTCTTGATCAGGCGATTGCAAGAGGCCTTGCTTATGCGCCGTACGCTGATCTTATCTGGTGTGAAACTTCTGAACCTAATTTGGAAGAAGCTCAGAAGTTTGCAAATGCCATACATGAGCGTTTCCCTGGAAAATTGTTAGCTTACAACTGTTCGCCTTCTTTTAACTGGAAAAAGAAGCTGGATGATGAAACGATCGCTAAATTCCAGCGCGAATTAGGGAAAATGGGCTACAAGTTCCAGTTTGTAACACTTGCTGGTTTCCATGCGCTTAATCACAGCATGTTCGAGCTTGCACGCGACTATAAGGATAATGGAATGGCGGCTTACTCTAGACTTCAACAAGCAGAATTTGCAAGCGAGGCAGACGGCTATTCTGCTACAAGACACCAGCGTGAAGTTGGAACAGGTTACTTTGATACCGTATCACAAGTCATTACAGGTGGTACTTCTTCAACAACTGCTTTGAAAGGCTCAACTGAAGAAGAGCAGTTCACTTCAACAAAATAAGAGAAAAAACCGGCTGAAATTCAGCCGGTTTTTATGTGGAATTCGTTTATATAGAGAAAGCGGGTGAGAAAGAGTGCTAGAAAACGGATTGGATGATAATTGAAATACACTTATTTCCGCGATAGTTCCAAGAATTCTGCGAAAAGTGCTCATAATTCCGCGATTTTTCAAATATATCCGCGATAATAGGTTTAATTCCGCGAAGTTGGTTTAGGATCTCACGGGGCGCTTCCGCTTTTCGCAGATCCAGCTGCGACTCGCAGAAACTGCGATATTTCGCTCTTTCACCAGAACACAAAGACCGTGTTCTAGTTCAAGAGCTCCAATATCTCCGTTTCTAAACGCTCGTCTCCGCTTTTCATAGATCCAGCTGCGACTCGCAGAAACTGCGATATTTCGCTCTTTCACCAGAACACAAAGACCGTGTTCTAGTTCAAGAGCTCCAATATCTCCGTTTCTAAACGCTCGTCTCCGCTTTTCATAGATCCAGCTGCGACTCGCAGAAACTGCGATATTTCGCTCTTTCACCAGAACACAAAGACCGTGTTCTAGTTCAAGAGCTCCAATATCTCCGTTTCTAAACGCTCGTCTCCGCTTTTCATAGATCCAGCTGCGACTCGCAGAAACTGCGATATTTCGCTCTTTCACAAGAACACAAAGGGCGTGTTCTAGTTCAAGAGCTCCAATATCTCCGTTTCTAAACGCTCGTCTCCGCTTTTCATAGATCCAGCTGCGACTCGCAGAAACTGCGATATTTCGCTCTTTCACAAGAACACAAAGGGCGTGTTCTAGTTCAAGAGCTCCAATATCTCCGTTTCTAAACGCTCGTCTCCGCTTTTCTTATTTAAACTTAATTCCTGATTCTTCAACAATTCCACCTTCGTTAGCTTCGACTAGGGTGTCGAGGGCTTTGTTTAGGACTTGTTTGTGCTGGTCTTTGTTGTTAGGTTGCCCTACAGCGCTGCCGAATGGGAAGCGGTTGTATAGGGAGCGAGGTACGTTAACTTGTTCGCTGATTTCTTTAGACATTGTTAATGTGATTGTTGGAATGCCGTTTTCTTCAAGTACGCGTGCGACCAGACCGGCCGACTGTTGACAGACTGGTCAGGAAGGCACCAACAAGGCAAAATCTACGTTATCTTTAAGTAATTTCTGCGCCACCTCTTGAGCTGTCACATTTTTTAGTGGGTGAGGTGTGGGAATGTATCCCATAAAGCTATAGTGCGTTTCGGCAAGTTCACCGATACGTCCTTCTTCTTGAAGTTCTTTCATAACATCAAGAGGGAAGAGGACGTTTGCATCTTGCCTAGCATTTGTTTGATCATAGTGCTCATGAGAAATAGAAAGATCTTTTAAAGAAGTTGAAACAGGAATCTCCCGATAAGATGGGTCACCAAGTCCGAAGTTATCATTAAAAGGTGTTTGGCCTTTTACATAAAAGCCACCAGTTGAGATTACAGCACCTTTTGCATGACTTAAATATTTTGTAAACGGTGTAAAGGGGCTTGTTTCATTCTTTTCATAACGAAATGAGGGTACCCAATTTTGTTGAACGGCTTGTTCGACTTTTTTAATCATATTTTCTCCTCCTTATAAAAATTATAGTACCTGTTGGTTTTAGCATGTATACAAAAAAAACAAAAGTAAAATGTCCTGAACAGCATAAACGACTTCCTTTTGAAATAGGATGGATAGTAAACGAGCAAGGAGGGACAGGCCGCTATGATAAAGAGAAGAAACGCCTTAATCAAATGATCATTCGCTTCTTCACTTTCTTAATCGGATTTGGTCTCTCTGTTGCTGGCGGTGTTACGTTAATTCTTCAACTAAATTTAATTATAATTGGACATAGCTTGTTTGAATATTTTGCTTATATTTCAAAAACAACGGAACTTTATTTATTTGTATCAGGTGTTATCATTGTTTGGATTAGTGTTTATTGGCCGAGGTTGTAGCTCTTAAGAATTCGAATATCTCCGCTAATGCCCCCTTCCCGAATAAGAAACCTCTCATACCCTATACTGTAGGCAACCATCATGATAGCCAACAGGAAAGGGAGGAGACCTATGGACAATTATCTCCCCTCACAGGGGAATTTTTATCATTATCCAGAAACAAGAGTGACTCATGAAATGAGACAATATGCCCATCAGCGGCCATATCCCTTTATTGGTGGTTTTGCAGGAGGGCTCGCTGGAGGACTTGCAGGGGGCTTATTAGGTGCTTTTCTAATTCCAGGATTATACGGTGGATATGGCTATCCTCCGCCGCGACCAGGATATGGTTACCCAGGTCCTGGCTATGGCGGTTATCCGGGGTATGGATACCCAGGAAATCCTGGAGGGCGACCACCTTATGGATATGGACCATATCGATCATAATCGTGTAAAAAGCAAAGGGCTTCCTTTGCTTTTTACTTTGTCATTTTAAAAGGGATTCCATGTTAATTGACGAGCTTTCGCAAATCGCTTGTTTACTTCATTCCAATTGACGATATTCCACCAGTTCTCAATGTATTGCTTTCGTTTATTTTCGTACTGTAAATAATAAGCGTGCTCCCATACATCAATGGCAAGAAGGGGAACAATATCCCATTGGCTCAAGTTTTGATGTTTTTCTGCTTGAAGAATTTCTAGTCTTCTTGATACAGGAGACCAAACTAAGATTGCCCAGCCGGAACCTTCTACTTTATTCGCAGCATTCGTAAACTGTTGCTTGAATTTATTGAAAGATCCAAAACTCTTTTGAAGTTCAGATAGAAGTTCACTATTCGGTTTTCCACCTTTAGGACTCATGATGCTCCAAAATAATGTGTGAAGATAGTGCCCCGCCCCGTTAAAAGCTAATTCACGTTCCCAATGTTTAATGAGGTCAAATTCATTGTTTTTTCTAGCTTCCTGTAAGGCAAGTTCCGCTTTGTTTAATCCATCAACATAGCTTTGGTGGTGAATATCATGGTGTAGCTCCATAATCCTTGCACTAATGGCTGGTTCAAGTGCATCGTACTTGTATGGCAAAGGAGGAAGGGTATGTTCGCCGATCGGAACGGAGGTCGTATTTTCTTGCAAGTTACGCCACTGGTCATATAAGTGGTGAGCTATTTCATACCATGCCTTTTCTTGATTATCATGAAGCCGCTCTTCTGAACTTTGCATTTCGTCTAACCACTTTTCTGTACGACGAAGTAAGGGGGATTTCAATTGTTCATGAGCTTTACTAGCTAAGACTTGATCTCTTAGTAGATATCCCCATTCAAGCAGTTTATCTGACAATCTTCTCATCCCTTCAATTCTTATTTAGACGTTATTACTATATGTGTCGTGTTACTAAATTGTTTCAATCTCTTAATAAATGTTTTTAATATGAAACATTTGGGTAACCCCTCTTTATGGAGTTTTACGTTAAGGGGGATTATTATGGGGAAAAAAATGAATGAAGAACCACATACAGGAAAAAACGAGGGCCGAAGGAAAAAGAAGCGTTTTGCTCGGAACGTACTATTAACAGCAGCTTTTTTAATGGTGTTTGTCTTAACTTTTGGCGGTTACCAAACGTATGCCTACATTAACGAAGCACCAAAGCTTGAAGGAAATAAACTAAGCTTACCGCAATCTTCTACTTTATTTGATGCTGAAGGAAACAAAATAACTGACATAGTCGGAAAAGAACATCGAAAGGTTGTTTCATTTGATGAAATTCCTGAACATGTAGTGAATGCTTTTATTGCAGTTGAAGATGTAAGGTATTGGGAACACAATGGCGTTGATATTAAACGAATTGGTGGAGCCGTTGTTGCAAATATTCAAGATGGTTTTGGGGCAGAAGGGGCAAGTACGATAACGCAACAGGTCGTTAAAAATATGCTCCTTGAACCTGAAAAGACCATTAAACGGAAAGTTCAGGAAGCTTACCTTGCAATGGAATTAGAAAAACAGTATTCAAAAGAAGAAATTTTAGAAATGTATTTAAATAAAATTTATTTTGGACAGGGAGCCTATGGCGTTGCAACAGCAGCTGAGACTTATTTTGATAAATCACTTGACGAGTTAACGACAGCTGAAGCTGCATTATTAGCAGGACTTCCACAGCGTCCGTCTGGATATGATCCATATAAGCATCCCGACATTGCTACCGATCGTCGAGCAACGGTACTGAGCTTAATGGAGCAGCACGGGTTTATCTCTGTACAAGAACGTGAAGAGGCGGCTTCTGTCGCTATTGAAGATACAATTGTGGAGAAGAAAAATCAGTCTACAACAAATGATGCTTTTATTGATCAAGTGATCGATGATCTAGAAAAAGCAGGTATCCCTGAAGAGGCTCTTTATTCAGGAGGATTAGAAATTCATACAACGCTAGACACTCAAGCACAGAAAATTGTCGACGAGGCGCTTACAACAAATCAAGTAGTCGAATACCCTGATGAGGAATTTAGAGCTGGTCTCTCTCTTATTGATACTCAGTCTGGTGCTATTCGTGCCATTGGTGGCAATCGTCAAACCGGAGAAGATGACGTCCAAAAAGGATTTAATTATGCAACTCAATTAGAACGTTCACCAGGTTCTACGATCAAGCCAATTCTTGATTATGCACCAGGTATAGAAAAACTAAAATGGTCGACAAATCAGCAGTTTATCGATGAAGAACTTGAATTGAATGGAAAAGAATTTAGTAATTGGAATGACGAGTTTCAAGGCAGCGTTTCGATTCGAGAAGCGCTTCAATGGTCTTATAATATTCCTGCTATTAAAGCGTTTATGGAAGTTGGAGGAGAAGAAGCTCAAAGCTTTGCAGAGAAGCTAGGCATTACAATTGAAGAAACATATCCGGCCTATGCGATCGGTGGCTTTGCGAAAGGAATCTCACCTTTACAGCTTTCAGGAGCGTATGCGGCGTTTGGTTCTGGCGGAACTTTTCACGAACCTTATAGTGTAGAGAAAGTGGTCTATCCAAACGGAAAAGAAATGCAGCTTTCCTCAAAACCTGAAAAGGCAATGAGTGAAGGAACAGCCTATATGATTACAGATATGCTACGAACCGTCGTTAAAAAAGGGACGGGCATGCAGGCAGCTGTAAAAGGGTTAGATATAGCTGGAAAGACGGGAACAACTAGTCTTGAAGAAGGCATTAATGGAGATGGTGTATCAGACGCATGGTTTTCTGGATATACAACGAACTACACCGCAGCAGTTTGGACCGGATACGATAAAACTACTCAAAGTACTTACATTCATAAAGAAGATGATGACATTGCAAAATTGCTATTCCAGCATGTAATGAGTGAAGTATCAAAAGGGAAAGATACACCAGGTTTTGAACAGCCTGATTCAGTTGAAGAGATTGAAATTGATAAAACATCAGGACTACGTGCAAATAATGCAACACCTTCATCAAATATTATTAAAGAACTTTATTTTAAAGGGGAAGAGCCGAAAAAAGCTCCATTGCCTAAAAAGAAAGAACCATCAACTGATAACGAAAATGATCAAACAGATACGAAACGCCAGTCCGAAGAACCTGCAGACAACTCTGCAAAAGAAAAAAAACAACCTGAGAAAAAAGTAGAAGAAAAGCCGAAGCCAAAACCAAATGATTCTGTAAAGGAAAAAGAAAAGGAAGAACCTAAGAAACAGAATAAGCCAGAAGAAAAACAAGAGAAACAGAATAAGCCAGAAGAAAAACAAGAGAAACAGAATAAGCCAGAAGAAAAACAAGAGAAGCAGACTAAACCAGAAGAAAAACAAGAGGAACAGACTAAACCAGAAGAGCCATCTGAGCCAGAAGAGCCATCAACTGAGCCAGAGGAAAGTTCAGAGTCCGATAGCTCTGGAAATTCTGAGGGTGAGAGTACTGGTGAAAGTGAGACGACACCAGGTACGAATAATGGAGACTCAGGAAATGAAGACTCAGGTAATGAAGAAACAAGTGAAGATGAAACTGGCACCGAAGAAAATGGTGACAGTTCAGGAAATACTGATCAGTCTGATGATACAGGAGAAGGTAGTCAAGGTACTACTGGCAATGACTCCTCTTCAGGTACAAGTGATGACAGCGGAAGTAGTGAGGAAGGTCAGGAGTCGGAACCTGTGGAAAGTGAAGAAGCAAGTGAACCAACAGGAAGTCCAGAAAATCAGTCTTCTGAAGAAGAGACGACCTCTTCTCGGAAGAAGGATGATTCTACTGTAGAAGAAAAAAATGAAGAAAAACCAACTGAATAACCTCAATTTGTGACGAATGTAACAGTCGTAGCAAGCAGCCTCCATTATGATGAAGAAGGAAAAGAAAATTCATTCATCAAATGGAGGTTTTTATTATGAAAGCAGCCGTAGTACATGCGTTTAAAGAGCCCCTATCTGTCAAGAATGTGGACAAGCCTGTTATTGGGCATGGAGAAATATTAGTACGTATTAAAGCGTGTGGGGTGTGTCATACGGATTTACATGCTGCACATGGAGACTGGCCTGTAAAACCAAAACTACCGCTAATTCCTGGTCATGAAGGTGCTGGGATTATTGAGGAAGTAGGGGAAGGCGTGTCACACTTGAAAGTAGGAGACCGCGTTGGGGTACCGTGGCTCTACTCTGCGTGTGGCCACTGTGAGTATTGCTTGACAGGACGTGAAACGTTATGTAAAGAGCAGCAAAATGCTGGTTATTCTGTAGATGGTGGCTATGCTCAGTACTGCAAAGCAGATGCTGATTATGCAGTCAAAATTCCAGATAACTTAAGTTTTGAAGAAGTAGCCCCAATCTTTTGTGCAGGAGTTACGACTTACAAAGCTTTAAAGGTTACTGAGGCAAAGCCTGGTCAGTGGGTAGGTATTTACGGAATTGGTGGGCTAGGACACGTTGCTGTTCAATACGCGAAAGCGATGGGGCTTCATGTCGTTGCCGTTGATACGCATAATGAAAAGCTTGCTTTAGCAAAAGAACTTGGCGCAGATCTTACAGTGAATCCGCTCGAAGAAAACTCAGCAGAATTTATTCAACGAGAAGTTGGAGGGGCGCATGGTACGGTTTGTACAGCTGTTTCTAAGCCTGCTTTTAGCGAAGCCTACGCTGCTGTTCGTCGTGGTGGAAGTGTCGTTGCAGTTGGATTACCACCAGAGGAGATGCCGATTCCTATTTTTGATACGGTACTAAATGGAGTGAAAGTAATTGGTTCTATTGTTGGGACGCGTAAGGATTTGATGGAAGCTCTCCAATTTGCTGCTGAAGGAAAAGTGAAAACGATCATTGAGACTCGTCCACTAGAAGAGATTAATCAAATTTTTGAAGAACTCGAAAATGGAGACATTAATGGAAGAGTTGTTCTTACGTTCGAATAAAAAAACCGCCACTGGCGGTTTTTTTATGATGGAGGAGCTAGTGGTACATATGGTGTTGTTTCTGAAACTTGTGCACTTGGGAGGTCAGGAGCGGGTTCGGTATATCCCCCTGTGTTATATAGGTTCGAAAGTGGTTTAATTATACCAGCACTACCAATTTGGAGGACGGAAGAATTCGAGATTCCCTCGACCCTTAGCTGGTGAATGACGATGTTTTGGTTCACAAAGAAATTCACGAATCCTCAGCTCCCTAATTGTTAGCAGTGATGTTTTCATCGGCAACGTCTGGATCAAGCGAATTTGTTAAGCTGAATCCATTGTTTACAATATGAAAATCCCCTGTATTGAATCCTCCTGAACCAGCATATGTTTTAGAAGTTGATTTCGGTGTTGTGTTAAAACTGTCGCCAAAGTTGACGACTCCACCTGCACTATTAATTTTAACTGGTCCTACAATTGAAGGCATGGTTGAACACCCTTTAATTTGTTATACAGTAGTGTATGTGCTTGTAAGCCGATACGTTCTTAATCTTCGTCTGCATAAGGATCAGAGAAATATTCGCGGTTATGTTTTACTCGAGCTTCTGTGCGAATCGTTCTTGTAGATCCCACATGAAGAACAGATGAAGCAGCGATACCTATGATACGTATACTACCAACTTTAATAATTGGATTCTCATGGATCGTCGTTTGCCTTAGCTCTTCAGTAAGAAGAGGGAGGGGCAGGGGTTGTGAGTAAATCGGGAATTGGGTCAGGTCTTCAACTTCATCGCCATTAAAAATAGGTTGCTCTCTTTGTAAGGCATAAATTTTTGTTTCAGGTGTAATTTGATTACTATCACCAATTTGCACAATGCTACTACTATCGAGCGAGGTGACATAAATCCAGTTTACAAGTGAGGATCGGCTATACATAAAATCATATCCTTATGACGTTGATAGCGGTACAAATGGTCTTGAGATGATTAAAGATTCCGGAGGCGTATCAAAAATAGATGAGCAAACAATCGATTCGGTGTCACCTATGAGAAATACAGACGAACTTGCGACCGCCGTAATATCTATGTGACCGACTGATAATTCCCTGTTAATTACGGTGTAATTCACTTTAAATCAGTCCTTCCTGGTAAGTTTTTAAGGAAAGCTTCCATTCCATTTGAGATGTCTCGCTTAATTTTAGCTGATACATCCTCTACAAGTTGCTCAACATTTCCTTCGGGTGAACGCGTCGTTTGTTGATTAACATAATAATTAATTCTCTGATCAAGCTGCTTTTGAATGTCATTTAAGATAAAGTGGCGATACGGGTCATCAAGTGGATATTGATATTTTTTCTCTAACTCACCTAACTTTTGTAACGCTCCATTTTGCATATACGATTGCACATTTTGTTGAATGGATTGGATTGCTTCAGGCGGAACATTTGATGGATTCATCCCATTCCCACCATTCACTGTAAAGTCATCCAGCACGTCGGCCCCTCCGTTAGGCGTAAGACCAATATTTAACGTTCCATCAAGTCTTTCAATCTTTAATTGATCAAATTTATATTCGATTTTTTCAATATTCGTTTTAGGGGTTTTAGATAATTCATTGCAATTATCCCTTAATTCATCAATCATATCCTCAAGCATTTTGATTCGATTGTTTTGATGTTCAATGCTTTGTTGCATCCGCTGCAAGATCGCGTAGAAATTATCGTTTGGATACATTGACTATCAACTCCCGTATCAAAATGTTGGTCCTAATTTATGCTATTGTATGTTGTGAAAAAAATTAGGTGAATGCCCTCTTATATATTCGCAACAACATTTTGATCCGCAACATCACTATCGTTTACACTTGTCACGCTATAAGAACTGCTCACGTTTAAGCCATCCCCAGTATTAAAAGACCCCCCACCTGCAAAGGTTCTTACGGCACTGGTTGGAGATACAATAAAGACATCGCCGACGTGGAAAACACCACTAGTTCCGATCGTGTTTACTTTAATAGCTCCGACGATTGCCGGCATGGTTTCACATCCTTATAAACAGATTTCACTTATTACTGTATGCGGGATAATAGCGTATGTTCGAAAAGAAGAGATATGGTAAACTACCTGAGTAAGGTAGGTGTGAAGAATGAATGACGTAAGTAAACTAAATATAGAGCTCGTCCGTGTGATTAAAGAATGGGATCCGCTGTCCATTGGGATAGATGATTATGATACGGAAGCAGCGGATGTGGTCCAGCTTGTTCATCAGCTAGATGATGTAGCAGAGTTAGGCAAAGAAATTCAAGGCATTTATCATTTTTCGTATGAAGAAGTGATTCCACTTTCGAAGTGTGAACAGTTAGCCATTCAGCTTCTCGCACTAAAAAACAATTCATCATGTGAGCGATGAACACGAAGCAGATCCTAAATGGATCTGTTTTTCTTTATGAATAATAATTTTCTTTCGGTAAAAAATAGGCAAGTCACCAAACAAAGGAGAAGGGATGTAATTTTTATGAAATGGATATGGAGTTTCATTATGGTGGTTGCGCTTTTAGTAGCCGTCTCCCCACAAAGTCTAGCAGCGGAAAAGAATAACAATGCGAACGTTCGAGTCATCCATGCTTCACCAGATGCGCCAGCGGTTGATATTTATGTAGATGGTCAACCCGCCTTTAAAAATGCGGCTTTCAAAGATGTGACTGACTATGCGATGTTGGCACCTGGCGAGAAGACGATTCAAGTATTTGCTTCTTCTGCTAATGGAGAAGGAAAGCCAGTTCTTGAACAAAAATTATCTGTAGAAGCGGGGAAAAATTATTCCGTACTTGCGGTCGGTAAGCTCGAGAATCTTGCACTAAAAGTACTTGAAGACCAAAAGGGATCAGGAGAAAAAGCTGGTTTAAGAGCGGTACATGCATCACCAAATGCGCCGGCAGTTGACATCGGGGTAAAGGATGGAGATGCACTTATTAAAAACCTTGCTTTTACCCAAAACTCGGAATACCAGTTTGTTGATCCAGGAACGTACAATTTAGAAATTCGACCGGCTGGAACGGACAAAGCAGTATTGGATCTACCTAATTTACCAGTAGAAGCTGGAGTAAATTACACGGCGATTGCATTAGGGTTATTAGATGGAGATCCTTCATTAAATGTTATTCTTCTAAAAGATGGGAAATAATGATAAAGCCGCAGCTTAGCTGCGGTTTTATTTATCTATAAAATTAACAAAGGAGCAGTGGGAAAGATGCATACAAAACATACTGTAAGGTACATTTGTGAACGTTATTTGAGCGGGAATTGTTACTATTATAAACAAGAGCTTATTACACATGATTCCTGGCAAAATCCAGCTTCAATCAACTGGTCAACGAAAAGACCAATATCTAGTAGAACGTTCTTTGCTAAGGAAAGGGAAGGGTATAAAACGGTCAACATTTTGCATCGTAACAAACCAGCTGAAGTTCTTCCATTCTTAAGAACATAGGCAGGTTTATCTGATTAAAAAGGAAGGTATGTGATAGAAAAAGGAGGAATTAATGATGAAAACAACTTATCATGTTCAAAGTGGAAAAACCAAATCATGGGAGATAAAAAAAGAAGGAGCAAAGCAAGCGACTAAAACGTTTGAAACAAAAGAAGAAGCTTACCAGTTTGGGAGACAAATTTGTGATGAAAACCGACCTTCAGAGCTAGTCGTTCATCAAGAAAACGGTCAAATTGAGGATAGAAGTCTTTATAATAGCTAGACAATTCTTTTCGATTCGTACATATTTTTCAGCTTATGAATAAACATAGTACTAACTACTATCCTGATGAAAGAAGGGAATATTCATGGATTTTATAAGTCCAACAGCTGGAAAAGTAACGATCGAACAGGTAACACACTTGATTGAGAATTACACGAAAGAAGATCCTAAGGCCATCTATCGGATCGTCATTGGAACCGATTCACAGACAAGCCGTAAAGCTACGCAGTTTGTGACAGCGCTTATTATTCACCGTGTCGGCAAAGGGGCGAGGATATTCTACAGGAAAGTGAAACAAAAACCGATTCATGAGCTTAGACATCGCATTTACAAAGAGACTGAAATGAGTCTTGAGCTCATGGAATTGTTAAAAAATAAAGGGTTTGCGGAACTGTTAGAAACGTGGCCAATTGAAATTCATCTTGATGTTGGAAAACAAGGTGAAACGCGGAAGGTGATTCAAGAAGTCGTGGGTTGGGTTACTTCAGTAGGATATATCGCACGTATTAAGCCCGATTCATATGGAGCAAGTAGCGTTGCAGATCGATACACGAAGTCTATTAGTTAAACTGGCCCGATGTGCCGGTTTTTTTTGTTGTGAAAAATTGGATGGATTGCACGATTATTGAAACCTCGTCATCGTTCACTCGTATTACTAGTAGAGTAAAAAAATAGGAGGAGAGCTAAATGAAGTTTCGAATGATTGCAATGGTTAGTGCACTCATGCTTATCTTAGCTGCATGCAGTGGGACTTCGGAATCTGGTGGGGAAGTAAGCGTTGAAGAGGGTGTCGACGCGAAAGAAGTTTTTGAGAAATCCATTTTAGCTCAGGAAGACATTGATAATTTCCATATGAAAGCGGATATGAGTCAGAGCATCGGATCAGGTGAAGAAGAGATGGAAGTGAAGAGCGTCATTAATGCTGATATGGTGATGGATCCAATGGCTTTTCATCAAATGATTGATATGTCAGCGGATGGAGAAAGCATGCAGGTAGAATCATACTTTACTGAAGAAGGCTTTTTTATGAAGCAAGGTGAACAGTGGATGAAATTTCCTGATGATATGACGGACACGCTGCTTTCTCTTCAAGAAACGCAAGGTGATCCCCTTGAGCAAATGGAAATGCTAAAAGAATATGTTGATGAATTTACGTTAAGAGAAGAAGAAGAAACGTATGTGATGACACTTAAAGCATCAGGTGAGAAATTCCAAGGTTTAATGGAGAAAACAGCGGAAGAAATGGGTGGACAAAATCAAATGATGGAAGACGCAATGGATCAAATGAACGTAAATGAAGTTGCCTACACCTATACAATTGATAAGGAAAATTACCTTCCTGTTCAAATGAAAATGAAGATGGATAGTGAGATGACCATGGAAGGTGAAACGATTTCAAGTGTGATGGAAATGGACGCCACTTATGATCAGTATAATGAAATTGATGAAGTAAAAGTCCCGGAAGAAGTGATTGAACAGGCACAGGAAATGCCGGGAATGAGTGAGTAATCATGTGAGTGCTGTGTAAAGCAGCACTTTTTTTAATGTTAAAAAACAAAGAAATGCGATATTACTGGAAAAAAGTGCACGAAAGCGTTACGATTAGCTCATTAGTATTGTTTGAAAGGAGCGAAGATAATGCCTTCAGAAAACCTTGTTTACGATCAATTTAAACGCCCACTAAGGGATCTTCGCATATCGGTTACAGACCGGTGTAACTTCCGTTGCCGCTATTGTATGCCTGAAGAAACGTTCGGTCCAGATTATGAATTTCTTCCAAAAACAAGTCTCCTTCAATTTGAAGAGATTACAAAGCTTGCTCGTTTATTTGTTGAAATGGGGGTTGAGAAAATCCGTCTTACTGGTGGTGAACCGCTTTTAAGAAGAGATCTGGATGTCCTAATCACCATGTTATCTGAAATTAATGGGTTAACGGATATAGCGCTTACGACAAATGCTTCGCTTCTGAAAAAGAAAGCCTTCAAGTTAAAAGAGGCAGGACTAACTCGAGTGAATGTTAGCCTTGATGCGATTCATGACGAAACATTTGGAAAGATGAATGGAAGAGGCACGAAGATAAAACCTGTCCTTGAAGGAATTCAAGCAGCCGCGGATGCCGGTCTTCAAGTCAAAATCAATATGGTCGTTCAAAAGGGAGTCAATGACCATGAAATTGTGCCTATGGCTTCTTATTTTAGAAATAGTGGCCATATCGTTCGTTTCATTGAGTACATGGATGTTGGAAATTCGAACGGATGGAAATTTGATCATGTGATGAGTAAAAAGGAAATCATTGATCAATTATCAGAAGTTTATGATTTAGAACCTATTGATGCAGCATACTTCGGAGAGGTCGCGTCCCGTTACCAATACAAAGATGGTAGTGGAGAGATTGGCGTCATTTCATCTGTTAGCGACTCGTTTTGTTCAAGTTGCACAAGAGCGCGTCTTTCTGCCGATGGTGCTCTGTACACATGCTTATTTGCTTCTAAAGGGACTAGTCTTCGAAACCCACTAAGAAACGGAGCCACTGATGAAGAGCTAAGGACCATGTTAGCAAACTTATGGCATGGACGAGATGATCGCTATTCAGATGAGCGAACGGAAGAAAGTGTATTAAATCGAGAAAAGATAGAAATGTCCTTTATAGGTGGTTAACAATGGAGAAACACTTAACAGATCGAATCGTATTAAGCTATCGAGAAGGCGAATGGGTGGAAAAAGATGACCAAATCGCATTAGAAAAGCCGTTAACCATTCGAGTGAATCATACGGAGTTTGCAACGCTCGTTTGCACACCGGATCATTTAGAAGATATGGTTACAGGTTTTTTAGCATCAGAGGGAGTCATCCGGTCTTACGGGGATATTGAGGAAATGCTCTTTAATGAAAGTCAGGGAATCGTGAATGTCAAAGCCAATGTTCACATTCCTTTAACATCTGAAACGTATACAAAACGAGTGATTGGCTCTTGCTGTGGGAAAAGTAGACATTTTTACTTGCAAAGCGATTCTAGGACGGCTAGGACTATTATGAAGGCGCCACATCTAACAGCACAAGAATGCCTCGGGAACATGATGGCGCTACAAAGCCAATCAACGACTTTTAAAACAACCGGTGGTGTCCATAATGCGGCTATCTTTCTCGATGGTGAGCTTTTAGCTTCACGAACCGATATTGGAAGACACAATGCGCTCGATAAATTATATGGATATGTTCTTCGTCATCATCTCAAGCCGTCCGATCTTAGCGTAGCCTTTAGTGGCAGAATATCGTCTGAAGTCGTCATTAAACTTTCTAAAATGGGTATTGGTGTTCTTCTCTCGAAGTCTGCCCCTACTGAGTTAGCGATTCAATTGGCAGAGGATTTAAACATAACAACCGTTGGTTTTATCCGAAACGGAGGATTTAATGTCTACACAAAGCCCGAACGCATTGAACGCTAAACACCTCAACTTTTGAGGTGTTTTTTTTGATGAAGTCGTTCATACTACAGAACAAAAGGCTTTTAGAGAAAGGCGGATCAAGTATGGCTTGGACAATAGCTGTCATTTTTTGGGTTGCTGGTGTTGCGTTAGTAGGAAGTCCCCGGTATTTGTTTCATCGCCTTGAGGCTATGAAGTCTAATACGGCTGGTCGTGCAAGAGCCTCTGAAGCTTCCAACAAAGATGAAAGTATCTTTTTCTTTATTGAAACAAAAGCCCTTGACTCAATACCGTGGTGGGTCGTGACAATCACTTGTGTGACAATCGGACTCTTTTTCATTGCGTTTGGTGTCATTGCCCTTGTTTTTTCATACTAAATTGAAACTTTCTCGTTCTTTTATTCGTCATTAATAGAGGAAGGAGACTGTGAGCGGTTTGGTTTCCTTTCTTTAGTGGTAAAGAAAGAGAAAGCTCGTTTGAGATAGGGAGATATGAGGGGTGCATAATTGATGGATGTAGAGAGAAGAAAAGAAAAGGAATTGTGGCGATTTTATTTTTTATTAGTCGCGTTACTTTCCCTAAAAACCTATCTGGTTTATCGATTTGAATTTACTTTTTCGTTAAACGGTATAGGGGAAGAGTTATTCCTGATGATAAATTCGATAGGATCAATCGCATTACTGCTAGGTATCGGTCTATTTAGAAAGCAGTCAAAACCAGGCCTGATGCTAGCAGTTTATTTTATTTTGTCAGCATTACTTTATTGCAACATTTTATATTATCGTTTTTACATAGACTTTGTGACAGTACCCGTCCTCTTTCAGTTTGGAAATGTAGGAGGTCTTGGTCAGAGTACAGTTGAGTTATTGAACTTATATGATCCGTTCATTGTCTTTGATTCAATCGTTTTATTTTGGTTATTAAAGCGGAAAGGACTACATAAATTAGCTCTTTCCAAGAAACTGAAGAAAAGAACAGCGATTAGTAGCGTCGCAGTTCTTTTATGTACAGCTGCGTTAGCACTTATCATGCATCCTCTATTATTTGAAAAATCATATGATCGAGAACTGTTTGTTAAATCGCTAGGAGCCTATACGTATCACATTTATGATATTGGGTTTAATTCTTTTACTTCAATTAATAGTGCATTTGCAGATGATACGGAGCTATCTGAGATTGAGAAGTATGTGAAAGATAAGGAAGTCGAACCTTCCTCCTATGAAGGAATAGCAAAGGGGAAGAATCTTATTCTTATCTCACTAGAATCGACTCAAGCGTTTATGCTTAATGAAAGTGTTAACGGAGAGGAAGCAACACCTTTTTTAAATAAGTTAAAAGAAGACAGTTTTTTCTTTCCGAATTTCTACCATCAAACAGCACAGGGGAAAACTTCCGATGCGGAATTTATGATTGATAGTAGTTTATACCCTCTTTCAGGAGGATCAGTTTTTGTAAGAAAGCCACAAAACGAATTTTTCTCTCTGCCAGAGGCATTAAATAACGAAGGGTATACAACAACATCTTTTCACGGAAATGATCGTGAGTTTTGGAATCGATCAGAAATGTATGAGACGCTAGGATATGATCGTTTTTATTCAAAGAAAGATTTTGACGTTAGTGATGAGAATTCCATTAACTATGGGTTAAAAGACATTCCATTTTTTAAACAGTCGATTCCCTATTTAAAAGAGTTGGAGCAGCCGTATTCTGCTAAATTTTTAACGCTGACGAATCATTTCCCTTATTTATTAGAAGAAGAAGATACAATGATTTCCCTGCCTGAGACGAAAGAAGAAGTTGTGAACCGTTATTTTGCGACTGTCCGTTATGAAGATGAAGCGATAAAAACCTTTTTTGAAGAAATGAAAGCAGCCGGTTTATATGAAGATTCGATTTTTGTTCTATATGGTGATCACTATGGTTTATCTGAAACGTACGATACTGCCCTGGGGGAGTATCTGGGTGATAAAATTGGCCCAGTTGAACACGTTGATCTCCAAAAAGTTCCTCTTATCATTCATATTCCAGGGGAAGAAGGCGAAGTAATAAATACGGTTGGTGGACAGGTCGATTTAAAACCAACAATTTTAGAATTATTAGGTGTAGAAGAAAGTAAGAGTTTAAATTTCGGAACGAGCCTTTTTTCAGAAAATCGAAAAGACCTTGTGATTTTTCGTGATGGAAGCTTTATTACAAAAAACCTAATTTATACAAAGAATACGTGTTATAACAAAGAAACCACGTCAAAAACGAATCGAAACAAATGTGCTCGTTATTTTGGTGATGTTCAAGATGAACTCGATTATTCAGACCAGGTTATCTATGGTGACTTATTGCGTTTTATTCAATAATTCCAGTGTTTTTTCTGACAAATTCATGATAGGATTTAATTGGATATACTTTGCAAAGGGATGAGGATATATGGACTTAGAAAGACTGCAAATACTCACTGAAGTTGTAAGAGAGTACAAAACCGCTCTTCATATGGATCAAAATAAAGGTGAAGTTGGAAGAGAAGTGCTTGATATTGTGATGAACTCACAGGATCTTGTTTTATACGGTCATGTAAAAAGAGCAAAGGACATTGATAAATTTCCTGGTGAAGCAATTAAGCATCTTGATCAGGCAACCTCATACCTCCATGAAAAAATAGATGAACAACTAAAACACTCCTAGCATAAGGAGTGTTTTTTTTGTTGTTGGACTTTGAAGTAATATGTGAAAAATAGGAATAGTTTGCATTTTGAGAAGAGAGCGTTGTAACAGTTGCAATACAATGTCATATAGTGATAAGCTTTTGCTGTTTACTAGATTAAAGGAGAGTGAAATAAATGACGAATTTCATGAAGCGACTGGCTCCTGTACTTTTAATGGGACTAGTTGTTTTTGTTATAAGTGCTTGTTCGAATGGTGGGAATGAATCGAATGGAGCTTCAGACGAAAAAGAAGCAACGAAATGGGAAGAAATACAAGAAGAAGGCAAACTTGTCGTTGCGACTTCAGGAACGCTTTATCCTACTTCTTATTACGAAGAAGGATCGGATAAAGTTACGGGCTATGAAGTAGAAGTTGTAAGAGAAATGGCAAAACGCCTTGATCTTGACGTTGAATTTAAAGAAATGGGCTTTGACGGCATGTTAACAAGCATCAATTCCGGCAAAGTGGATCTTGCTGCCAATGATATTACATCAACAAAAGAAAGAAAGGAAAAGTTCACTTTTTCAGAACCTGTTAAGTATTCTTATGGAACAGCGATTGTAAGAAAAGACGACCTTTCTGGTATTAAGTCTCTTGATGATCTTGAAGGGAAAATTGCGGCTGGTGCTTCTACGACGGTTTATATGAAAGTTGCCCGTGAGCATGGTGCAGAAGAAAAAATTTATGATAATGCGACGAATGAACAGTATTTACGTGATGTAGCCAATGGTCGAACGGATATTATTTTAAATGATTATTACTTACAAACACTAGCTCTTGCTGCTTTTCCAGATTTAAACATAACCATTCATCCTGATATTGAGTACTATCCTAACAACCAACATATTGTAATGAAAAAGGATAGTGGCGAATTAGAAACAAAAGTGAACGAGACGATAAAAGAAATGAAAGAAGACGGCACGTTGAAAGAACTATCTGAGAAGTTCTTCAATGGAGCTGATGTGTCAGTTAAGCCAGATCTAGATATTGAAGAATAAGTGGGAGTTGTAACAAGTGGGGGAAATACACTGGGAATATTTATTTGATGCAGGTCTTGCGTTAAAATCATTTCCCTATGTGATCCAGGGTCTTGGGTTAACGTTATTAATTGCATTTGTTGGAATGATTATTGGCTTGGTTATGGGCTTATTTCTTGCTCTTGGTAGAATGTCCAAATGGAAAGCCCTCAGATGGCCAGCGCGCCTCTACATTTCCTTTATGAGAGGAACGCCAATTCTTGTTTTTCTTTATATTCTTTATTTTGGTCTGCCGGTTGTAGGTATCCAATTCTCGGCGTTAACGTGTGCGTTAATTGGGTTTAGCTTAAATAGTGCGGCTTATATTGCAGAAATTCAGCGCTCGGCTCTTTCATCGGTTGAAAAAGGCCAATGGGAAGCTTCGACCGCTCTTGGCATGTCCTATTGGACGACGATGAGAGAAGTGGTTCTGCCACAAGCAACGCGAATCGCCATACCGCCTCTATCGAACGTTATGCTCGATCTGATCAAAGCGTCTTCTTTAGCCGCGGTTATTACCGTTCCAGAACTGCTCCATCATGCGAAAATTGTTGGCGGAAGAGAATTTGATTTTATGACAATGTATATCCTCGTAGCTTTTATTTATTGGGGAGTATGCGTTTGTGTTTCCTTCTTCCAGGAACGACTAGAAAAACGATATCATTATTTACACTAACCCTGGGTCTCTTTCCAGGGTTTTTTCTTTATATTCTTTTAATAGAGTGCTCAATTGAATCAGCACTTTTATTAAAAAAACAAAAATATCCCATATTCTTCATGAAGTTTTTTTAAGAATGTTATACTAAGTACAATAAACAACATAGACGATTGGTCATATTGGAAGGGAGTTCATCAATTGCATGAAAAAATATCTTAATTTATTATTGATTGTTGGGGTTCTAATGCTTGCTGCTTGTAGTAATAATAGTGAGGCAACGGACGAAGAACCTGCTTCTGAAGATTCAGCAACTGTAGAAACGCAAAAAGAACTTGAAGCGATGAAGGTAGAAGAAGACAAAGTTGTCGCAACGGTTAATGGTGAAGAGATCAAAGGAAAAGATTATAATTCCATGCTTGTACAAACTCAGCTTCGCTATACGATGAGCGGGGAAGATCCATCAGATACTGAGGTAGCGAAATCGATTGAGCAAGAAGTGATGGATAATTTAATAGGACAGGAACTTTTACTTCAAAAAGCGAAGGAAGAAGGTTTCTCTGCGTCAGATAAAGAAGTTGAAACAGAACTTGAACAAATTAAAGCACAATTCGATGGCGAAGAGGAGCTTGAGAAAGCGCTACAAGGTCAAGGAATAACGCTTGAGCAGCTTGAAAGCCAGTATGCGGATATTGTAGTCGTCGATAAATTTGTAAAAGAAAAAATTGGTACACCTGAAGTATCTGATGAAGAAGTAAAGGCATTTTATGATGAGCAATTCTCAAAAGATGCTGAAAATCCCCCTTCATTTGACGAAATGAAAGATCGAATAAAAGACTATTTGGTTGAAACGAAAACGCAAGAAAAAGTTCAGGAAATGAAAGCTGAACTGATGAAAAAAGCAGAAGTGAAAGAGAAATTATAGGTCAGCATAGAGCTGGCCTTTTTCTATGATATACATAGCCATTAAATTGAAGCAGGGAGAGATAAAGTTATGGATCATGTAATCGCTGAACTCCGTACATATGTGAAACAAAAATTAGAACAGGAAGGAAGTGGACATGATTGGTATCACATTGATCGTGTCGTAAAACAAGCGCGTAGCATTGCAAAAGAAGAGAGTGCTAACCTTTTTATTTGTGAAGTAGCCGCACTCGTTCATGATCTTGCCGATGATAAAGTCGCTTCATCAGAACAAGCTGGATTAGAAGAAGTAGAGCAATTGCTTTTACCATTAAATAAGGCGGATCGCGAGCACGTATTGGAAATTATTACAACCATTTCCTTTAAAGGGGGTAATCGTCCACCTGTTCGTACGCTCGAAGCAAAAGTTGTTCAAGATGCTGATCGTTTAGATGCGATAGGAGCGATTGGAGTTGCCAGGACGTTTGTTTATGCTGGCTCAAAAGGAGATTTAATTTATGATCCATCAATACAGCCGCGTCAGCACATGTCAGCTAGCTCGTATCGGAATGAAAAGTCGACGGCCATCAATCATTTCTATGAGAAATTATTGAATTTAAAAGATTTAATGAATACGAATACAGGTTTAAGAATTGCAGAAGAACGTCATGAATTTATGACATCATTTTTATCACAATTTCTTGGAGAGTGGGAAGGATCGAAATGATGATCATTCAGCCAATGACAGAAGATATCGCAAAAAAGATTCAAACGTGGCAATATGAGGAGCCCTATTCCTTGTACAGCCTAAATGAAGATCCAGAAGTGTTATCAGAACTTATGACCGACTCTTATTTTTCAGTTACAGAAAACAACAAATTAATCGGCTATTTTTGTTTTGGAAAGTCAGCACAAGTTCCTGCTGGTTATAAAGAAAATGCTTATGTGGCTCCTTTGCTTGATTTTGGGCTGGGCCTTAACCCGATGCATACTGGAAATGGAAAAGGACTTCGTTTTGTTCAAGCGGGTCTCGCATATGCGTGTGAGAAGTATGGGAATAAGAGCGTTCGACTTACGGTAGCCTCCTTTAATATACGAGCAAAAATAGTGTATGAAAGGGCAGGATTTACATATGAGCAATCCTTTTTAAAAGAAAGTGGGAGCGGTTCGACAACCTTTGAAGTTATGGTAAAAAAGATATGAAATTAGGGAGAAATGGGCTGTTGTGACAAACACTGGATTAAACTGTGCAAAAGCGGGAATAACAGAAGTATACAAGCAAGAAAGAACAGGAGGAAGGTTTCATATTCATAGTGCTATAACTAAAATAGAATCGAATCCAATTGGTACAACTTGTCTTATTCATACTAATTCTGACAGACTATAGGAAGTTTGGTCGAATGCGTTTTGATTCCTCCGAGATTTGGGCATAATAATAATGTATTGGCATGAGGAGGAATGAGGCATGTATGATGCAATTGAAAGAAAGCGAAAAGAAATGTTCGATATGGCGGGACGTTACGGCTTTGCATCAGAGAGAACCATTCGCTGTAGTCAGGAGTTGGACCGATTATTAAATGCCTTAATGCAAACTAAACAACATAATGAGGAAGTATTGTGAAACTTAAATCTAATTTTTTCTTCCTGTAGGGTAAAATAAAGGAGGAAACCGTATGAAGTTTGATCTTAAATCAATTCTCACAAAAGAGTTGTTTGATTGGATAGAAGAACATCCTAAGCGCAATCAGTTGATTGAATCCATTCAAGGAGAGATCTTTCAATCCGTCGTTCATTTCCGTGAGTGGAATGACTCTGATTATAATGGGAACGATGACTGGATTCTGTTTGCGCTTCGAAATGAAGAAGTGTGGCAAGATGAAGTCGATCCGATCGATCAGTGTGAAAGCCGTTAGAAGCACGGCTTTTTTTTGTGGTATTTTAGAACTTAATGTAGATTTAAGCAGGAATCATTTGCTTGGAAAGAGAAAAACTACATACTATGGAATTTATCCGGTGTACGTAGGGGGACTTATGGTGAAACATTCACAAGACGTTCTTATAGATAAGCAACAGCTTCACGAACTTCATAGCAATTATCAAACGTATAAATCGCTATTTGCCCATTATCCAGGTATGATGTACCTTTTAGATCACAATGGACTCATTCAAAATATTAACCACTTCGGTGTTGCATTATCAAAGCATTACAACGTCAAAATTAAAAGTAAGCATTACACAAACTTTATTCTGCCTTCAGAACATGACGAAGTTAATCACTTTTTTTATAAAACGCTTCAGGGGCAAGTTACACATTTTAATACGGTTTTTCTTACACCCGATCAAGAGCCGTTCGAGGTTGAATTAGTTAATATACCTGTTTATGTTGACGATGAAGTAAAAGGTGTATTTACGTTCGTTCGAGATATTACGGAAGAACGAGCAGCAGCATTTGCTCTACGAGAAAGTCAGGAAAAGTACCGGTTGATTGCTGAGCATACGTCAGAGTTAATTAGACTAGTGAATGTTGAGAGCGGTATCATTACCTATGCTTCTCCTTCCCATGAAACCATTCTTGGATTCAAAACTGAAGAATATACCGGTCAGTCGTTTTATGAAGACATTCATCCTGATGATCAGGATGCCGTTATTCATTTGCTACATAGCACGAAAGATAAGCCAGCAGTCGCAGAATTTCGACGGAGGCATGTAAATGGAAACTGGATCACGTTAGAAGACAGTGCGAGATCCATACCTTATGGCGTCAATGGAGAGAGAATGAATGTGGTCGTCTCAAGAGATATTACTGAGAAAAAACGAGCTGAACAGGAGCTTCAAAGCACGCTAAAGCAGTTAAAAGATTTAAAATATGCCCTTGATGAAAGTGCTCTAGTTTCTGTGACAGATGAGTCTGGAAAGATTACTTCGGTGAATGAGAAATTTTGTGAGATTACGGAATATACCGAAGTCGAACTGCTCGGTCAAACACATATGATTCTTGATTCAGGGTATCATCCGAAGTCTTTTTTTGACGAAATGGATTTGCAAATTGAATCGGGTGCAGTGTGGAAAGGCGAAATCAATAACAAAACGAAATATGGAAACGATTTTTGGGTCGATACAACGATTGTGCCGTTCACTGGTGATAACGGAGAACCGTACCAATATGTTTATATTCGAAAAGATATTACAGATCGTAAGCGCGCCGAAGAACTGCTACGAACGTCCGATAAATTATCAGTTATAGGTGAATTAGCTGCTGGCGTTGCTCATGAGATTCGAAATCCATTAACTTCTCTTAAAGGCTTTACACAAATTTTAAAATCAAGGCTAAATAGTGACAGTGATCAAGAGTTTATTAGCATTATGCTTGATGAGTTGGATCGCATTAATATGATCGTTAATGAATTTATGGTGCTGGCGCGACCTCAGGCTTTAGCTCATGAGAAAGCGAATTTACAAGATTTACTTCAAAATGTCCTTACCTTGATTGAAACGCAGGCAACGTTAAACAACGTTCAAATAATCACTAGAGTGATTGAAAACATTCCTAACATATCCTGCAATGAAAATCAGATAAAGCAAGTTCTTATCAATGTTATTAAGAATTCGATCGAAGCAATGCCGAACGGTGGAGAAATCATACTATCACTTTTTCCTATTAAAAATGAAGTTATCATTGAAGTGAGAGATAATGGGGAAGGCATTCCGAATCACCAGCTAACCCATCTAGGAGAGCCTTTTTATACGACGAAAAAAAAGGGAAATGGCCTTGGTTTGATGATCTGTCGACGAATTGTTCAAAATCATCAAGGCACCTTGTTGATCGATAGTAAAGAAGGAGAAGGGACTGTTGTAACGATAAAACTCCCTTATCTTCTTTCTGATGAATCGCGCTGATAAAGCGCTTTTTTCTTTTGTGCAACTATTTACTTAATATAAGTAAGCGCTTACAATTATAAAAAAGAATAATTGTATTAAGGGGCGTGTTGAGAATGAGAAGCGAGACGAGTTATCGAATGCTTGCCTTTGAAAAATTCAACGCTGAAAAGAATTGGTCAGAAAACAATCGCCTTTTTAATTATTCCATTGCAGGTTTCGGAACAATATTTTGTATTTTATCGATGATATTTTAACGAACAGTACGAATGGGCTTCTCAAGTGACCACACTTCTTTTTATTAAAAGAGAAGCTACCTTTTTGAGAAGTCTTTTTTTAGTGGTCATCTTTCCATTCATTATGGCTAAAGTGAAAGGTTCGAACCTCAAATGGAGTCGTTTGATAGGCTTTAGCGATTCCTTCAACTGTTACTAACTCTTTCGGAACCCGCTTTAATTTAACATGAAACGACTGCTCTTCATTAAATAATGGGTATGAGATATGAATGTTTTTCTTAGAACGCCAGTGTGTAAGAATGGCATTATCTTTCGTTAGAAAATAAAAAGATTGTGGAAATCCTTTCTTAAACCACGAAAGTTCTTCACTTTTTGAAACTCCAGGTTCTTGAAAGCAGGCGTATAGTGACAAGTCATCACAAAATTGTAGTAATTGATAATGAAAGGTGAGTAGAGATTCGGAAATGCGAAAAGTTTCTAGCAGTTGATTCTGTCTAGTGTCCTCTTCTGCATAAAACGTTTTAGCTTCCTTAGACGTTGCGTTATGAAAAAACGATTGATAATGTTTGCTACAAAGAAAACCGCCGTAAGTCGTCTTTTTTATAACATCTTCTAATCCTTTTTTGTAAAAGGTTAACTTAGGAGCGAGTGGAAAATCTAGAAAGGTATATGGGGCCTCTCGTCGATCGTTCCAAAACGGTACGTCATCGAGCGGGATCCATCCACAATCATGATGGCGAATCGCATGTAAGACATCTTCACGATAAAGCGAATCGGGCCAGTATTCTTTACGTAACGCTGCTGCAAACTGTCCCGATAAAAGTGCATGATCATGCTGACTAGTCATCACAAAACAATCGTTCTCCTCATAAACAATCATCCAATCCATCCTTTCAAGAAAAGCGTATTAGAAGCAATCGAGAGGCTGGTTAAAGAAGCTAGTTAAATAGTTGACCGTTTAGCCTCGACAAGCGGTGGAAACCCTCGATTTGAAAGCGCCAACAAATAAACCGAGACAAAAAAGCGAGTCCATTAAGGAGCACTTTTTTGTATTTCTTTAAAATTAACGCGTGCATTTGTCATATCTATTTTTGAGATTACAAATGGTTTTGTAATCGCTTGGGTGACCATATCATCTTTTTTAGGATCGGTATAATAATAAGAAACGACGAGTTCATTATTCACCTTCTCGATGCTTTCGATGTTAACCGAATAGCCGCCTGTGGGCATCTCACCGCGAGTAATGATAATATACAGTTCTTCACCTGATGGAATCGTAAAGGTCGATTTCTCTAACCACTTTTGTTGGACGGTCGTTTGAATATCTTTTGGCGCATTTTGCATTTCTACTGTTTCAAAAGTGATTTCTTCCTTCATTTCATCTCCTCCACTTGAATCGTCTGTAGACTGTGACGAATTATCTCCACATCCTGCCAAAATGACAAAGACCACTGATAGTAGCAATAATATTGGACGCAATGTCTTACCCCTTTCTACTCGTAACCTATATATTTAGAAAATAATTACATGAAGTTATAATACTATCTTAAGTTTAGCGAATTTCAATAAGCTTGGAAAGAGTAAGGAGATTAAACGATTACAATTTCTTTACATAGGGTATTGAATAATTGTGAGTAAATGGCGTAACGAAAGGAGAATAGACATGCAAAAAGAAATTTTAAGCTTTTTAAAGAACGTAGAAGAACCCGTGACAACAAGAGAGATTATGGAATATTTATCTGGGAAGGGATACAACCCCGATGAAGAAGAGCTTGTTCGAATTATAAAAGATATGCCTCAGGGTGTGGTGAAAGAAGAATACGACGCATCTGTTATTGATCCTTCCCCATCAGTAGTTTATAAAGCAGGACCGAACGCTTAACGATTCATTTTCGAAAACGATCGACGAAATACAAACCAAAGATTAGCAAAAATACGATTCCAACTCCATAGAGGATCTCCATGATCAAGTCCATTCGATAACATCCTTTCGAAAAGCTTAATGTAAGTGTATCAAACGTTCTTATTCCTTACAGATTTTTTTGTTTTGTTCGAATGAGGAAATGATATAATAGTGGCATTGAGTTAAGCATGGAAGGATGTCGTCATGAAGAATTGGAAGTTTGATAGCTCTAAACTGATCATCTTATTTTTTATTGTGTTTATTATTGTAGGCGCTGTCAACGTAATATTCAGCGATCGGAAAATGAATACGAGTGAATACTTACTGAGTGAAAACCAGCGAGACGTTGTTTCACGATCTGAAACGCAACCTAAAGTACCGGTCGGAGTCCTTGTAAATAGTAAGCTCGCTGAAAATAACGCCATCACTCTTACTGCTAAATTGAAATATGAAGGGGAAGAAGAAACGGGAATAAAGGTAGTCGAAAATAGTATGTTAGATTATCAGATTACGGAACATCAAACAAACGATATTGTTATCCCTTATACATCCCCTGACCCATCTGTTCTGAAAAACGTCTCAACAGATGATATTGTTGAAGGAGAGTCACTAAAGACTGAACCACTTGAATCTGGTGCTTACCAAATAGAAGTAAAGGTGCCGATTATAATTGATGATAAGGAAGAGAGTTTCCTGTTTCGTATTCCTGTCGAAATAACTCCATAATGAGCGCTAAAAAAACTTCCAATTAGGAAGTTTTTTTAGTGACTATTTTTGAATGGACGACGTAAGGTTAAACATGGTAATAGAAACTGATAGAATAGAAGTATATGACAGAAGTGGGGGGCTATATGAGGAAGCTAAATCTCTATAAAATTATTGGAATTTTCTCATCTTTCGCATTGTTTCTTATCATTTTTAATCAACTCAAGAGTGGAGAACCGAACTTTAAGGTTGATGAATCTTTGTTTGAGGTTTATGAATCCGCTAACCAATGGGAGGATTCTATGAATGATATGATCCCTCAGCTTCAGCTAGCTAGAGAGATCGGAGCATTGAATAACAGTGATCACCTTATTCCCATATTGGCAAATGATCGTGATCTTGTTATCCATAATGTGATGGTAATTAATTTTGGAGCTGTGTACATCACATACTCTTTCTCCTTGAAAGAAAATGATCAGCCGTATAATTTACCGACCTTTCATATCGGTTCCTTGCGATTTGAAGGCACCAGCGATACGGATCAATCCTTTTTAGTTAGTCAGCAGGAAGTCTCAAACCAGACAGGAAAACAGCCAGCGGTTATTAATCATCGTATTTATCGAGCAGAAATTCTATACCCGAATAGTGAAGAGGCTGATTTCATCGAAGAATTTGCTCGCTTTTCAGATGCAGATTCGGTTATATTCGAGAATGTGTATGCACAGGATGAGGATGAGAAAATAAAACTTGAAAATCAAGAGCTTGCTTTGGAAAGTGATTTTTCGAACAATATTTATGCCAAAGCAGATCTGAATGAAACAGTTCATACAGATGAAGGCGATTTTACTTTCACTCATTTTGAAGCTGGTCTCAATGCGAATAAATTATATATGAAAGGCAATGATGATCAACATACACGACTAGTTATGACGAATGCAACAGAAGAAGGTTTTTATCCATTTGAACGGGTTTTATTGAAGGATGAGAAAGGGACTTATGTAGCGCTGGAACCGTTTCGTACGTTACAAGAGACGTTTTCTTATAAAGTAAATGAAGTTGTTTTTAATAAAGATGGCCTCATTTCTAAGAGGATTACAAATGAGGATTGGGAAGCTATACAAAAAGGGAAAAAGGTCAGCCTTGGAGAATATAGCGGGTTAACTTATACTGTTCATGCTGAAAGTAATGGTGATGGCAATCAGCTGGTAATCAGAATAGATGGAAATAAAGATCACTCGCCCCAATTATTGAATCAGGTTTACATGGAAAGCAGTCAAGCTTATGAAGATCGTCTAGGTTCTATCCCAGAAGAAGAGCGAGAATCTTATGAACAACAAAAGCCTGTATTGTTAAAAATAAAGGATAAGAATAAAAACGATATTCTGATCTATCAAACTTCATCTACAGAATCGCCGAAAGAATTTCGGATTGACCTTGATTATGAGCATTTTTCTTCAGGATTGCCTGCGGTTATGACCTTATCAAATTTACCTAATTTCGAATCAGTCGATGTTGATTTAAAAGGGACTCTTCAATTAAATGAAAAAAAGTAATAGCCATTTTAAATTTGTAGTTTGGTTTTTATAGAATCGGGAATATTCTTTATCAAACCCCCTAAGTAGTTTGAAAGTGATTTTCCCCCTGTTAACCGTGCTCAAATGAGTACGGTTTTTTTTATTATTTTTCCCATAAGCAGTGCGATTGTGTGAAGCGTTTCCATTATGCGGAATTCGTGGTAATCTTTTAGAAGAGAGTCGATAATAGTAAGTGAAAGGATGAGGCATTTGGCGAAGAAAGGAATTTTGACGGAACTTAATGAGGATCTTGTATCTTTTTTTGAAGGAGAGAAGCTTGTTATGCTTTCAACGATTGACCATGAAAGCCAAGCTCCAAACGTATCTGCCATATCGTGGGTGAAATGTTTAGATAAGAACAATATTCGGTTTTCAGTTACAACAAATTCACGTACGATTCAAAATGTGAAAGAAAATCCTCATGTAGTATTCACGATCATTGGATTGGAAACCGTGTATTCCATTCATGGAAGTGCCTCAATCCTAGAAGATGCCATGAAAGGTGTTTCACTAAAGCTTGCGAAGATTAATGTAAATGTCAATCAAGTGATTGAGACAATGTTTTGGGGCGCTAAAATCACAATAGAACCTCAATACGAAAAAACATATAATCAAAAGAAAGCAGAGGAATTGGATAAAGAAGTGTACGAGTCCTTGTTGAAATAGCAACAAACTTTCTTATCGCAATTTTTTGTGATTTAATGGAGTAAACAAGCATTTCGTGCTATCACCCTGACGAAGGCACCAGGAAACGAGGTTGATTCCCAGATGGAGTGGGAAATGATTAAAGACTTTTTAAATGAAGAAACAATCAAACAATGGCTAGGTCAATATCGTGCTCTTGGACCATTGCCAGGAATTTTACTCCCTATGCTAGAAGCGGTCATTCCGATATTGCCGCTCTTTCTATTTGTGGCAGGCAATGCAGCGGCGTATGGTTTCTGGTACGGCTCGTTGCTTTCATGGCTTGGTGCATCTCTAGGTGCTCTGATTGTTTTTATGGTGGTCAGGCGGCTTGCAAGACAGCGCTTCATGCGAGTGGTAACAAAACATGCCAAAATAGAAAAGACACTGCGCTGGATTGAGCGACATGGGTTTGGGATGGTGTTTTTGCTTTTATGTTTTCCATTTACGCCCTCGGCTTTAATCAATGTGGTAGCAGGTCTTTCGAATATGAGTATTCGAAGTTTTGTATTAGCTGTATTACTTGGAAAAATGGTGATGATCTCGATCGTTTCTTTTATTGGACATGATGTTTTTGCGTTAATTCACCAACCACTGCAGATGGTTCTTATCCTTGTAGCGATCGTTCTTCTTTGGGGGGCAGGCAAATTAATTGAAGTGAAACTAAATCAGCGTCCTCGTAAGCATCGCACCGAGGATCAGGCGAGATAGAAGAAAAGCCATGCCGGTTACGGCATGGCTTTTGCGTGTTTATGGAATGGAAAAGATATGTTCAAGAGTTCTAAGATCTCCGTTTCTAAACGCTCGTCTCCGCTTTTCGTGTCTAGCTCCAGTGGGCAGGGTCTCGATCGCTTCACCTTATCAAATGAACACAAAGACCGTGTTCTTTTGATAAGGCTCCACCGCTTGTCGACCCTAAACGCCCACTTCCGCCTTTCGTGTCTAGCTGCGACTCGCAGAAACTACGATATTTCACTCTTTCACCAGAACACAAAGGGCGTGTTCTAGTTCAAGAGTTCCAATATCTCCGTTTCTAAACGCTCGTCTCCGCTTTTCGTAGATCCAGCTGCAGCGTCCACACTCTGCCACTTCACCTTTTCATCCGAACGCAAAAACCGTGTTCAAATGAAAAGGCTCCAGTGCCTGCCGTGTCTAAACGGGCGCTTCCGCTTTTCCAACTAAAATATCCGTTTCTTGTCTCTTTCTTCTTTCAGTATTTCAACGGCTTCTCGGAAGCGTTGGGAGTGGATGATTTCGCGTTCTCTTAGGAAGGCGAGGGAGTCGTTTAGGTCTGGGTCGTCTGATAAGTCGATGATCCATTGGTAGGTGGCTCTTGCTTTTTCTTCTGCGGCGATGTCTTCGTATAGGTCAGCGATGGGATCGCCTTTTGCGGCGATGTAGCTTGCTGTCCATGGGACGCCTGCTGCGTTGTGGTAAAAGAGAGCTTTATCATGATTGGAGTAGTGGGCGCCGAGCCCGGCTTCTTTCATTTGGTCTGCTGTGGCATCTTTTGTTAGTTTGTATACCATCGTGGCGATCATTTCCAGGTGAGCGAATTCTTCTGTTCCGATGTCCGTTAGTAAACCAACAACTTTATCTGGAATTGTATAGCGCTGGTTCAAGTAGCGAAGAGCTGCAGCCAGTTCACCATCGGCTCCTCCATACTGCTCGATTAAAAACTTTGCTAGCATGGGGTTACATGTGCTTACTTTGACTGGGTATTGCAATTTTTTTTCATACACCCACATATAATGTACATCCTTTCTGAGTTAGACTTGCCACGGCCATGGTGCATCTTTCCAATCCCATGGATAGTTTGAATAACTGTTCCCGTATTGTTGCAATGGACCATATTCTTTTTCATATCGCTTCTTAAGCTGTTTTTTCATTTTTGCGTACTCATTGAATTGTTGAATGGCCTCATAATCATTTGGATGGGTATCAAGGTAAAGGGTTAGATCTACGAGAACGAAATCTACGGCCTGAAGTTCTTCCAATAGCTCATAATACTCTTTGGGCAATTGTTTTTGAGACATGGTTTACTCCTCCCGCTTTGAAGGATAAGGGTACGGATCATAGAAAGCTTTCCAGAGCGTTCCTTTACGTAGCGCTTCACGAGCAGAGTATTGTTCAAGACCAGGCGGCTGAAACCCCATGTAGAGGTTAGGGGGGGTTGAGTAAGATTTCACTCGAATCGGAGGACATGGATCAAACGGACTGACATAAGGCTCGTAAAACTTTCTGTGTGTATACATTTAGTGACCTCCTTCTGTACGAATCTCTACTCTTAAGATGTATGAACGAAAAAAGAAATCATGAATGACAAATAAAAAAGCACTTCCAAAAGTGGAAGTACTTCTTAGTCTTTACATTTTATTAACTGTATTGTTCCAGGTTGCGAGCATGTTCTTTAAGTCGTGAAGATCTGATTTGAATGGATAGTCAGTTGAAACACTGCGCTTCTGCCCATCATCTAGCTTTTCATAACTATGAACAAATTCGGTCATGTCTCGTGTAAGCCGATTTAATTCCCATTTAAACGTTTCAAATTCCTTTTCCATTTTGAAAACTCCTTTATGATCAATTTCTTATGAGTACTATACCCGTGCGTAGGGAGGTGGAAACTAGAGAGTGTTCCATTTGGTATTAATTGTCGTTTGGTATGCGAACGTATTTTCTTATCCTGCTATTCAATTCATTGAAAACATGAGATAATAGACAAAGAATTTACGGTGTAGGAGGTAGAACAAATGACAGTAAAATTTGTCATTGGTCGTTCAGGAAGTGGGAAATCGAATCATTGTTTAACGGAAATGCAAAATGAACTAACCGATCGGCCAATCGGACAGGATATGATTTACCTCGTTCCTGAGCAAATGACGTTTCAATCAGAGTATGAATTAGTACATAATAGAGGTTTAAAAGGAATGATTCGAGCGCAGGTTTTTAGTTTCACTAGACTTGCCTGGAAAGTGCTTCAAGAAACTGGGGGAATGGCTCGTCCTCATTTAAGTAGTGTCGGAACAAGTATGATGCTTCGACAGATCATTGAGGAAAATAAGCAGAAACTCCGAATTTATCAGCGTTCTTCTGAGAAAACAGGGTATGTGGAACAGCTAAATGATATGGTAACCGAATTTAAGCGGTATTGTCTGGAACCAGATGATATCAAGAGCTTTGCCGAGGACTTTTATGCAGAAGATGAGCGGAACTTGCTTCGAGATAAGCTCTATGACTTGCATCTTGTTTACGAAGCTTTTCAAAAAAAGATGATAGGTCACTACCTCGATTCAGAAGACTACTTAGCACTGCTAGCGGAGAAAGTTGAGGAGTCAGACTATCTAACGAACGCTACAATTTGGATAGACGGCTTTCATAGTTTTACCCCTCAGGAACTACTGGTCATTCAATCATTAATGAAAAAAGGAACAACCCTTACGTTTACGATTACGATGGATTCTGAAATGATCCCTTCTGCTATTCATGAACTCGATCTGTTTCATGAACCAGGAAAAACATATCAAATACTTCAGGGAATGGCGAATGAAGAAGGTGTAGAAATCGAGGAACCTCTCGTTTTAACAACACAAAAGAGGTATCGAAACAGTGAGATCGCTCACTTAGAAGCCAATTATGGTGAACGGCCGCCGGTTGTTTATCGTGGAGAGTTGCAGCACATACAAGTTCATCATGCGGTGAATATACGTTCTGAAGTTGAGGCAGTAGCACGAGAAGCGCTAAGACTTGTTCGAGATGAAGGTTATCGTTACAGAGATATTTCAATCATGGTCCGCAATATGTCAACTTATTATGAACTTGTGGAAACGATATTCGAGGATCACGGTATTCCAATTTTCTCAGATCAAAAGCGGACAATGCTTCATCACCCGTTAATTGAGTTGATTCGCTCAAGTTTAGACATTATCCAGTACAACTGGCGGTATGAATCGGTTTTTCGATGTGTCAAAACTGAGCTATTGTTTCCTGATGATACAGGGGAAAGCATTGAAACCATTCGCGAACGGATGGATGAGCTTGAAAATTACGTTATAGCAAAAGGCATCAAAGGCTATCGTTGGAAGACTGGTGAAAGATTTAAAGCAAATATTTATCGTCAGTTAGAAGATAAAGAAGTCATCACATCCGATGAACTCGAAAAAATGGAAGATCGCCTGAATGAAACGAAAGACTGGATTGCGACGCCGCTTGAGAAATTTGAGCGACACATGACGAAAGCAAAAACCGTTGAACAAATGTGCGAAATTCTTTATTATCTTCTTGAAAATTGCCACGCAGCGGAAAAAATCGATCGTTTAAAAGAGCAGGCAGAAAAGTCCGGTCACCTTGCCAAAGCACGTGAACATGATCAGGTTTGGGACGCGGTGATTTCGCTACTTGACGAAACAGTCGAATTAATCGGTGATCAGAAACTCTCCGTGGAGCAATTTACAAAGTTGCTTGAAGCCGGAATGGAAAATATGAAATTTGCTCTCGTACCTGCTTCACTTGACCAGGTAGTGATTGGAAGCATTGATCGAACAAGATTTACTGATGTAAAATGTGGCTTTCTTTTAGGTGTAAATGAAGGTGTCTTACCGGCTCGAATTCAGGAAGATGGACTGTTAAGTGAGCAGGATAGGGAAAAGTTAGAAGAACAGGGAATTCAGTTAGCTCCTGGGTTGAAGCGGCGTTTGCTTGATGAAGAATTTTTAATTTACCATTCGTTAGCAACACCTTCGGATTCTTTATGGGTTAGCTGTCCGCTTGCTGATGAAGAAGGAAAGGGTCTCCAGCCTTCTATCGTCGTGAATCGATTGCAGGAGATGTTTCCTGATCTTGAGCTGGGACTGAAATTTGCAGAGCCAGGTGAAGAAGCCACGGAAGAACTCTCATTTATAACAAACCCATCCAAGACAATTGGGCGACTCACTGGACAGCTTCGACAGTGGCACCGAGGGTATCCGATTGATCCAATTTGGTGGGATGCATACAACTGGTTTATTTCGGCTCCATCTGAGAAAGATCGCGTACGCTTAATTGATAGTCTTTTTTATCGAAATAAAGCCGATCGTCTAACTGAATCAACAAGCAGAAAACTTTATGGTCATCAAATTCAGACGAGTGTTTCAAGGATGGAAAGATATAAATCATGTGCTTTCTCTCAGTTTGCTTCACATGGTTTACGCTTAAAAGAACGGGCGACATTCAAGCTTGAAGCACCTGACATCGGACAGCTGTTTCATGCGGCGCTCAATATGATGGCAGAAACGATTAAGCAGCGTCATTGGGATTGGGCGAAACTTTCATCTAATCAATACTATGAGCTTTCAGGACAAATCGTTGAACAGCTCGCACCAAAGTTACAGAATGAAATTCTATTAAGTTCAAATCGCTATCACTATATTATGAGAAAGCTAACGCAAGTTGTTGGGCGCGCCTCGTCCGTTCTTGGACAACAGGCAAAGAAAAGTGGGTTTCAACCAGCAGGACTCGAATTAGGATTTGGTCCCAATCAAGAGCTTCCTCCAATCGAGTTCACGCTTAAAAATGGTGTTAAAATTCAGCTCATCGGACGAGTCGATCGAGTTGATCAGGCACTGAACGGAGAAGAGCTTCTCCTTCGTATTATCGACTATAAGTCTAGCGGTACATCTCTTGATCTATCGGAAGTGTATTTTGGACTCGCCCTACAAATGCTGACGTATCTGGATGTTGTTATATCTAATGCGAACGTCTGGCTTGGAAGAGAGGCAACTGCTGCAGGTATGCTTTATTTTCATGTCCACAACCCTATGCTCCAAACGTCAGCGCCTGGACAAGCGGCAATTCAACAGGAGCTTTTCAAAAAGTTTAAGATGAAGGGACTTCTCCTTGCGGATAAAGACGTTGTGAGCTTAATGGATAACGATATTGAAACGAAGAAATCGGATATTATCCCGGCCGCACTGAAAAAAGACGGTAGCTTTTACAAAAACTCTTCCGTCTTATCTTCTGATGATTTTAATGCGCTTCGTTCTTATACAAGGAAAACAATTCAATCGATTGGGTCGGAAATTTCAGATGGCCGTATTGAGATTGATCCATATAAAATGAAAGATCGAATACCATGTACGTTCTGTTCTTACCGATCCTTTTGCCAGTTTGATCAGGCGATGGAAGATAATGCTTATCGTCCTATTGCTACTCAGGATGATGAAACGATATTAAGACGCATGAGAGAGGAGGCAGATGATGATAACTAAACCTGAAGGATCAAGATGGACGGATGAGCAGTGGGAAGCCATTGCTTCAAGAAATCAAGATGTTTTAGTAGCTGCAGCGGCAGGATCCGGAAAAACCGCTGTTTTAGTTGAACGAATTATAAGGCGATTAGCCGATGAAAATGATCCTGCTGAAGTTGATCGAATTCTAGTCGTAACATTTACAAATGCAGCAGCTGCTGAAATGCGCCACCGAATTGGAGAAGCGCTCGAAGAAAAGCTGAAGGAAGATCCTTCTTCGCTTTATTTAAGAAGACAGCTTTCCATGTTAAATCGTGCTTCTATTTCTACACTACATTCGTTTTGTATGGAAGTTCTTCGCCGCTATTATTACAAGATAGATCTTGACCCTGCTTTTCGCGTAGCTGATCAAACGGAAGCCGCTTTACTTCGTGAAGAAGCGATGGAAGAGCTTTTTGAAGAGCACTACAGCCAGAAAGAAAATGAAGCGTTTTATGACCTCGTCGATCGCTATAGTAGCGATCGTAGCGATGTCGATCTTCAGCTTCTAGTTGAACGGCTTTTTCATTTCTCTTCAAGTCATCCTTGGCCGAAACAGTGGTTGGTAGATAGTGTAGATTTATATAAAAATGCAGGTGATAAGCGCTTCGATGAGCTGATCTGGGTAGAGGAATTAAAGAAAGATGTTGTGCTTCAGTTAGAAGGAATGCGTGAAGTGCAGGAAAAGGCCATTTCCATTTCATCTTCCCCAGGTGGTCCAGAACCGTACCTTTCAACCTTGGAAGTCGAGCGCGAAATGGTGAATGGACTTCTTTACGCTTCTAAGGAATCATGGGAAGCATTAAAAAACGCGTTTGAAGCTGTTTCATTTGGACGCTTAAAGCCTTGTAAAGGTGACCAGTTTGATCCTGAGCTTATTGACGCCGTCAAAGGAATGCGTGATCGGGTTAAGAAAATTGTTCAAAGTATGAAAGAAGATCTGTTTCAACGGGAAGCAGAGGAGTATCTCGAGGATATCCAGAAACTTGCGCCTGTTCTTGAAACGTTAGCTTCTCTCGTAAATGAATTTAGGGATAAGTATACTGATCTTAAGAAAGAAAAGGGACTTGTTGACTATAGTGACCTTGAGCATTACTGTCTTTCGATTTTATTAGATGAGGCATCAACACCTGATAACCCTATCGCTTCAAGTGCGGCGAAGGAATATCAGACGCAGTTCGCCGAAGTGCTCATTGATGAGTACCAGGATACGAACTCTGTTCAAGAAACGATTCTTAATGCCATTAGCCGAACTTCCGAACACGGTGGGAATCGTTTTATGGTAGGTGATGTTAAACAAAGTATATACAGGTTTAGACTGGCTGAGCCCGGGTTATTTCTAGCAAAATATAAGTCGTTTGGCCGCTCTTCAGAGGAGCCTACTAAACGGATCGATCTTGCACGAAACTTTCGAAGTCGTGAGGAAGTTTTAAATAGCACCAACTTTATTTTTAAACAAATTATGGATGAACGCGTTGGGGAAATTAAATATGATCGTGCAGCTGAACTTATTACTGGTGCAGAGTATCCCAAGTCTCAATCGGTGGTACCAGAAGTCCATGTGATTGATCAAAGCTCTGATGAAGAGGAAGAAGAGGTCGAAAAAGTTCAGCTTGAAGCACGTCTGATCGCATCCAACATTAAATCCATGATGGGAAAGAGCGAAAACGAGCGAACGAAAATATACGACCGAAAAGAAGATCGCATGAGACCCATTCAGTACAGAGATATGGTGATCTTAATGCGCGCCACTTCTAGCTGGGCACCGGTTATGATGGAGGAATTAAAGCAGGCGGGTATTCCATCTTATTCAGACCTTGCGACAGGGTATTTTGAAGCGACAGAAGTAGCGATTATGATGAGTCTGCTAAACGTGATCGATAATCCCTATCAGGATATCCCGCTCGCATCTGTCTTGCGATCACCGATTATTGGGTTATCGGAAGAAGAACTTGCATTGATTCGGATAAATGAGAAGCAATCAAGTTATTATCTCGCCATGCAGGCGTATTGTGAGACAGAGTCGGATGAGCTTTCAGAGAAAATAACACGGTTTATCGATGATTTAAATCGTTGGCGAGAACAGGCAAGGCAGTCGTCGTTAAGCGAATTAATTTGGCAATTGTATCGTGAAACGAATTACTATGAATTTGTCGGCGGAATGCCTGCTGGTTTGCAGCGCCAGGCGAATCTGCGTGCTTTGTATGATCGTGCAAGACAATACGAAGCAACTTCATTTCGTGGATTGTTCCGCTTTCTTCGCTTTATTGACAGAATGAAGGAGCGGGGAAGCGATCTCGGAACAGCCCGTGCGCTTGGAGAGCAGGAAGATGTTGTGCGCGTGATGACGATTCATAAAAGCAAAGGACTTGAATTCCCTGTTGTCTTTGTCGCAGGCATAGCAAAGCAATTCAACATGAGAGACATGGCAAACCAAATGCTTCTCCATAAAGAATTCGGTTTAGCAACGAAATACATTGATCCAATCAATCGTATTAGCTATCCGACGTTGCCTTACTTTACATTACAAAAGCGAATGAAGCTTGAGCTATTAGCTGAAGAAATGCGGGTGCTTTACGTTGCTTTGACGAGAGCAAAAGAAAAATTAATTTTAGTCGGCACGGTAAATGACTGGGAGAAAGAATTACTCTCCTGGGCAGAGGCACCAGGAGAGGAGTGGCTCCTTTCCGATTATGAGCGCTCAACAAGTAAAACGTATTTGAACTGGATTGGGCCAGCTATTATCAGGCATCAAGACCTTTCTTCAATAACAGAGGGAATAGCTAGTTTCCCGAAACATGATGAGGTTTTTCATCACCCATCACGATGGTCGTTAACGCTCCATCAAGCTTCGGATTTTTCTCAAGTTGAAGAAGAAGACGTTAAGAAACACGAGGAATACGAGGAACTCCTTCGAAGGAAAGCCTACGTTCCAGAAGAAAGTGCCTTTAAAGACGTTGTTCATAATCGTCTTAATTGGACATATCCACACCAGGCAGCTGCTGAAACAAGATCGAAGCAGTCTGTAACGGAAGTGAAGCGTCAGCGGGAAATTTTCCAGGACGAACGTAGTGACGATCGCCTAGTAAAAGGCTTTAGCCAATCTCTAAAAGAACGCCCCCGCTTTCTTCAAAGTAAAAAGCTTACGCCTGCTGAGCGCGGAACCGCGATGCATATCGTCATGCAGCACATTGATTTACAACAGCGGCATGAAGAAAATGATATTAAAGAATTAATCGCAAAGCTTGAAACGAAAGAATTGTTAACAAACGATCAGGCTCAAGCCATTGATGTGAAGCAAATCAAGCACTTGATTGATTCTGATCTAGGTGACAAGATGAGAAACGCGGTCGAAATATATAAGGAGGTTCCCTTTAGTCTTGGGGTGGATTCAAAGTGGATTTATCCAGATTTCAAAGGAGACCAAGAAACGGTCGTGTTACAGGGTGTTATTGACTGTATCTTGCGCGATCAACACGGAGAATTACGATTAGTCGATTATAAAACAGACGTGATTGAAAATCGTTTTTCTTCAGAGCAGCAGGCAATGGAGACAATGAAACGTCGTTATACAACACAGCTTCAACTATATGAAAAAGCGATTAATGAGATTTGGGGTTTGCCATGTAAAGAAAAAATTCTTTTCTTTTTTGATGGTGGCAAATCACTCTTAATCGATTAAAAATAGCCGGGCGAATGTCCGGCTTCTTCGTTTCAAAAATAAAACGATAAGGAGTGAGAAACATGAAATTGCTTCATACCGCTGACTGGCATCTTGGCAAAACATTAGAAGGTAGAAGCCGCCTACCTGAACAGCGAGCGTTTCTTGAAGAGCTTCAAATGATTGCAGATGAAGAAAATGTAGACGCGATTTTAATGGCTGGTGACGTGTTTGATACCGTCAACCCCCCAGCAGCCGCAGAAACCCTTTTTTATGAAGCTGCTGTGAAATTAACGAGCAGAGGCGAGCGTCCACTTATTATTATTTCAGGCAACCACGACAATCCAGAACGCTTATCGGCTTCACGTCCGTTAGCCCATACAAGTGGCATCACGATTATAGGATTTCCAACAACGGATCCGGTTAACATTACAGTTAGAAATGGACAAAAGCTTTCTATCGCAGCTCTTCCTTATCCGTCGGAATCGCGATTAAATGAATGCTTAACAGATGGCCAGGAAGAAGATGCACTCCAGCTCGCTTATGACGATCGCGTAAAAAAGTTATTTAGCGATTTATCTGAGGCAGGTGGTGAGGATGCTGTTCATATTGCGATGAGCCACATTTACGTAGCTGGAAGTCGTGAAAGTGATTCAGAAAGACCGATTCAAGTTGGTGGAGCTTATACCGTCTCTGCCAATTCCTTGCCAGAACAAGCGCAGTACGTGGCGCTTGGACATTTACACCGCCCTCAGACGATTACGAAAGGTTCTGCCCTTGCCCGCTATTCAGGGTCTCCTCTAGCCTATAGCTTTTCGGAGGCCAATCAAGCCAAATCAGTGACGATTATTGATGTTGAGCCGGATGGACTAGCTCACATTAGTGAAATTCCGTTACAGTCTGGAAAATCGCTTGTGCGCTGGGTTGCGAATGAGGGAATCGAACAAGTGTATACATGGTTAGAAGAAGGAAAAGACGAGGAAGCATGGATCGATCTCGAAGTGCATTTAAATGATACGCTTTCCATTGAAGAAATTCATCGTCTTCGAAGTCAACATAAAGGCTTTATACATATTAGACCCGTTTTTAAAAAGAAAGAAGAACAGCGTGAAGTGTCGTATGCTAATTTACCAATAGAAGAACTTTTTAAACGGTTTTATGAAAAGCAAACAGATGGTGCTGAACCAGATGATGAACTTGTCCAGCTTTTTCTAGAATTATCACAGTCAGAGGAAGAGGAGTAAGAGAGGAGTGAGAAAATGAGACCAATTACCTTGTCTGTTTCAGGACTGCATAGTTTTCGTGAAAAACAAGAGATTGACTTTGAAACGCTTTGTCAGGGAGGGATTTTCGGGATTTTTGGCCCAACAGGTAGTGGGAAATCCTCTCTTCTTGATGCGATGACGCTAGCTCTTTACGGCAAAGTAGAACGGGCAACAAATAATACCCAGGGGATTATGAACCATGCGGAAGGTACCTTATCTGTGTCATTCACGTTCGCACTGAGTGACTTACGCTATCGGGTAGAACGTACGTATAAACGATCGGGTGATGTATCTATTCGCTCTGCTAATTCTCGTCTTATCGAAATCGGAGAAGAGAATACGGTACTAGCTGATAAAGACCGCGATGTTTCCCAAAAAATCCAGGAAATTCTCGGTTTAACAATCGATGATTTCACTCGCGCTGTTGTTTTACCTCAAGGGAAATTTGCGGAGTTTTTATCACTCAAAGGAACAGAAAGAAGGCAGATGCTCCAGCGCCTCTTTCAGCTTGAAAAATATGGAGATCAGTTCAACCGGCGATTAAAATCACGAGTGGATGAGAAAAAACATTATTTAAATGAAGTATCCGCGGAGCAAACAGGCCTTGGCGATGCCTCAAAAGAATTTCTTAAAGAAGCGAAGAATGCTTTGGATACGGCCGAAAAAGCAGCTCAAAAAGCAAAGGAAGACCTCATTTTAGCTGAAAAGCAAAAAGAACACGTGATGGAAATCTGGAACCTTCAACAACAGCTTGCGGACCTCCAAGCTAAGAAAAACACGCTTGCAAAAGGCCAGGCTGAAATCGATGCACTTGAAGAAAAGATCGCCCAAGCAACGGCGGCTGCACAAATAAAACCATATTTAGATGCGGTTGAAGCGACTGAGAAAGAAGTGCAGGATGCAAAGCTTCGATACGAAGAGACGAAACGTGTATTAGAAGAAATGAAGTCATTCTTTCAAACAACGAAAAAAGCTTACGAGGAAGAACGGTCAAACAAGGAGAAGCAAGAGCCGCTTCTCATTAAACAACTAAATGATCTTGAGCGAGGCTTAGCACTTGAAAAAGAAATCAATAAGCTTAACAAACAGTTAAAGGACATTGAACAGCAGTCTATACTACATGATAAAGAAGCGAAAGCGGCTGAAGAGGAAACATCAAAAGCGAAACAAGATTTAAAGAAAGCGCGGACGCTTCAGTCTGATCTAAATGAAGAACTTACAAGCCTTCAGGTCACCCCAGAAAAACGAAAGAAAATGGGAAGAGCACAAAGCTTAAAGCAGGAGTTCCAGTCGCTCAGTAAACAGCTTGAATCGGCTAAAATTGAAGAAAAAATGCAGGACAATGAACAAAAGCGACTGAAGCCTCTTTACGAGGAAACCTTAAAAAATCTGAATGAAATGAGAGAGCGGTATAAAGGCTATTACCAAGCTATTCTTTCAACTTACCATGCCGTTTCTTCCCACAAATTAACGCTCGAACAGCACATTCGAACGGTTCAAGAGGAAGTCGAACATAACGAGCGTAAACTAGATGAAAGTCGAACGCATGCCATTGCCATTCGTCTTGCAAAAGGGTTAGAAGAAGGCGACGCATGCCCGGTTTGTGGAGCGAAGGAACATGTTCACCTGGCAGATGGAGAAGATGATACAGGGGAAATCAAAGATCTCCTACAGCAAAAGGAACAAACGCGTGAAACGTTAAAAGATAAGCTTCAATCAGCGAAGCAGCTTCAGTATCAGCTAGAACAAATGTCTGATGCGATGACAGTGCAAGAAGAAGGATTGTCTAACGTTCAGAAGGAAGACTTGAACGAAGTGAAGCGTAACTTCTCAATAGAAGAAATTCTTACTGAAATGAAGTCCCTTGCTCAAGATGTTCGCGAATTAGAAGAGAAAGTGAAGTTTTCAGGGAAAAACATTCAAGAGAAGCAGTCAAAAGTTTCTGAGTATGCTTATCAGCTGACACAAGTTCAGAACGAGCTTAAATCCAAGACTGAGAAACGAATGGATTTAAGCAAAGAAACGGCTTCGATTGAGGAAACCATCCAGAAAGAATTATCTCTTTCAGTTCACCAAATTGAAGCGGAAGTGGTTCAAATTGAAAAAATGGATCAACAAGCAGACGTTATACGTGAAAGACTTTCGAAAAGCGGTCCCTATATCGAAGCAAAAGAACAACGTCTTCAGGAGCTTCAGGAAAAGATGCAGCAGTATTCTGTCCGAAAGGTAGAGTTAACAAGCTCGATTCATCAACTATCCGAACAATTGAAAAAAGCGAATGCAGATTATATCGCGATTGTCGGAAATACGTCTGCACAAGAAGGTTTAACGCAAGTAAATAAGCAGCTAAATGAGATTCGTCAGGCTGAAAAAAGTTCGCTCGAGCAACTGCAACATGCACAAGAACGCTATCAGCAAACTGAAAGACGTGCTGCTGCTGATGAGAACTATAATAACGATGCGCAACTTCGTTTAAAGAAAGCATTAGAAACCTATGAAGCGGCTGAAGCATCTTCTATATTCGAAAATCGAACTCAGATTCGAAATGCTGAAGTATCCCAGGAACAGAAACTTAATTGGGAAAAGCGTGTGGAAGCGTATCGGAATGAATGGAAGCAAACGGAGTACTCAATCGATGAGCTTAACGAAAAGCTTGCGGGAAGAACAATTTCAGAAGATCACTATAATGAAACGATCCAGCACGCAACAAGAGCAAACGAAGTTCGAGAAGAAGCGCTCTCTCAATTTGCTGCAGCACGTCATCATCTCGATGATGTGACAAAGCGGCATGATCGTTACATGGAACTGGAGACGGTTCGAAAAACAGTTAGTGAAGAACTCGAAAAGCTCGGTAAGCTTCAAACAGTTTTCCGAGGAAATAGTTTTGTTGAGTTTATTGCCTCTGAACAGCTCGAACAGGTGAGTCTCGACGCCTCACAAAAACTTGGTGATCTAACCTCCCAAAGGTATGCGATTGAGGTTGATTCAGCTGGAGGTTTCTTAATTCGTGATGATGCGAACGGAGGAGTAAAGCGACCTGTTTCTACCTTATCTGGAGGCGAAACGTTCTTAACGTCTCTGGCGCTCGCACTTGCTCTCTCTGGACAAATCCAATTAAGGGGAGCGCATCCACTGCAATTTTTCTTCCTGGACGAAGGGTTTGGTACACTGGACGAATCGCTGCTAGATACGGTGATTACGGCGCTTGAAAAGTTACAAAACGAGAGTTTATCCGTCGGTGTCATCAGTCACGTTCCAGAACTTAGGGCAAGACTGCCGAGAAAAGTGATTGTCTCTCCTTCAGAACCATCTGGTCGAGGAAGTCGAATCGAAATGGAATCGTTGTAAGTTCAGGTATGGTTGCGAGAATAATTCTTGTTAGCCAATAAATTGGGGTTTTGGATAATATATTTCGAATTTGGCCAATAAAAAGGAAAAATGGCCAATATATCAAGATTTTAGCCAATAAAGTGCCATCCCGGCCACACCCGTACCAGTAATAAGCACAGGTATGCTTGGGCAGGTGCTTTTAACAGAGAGAAAACATGTCCTTCAAACATGTTTTCTCTTTTTTTCTTGAAAGATACTGTCAAAATACGAGAGTTTATGTAAAAATATGAATAGTAGTTGAGGTAACTTACATAGGAGGAACATGGATGTCGCATTCTATGAGACTAGTTTTAGGAAGTTTTAAACCTTTTTCACACTTTCGACCACTTCACTCAGCCTATCGGTTGAAAGGGTCGTGGTGGCGCTTAATTTTACTCGCTATTTTTTCTTTTCTAATTGTTGGGATTACGTCATTTATGAACATTAAATATGCTGGAGAAATGCCAGAATATACGGGGATTGCGCCTGATGAGCGTTTGCTTTTTGTCCTCAGTGAAGTTATCACAGATGGTCTGCTTGGTGTTCTGACACTAACTGTCATCGTGGTAGGAGGTGCGCTACTGTACTGGCCGTTTTTTCAGCAAGTTGGCTTCAAAAGACTTGCTTACATAAATAGCTATGTTGTCTTTATTCTTTTAATCGGTATGCTTCTTCAGCTACCCTTTATCCCATTTCTTCATGAACCGTCGCTCATTTCCCCGTATAGTCTAGGTGTATACGTTGATTTGCTAACAAACATTCCATTCTGGCTGTATTTTAGCTATAGTTTGTCGCTATTTCTTGCATGGGGCACGTTTGTTCAGTATGCGGCGATTAGGCAGAGTACTACTGTCTCCAGAGGATACGCTCTTTTCTGGATTATCATTTTGAACGTATTTATGGTTGCGATCACGGCTTATATGAGAACGGCATTTTAATGAAAAAGTTGGAGGGTCAATCTGTGAAACGTAAGTCACTGTGGATTAGTATTAGCGTTACGCTTGTTATACTTCTTTTTATTACTGCGAACACGCTGGTCATACAGAGTGTCATTGCAGGAGAGAAGAAGCTTGATACCGTCACGGTAAAAGGGAAGACGTATCAGGAACTTTCAACTTTTGAAGGGATCCTTATTCCAGAATTAGAGGAATCCTATTATTATCAATCGTCTCGAGGGAATATCTCGAATGTGCTCGTAAAAGAAGGAGACGATGTTTCAATAGGTACATCTCTTTTTGAATATGATGATGGAGAAGTCGTTAATGTATCTGATTTGAAAGCACAATTGAACAAGGCGGAAACAGCTGTTTCTGTCCTTGATGATCAGCTAAGTGACCTTGCTGTCCAGTCATCGAGAATTGAAACAAACGAGGATCTAGAAGATGATCAAAAGCTTCAATTGCAGTTAGATGTCGAAGAACAAATAAGAAATACAGAGTATAAGAAAAGACTTGCTGAGCTTGATGTGAAAGAGTTGGAGCGTCAAATTGCTGAGGTGGATACTGAAAAAGTAGAATTATCCGTTGATTCAACGCTTGATGGAACGGTGGAACAAGTAAATCGTACACCAGAAGACGGGGAGAGCGTCGTAACGGTTTTGTCAAACAAGCTAACTGTTCAAGGTTCTGTTAATGAATTGGATTATCCAACGTTAGCTGTGGATCAGGAAGTTGTTATACGTTCAGGCGCTTATCCAGGACAACCAGCAACGGGCCGACTGACAATACTAGAAGATCGTCCTTATGAGGTCGATGAAGAGACGGGTCTCAGTATGTATCATTTTAACGTTATATTAAGTGAAGAAAGTGAAATGAAGGCAGGTACGCACGTGGTCATTGACGTCCCTCTTCATCAAAATAACAATGCTCCTTCAGTCCCAACAGAAAGTATAATTGAAAAAGATGATAAGAGCTATGTTGTTGTGTATGAAGAAGATGAGCTTCATTTAAGGAAAGTAGAGCAAGGCCGAATAGAAAATGGCAAGGTTGAAATTCTTTCAGGTCTTCAGCTAAAGGAAAAAGTGTTAACTAAGCCTAGAGAAGCCTTTACTGAATTGCTTTCTGAGAAGGAAGAGCTGGAGAAAGGCCAAGAAGACCAAGATGAAAAACCAGAGGTGGATACCGAAAGCAAAGGATGAACGGAAAGACCTGTAGCGATACAGGTCTTTTTTGTATGACATCATTAAGTTATCAAACTATTCATGAAACACTACAACGTTCATGTCATAATGGATTTAAGCGTTTAAAGAAAAGGAGAGGTTATTGTCATGAATTTTGTTTCATTTAAGGATAAGAAAGCATATGGGTTTGGAATTTTAGATGAAAAGAATCAGCAAATTGTTCATTTAAAAACGTATTATCGCGATCAAGGAGTAGACATCCCTGATTTGCGAACGTTTATCCAACATGAGGAACTTCATTTGGATGATTTTCACGAATTTCCAGCTCAGTATAACGTTTCAGTCGAAGATGTGGAGATCGTAGCTCCTATCATGAAACCAGCCAAAAATATAATTTGTGTTGGAAAAAATTATCGGGACCATGCCATTGAAATGGGAAGTGAGAAAGACATTCCGAAGCACCCAATGATTTTTACGAAAGCGCCCACAACCGTGAGCAGCCCAGACCAAGTATTAACATTTGAAAGTGAGCTAGCTGAAGCACTTGACTATGAGGGAGAGCTTGCGGTTGTGATCGGTAAGGAAGGAAAAGGAATTAGCATGGATGAAGCCATGGAGTATGTTTTCGGCTATACGATTATCAATGATCTCACAGCGAGGGATCTTCAAAAAAAGCACGGTCAATTTTTCGTAGGAAAAAGCCTGGATCACTCCTGTCCCGTGGGTCCTGCTATTTTACATAAATCTTCCATTGTCGATCCTCATCAATTACAAATTGTTACGAAAGTAAATGGTGATGTGAGACAAAATGGCAACACGTCCGATTTTATTTTCAATATTCCTGAGCTGATCCACGTTCTCTCAAAGGGCATGACGTTAGAGCCTGGTGATATCATCGCAACTGGAACACCGGCTGGGGTAGGCAAGGGATTCAATCCTCCTAAATATTTAGGAGATGGAGACGTCATCGAAATACACATAGAAGGAATCGGCACTTTACGTAATGAAATAAGTATAAGATAACGTTCTTGTGTTTAATTTATTCTCAAAAAAGGAATTGTTATCCAGAGAACTGAACTAGGAGGGTTAGCAAAATGAAAAAATTTCATTACATTAATGGTGAGTGGACAGGTCAGGATCTCGAAAAGCTTGAAGTGAACAACCCAGCAACTGGAGAACTCGTTGGTACTGTTCCGGTAGGTGGTAAATCGGAAACAAAGAAGGCAATTGACGCTGCACACAAGGCATTTCCAGCATGGTCAAGCCTCACCGCTTATGAGCGGTCATCATACTTAAAGAAACTCCATAGTCTTATGATGGATCATGAAGATGAACTAGCTGAGCTGATGACGCTTGAGATGGGGAAACCACTTCATGAATCAAAAGGGGAAGTAGCGTATTCCGCTTCTTTCGTTGAATGGTTCGCAGAAGAGGGGAAACGTGTATATGGGCGGACAATTCCTCCACACAAAGAAGGGCGTATGATGGAAGTGCGCAAACAGCCGGTAGGGGTTGTCGGAGCGATAACACCATGGAATTTTCCAGCGGCAATGATTGCGCGGAAACTTGCGCCAGCTTTAGCTGCAGGGTGTACGTTTGTCGTTAAGCCACCTTCTGCAACGCCACTAACGGCTGTAAGACTTGTAGAGCTTTGTGAAGAAGCTGGAATACCAAAGGGGGTTGTTAACCTCGTTACGGGAAAATCTTCTGAAGTTGCAGGCGAGCTCATGAGTAACCCCCACGTTCGTAAAATGACGTTTACGGGATCAACTGAGGTTGGTAAGAAATTGATGGAACAGGCGGCAGAAACGGTGAAAAATATTTCACTCGAGCTCGGTGGACATGCCCCAATTATTGTTCTTGATGATGCGGATATTGATAAAGCGGTGGACGGTGTGATTGCGTCGAAATTTCGAAATGGCGGTCAAACGTGTATTTGCGGTAATCGCGTTTACGTGCAAGAGATAATTTATGAGGAGTTCATTTCCAAGTTCGCTGAAAAAACGAAAGAGCTTAAAGTTGGAAACGGATTAGAAAAAGGGATAGACATTGGCCCTATGATCGACAAAGATGGTTACGAAAAAGTGGAAAAGCACGTACAAAATGCGCTTAGTCAGGGTGCTGAATGCGTAGTTGGTGGAGAAGGATATGAAGAAAACGGATCCTATTTCTATCGTCCGACGATTTTGAAGGACGTAACGCCGGGCATGCTTATTATGAACGAAGAAACGTTCGGACCGGTCGCGCCGATTCAGAAAGTGAAAACGGACGAGGAAGCGATTAAATATGCGAACCAAACGCCATTTGGCTTAGCGGCATACGTCTTTAGTGAAAGCGTTCGAAGAGGAAATCATGTGGTTAATGCGCTTGATTATGGGATTGTTGGCTGGAATGACGGCGTACCGTCTGCTGCACAGGCGCCGTTTGGTGGCATGAAGCAAAGTGGGATTGGACGTGAAGGCGGTCATGAAGGCATTGAAGCGTATCTTGAAACAAAATACGTTTCAATCGGATTATAGAATAGTAGAAAGCCTCGCTAAATTTAGCGAGGCTTTCCTTTATTGCTATTGTACAGATAACACTTCAGTAATTTGTTCGATTGCCCAGTTTAAATCATCTTCACTGATAATAAGCGGAGGGGCAAATCGAATGACGGTTTCGTGCGTCTCTTTACAGAGTAAGCCTTTTTCTTTTAGCTTCTCGCAATATGGACGAGCTGCTTCATGAAGTTCAACACCTATGAAAAGACCGCGACCGCGCACTTCTTTAATGACAGGATTGTTGATGGCTTTCAATTTATCCTGAAAGTAGTTCCCTAGTTCAAGAGAGCGATCGGCAAGCTTTTCATCTTCGAGAACTTCTAATGACGCAACCGATACGGCACACGCCAGTGGATTTCCTCCAAATGTTGATCCGTGTGAGCCAGGAGTAAATACGCCGAGTACTTCTTCGTTTGCTGCTACACACGAGATTGGAAATACACCGCCACCAAGTGCCTTACCGAGAATGTACATATCAGGTTCAACGTTATCCCAATCACATGCAAATCGCTTACCAGAGCGACACAGTCCAGCTTGAATTTCGTCCGCAACGAATAGAACGCGCTGCTCTTTACAATAATCATACGCTTCTTTAAGGAAGCCTTCAGGCGGAATGTTAATACCAGCTTCGCCCTGAATCGGTTCAAATAAGAAGCCAGCTGTATTAGGTGTGATTGCTTTTTTCAACGCATCAAGATCACCATATGGAATCAATTTAATTCCTGGAAGCATCGGACCAAATCCTCGCTGGTACTCCTCTTCAGAAGAAAGGGAGACAGCTGTCATTGTACGACCGTGGAAGTTTCCTTCACAAGCAATAATTTCAGCTTTATCTTTCTCTACGCCTTTCACCTCATAAGCCCAGCGACGCATGGCTTTTACAGCCGTTTCAACTGCCTCTGCACCCGTATTCATTGGAAGGATCATCTCTTTGTTCGTAAATTCAGAAACTTCTTGATAAAAAGGAGCCAGTTGATCGTTATGGAAAGCACGAGAAGTTAACGTCACGCGATCAGCCTGATCTTTTAAAGCCTGAATAATCTTTGGGTGTCTATGTCCCTGGTTAACTGCGGAATAAGCACTAAGCATATCCATATAACGATTTCCTTCGGGATCTTTTACCCAAACACCCTCTGCTTCTGCAATAACAATTGGCAGTGGATGATAATTGTGTGCGCCGTATTGCTCTGTCATTTGGATAATATCTTTTGTTTGTACCATATTACCGTTCACTCCCATTCGTTTAATTCTTGCTTCCTTTCTAGTATAACAATGAAATCGTTTCCTTCCTATCATTTGAGGGAAATTAGGAAGGATGTTCCATTCCCTGCTCACAACGGTTTTTCGTGATATGATGAGAGAGATACTGTGGTAAAAGGGGAGATCATGAATGCTACATGCCCATTATACGGCCTGGGGGTTAACACTTATTCTTTTTCTTGTAAGCTACTTTTTCATGAGGGCTGGAAAAGGGAAAGCGCAAAATAAAATCCATCTAGTTCTTCGGATATTTTATATTCTTACAGTCATTACGGGAATGTTCCTTGTTGTAGGATACCAATTTTGGGGTCCTTCAATTGTAAAAGGCGTTGTTGCGCTCTGGCTCATTTTTTCAATGGAAATGATCCTTGTAAGAGGAAAAAAAGAAAAAATCATTTGGCCATTTTGGCTTCAATTTATGTTCGCTTTTCTACTCGTCGTTTTTTATGGGTATTCTGTACTGCACCTTTATCAGCTATAAGTCCTAAAACCACCTTATTATAGGTGGTTTTTTTCTATTAAATGTTTCATTTATTTGTGCCGATATAGGAAGTAGGGTAGATTGGCATATTTCTGGAATAGATGTATTCGTACATTCTAGTTTTTGATATTATAAACATAATAAAAACTTTCGAATTAAAGGCATTGAAGGATGAGGTGTGAAAAGCTTGAGAACATTTTCAGTTAAGGTCTCTCACGAAGAAAACCTGCGCGAATATATGGTGAATCACTCGGAATTGTTTCAGGCACATGCCGTATTCGTTCAACTATATTGTTTTTCGCATAACAAAGAGCATGCGGCTGGTGTTGCACAGACGATAACGACTTTTTTACCTCATGCAGTGCTAATTGGGGCCACCGCGGAAGGCGCATTTTATGAGAGTAACTCGGTAACAGAAGGCATCCTGGTTTCTTTCACAACGTTTGACCATGCAGAAGTGAAGCCATTTGTGATTGAAAGCTCCATTTTGCATAAACCGTTTGAAGGTGATCCAAAAGAACTTGTCATTTTATTTAATAGTGGAATCGATGATCAAACTGTTTTAACAATGATGGGAAAAACACCATTCATTGGTGGTAAAGCTTCTGGAATGAATCAGACTTCCTTCATTGTAGCTGGTCAGCAAGTCCTATCAAAAGGGATCGTAGGCGTCCGCATAAGTGGACAGAACCTGCATACAAAAGTTTATGAGGAAACCTTTTGGAAACCAGCAGGACGATCGTTCCAGGTTACAAAAGCTCTTGGATCCCGTATTTTTGAAATAGATGGCCTTACTTCAATAGAATTCTATGAGAAGTATTTAGGCTATGATATGGCGAAACGGCTACCTGAATCGTCCGCTCATGTGCCTTTGCTTCACTTACTAAATGGAAAAGAAAAGCCAATTTCCGTTTTAAAGAAACATCGAGATGGTTCTGTCACGGTAAACGCATTCCTTGCTAAAGGATCGAAGCTCCAGTTTTCTTACGGAGACGCCACACAAATGGCTCACTCTTATGAGCGAATTCAAAAACACGCTGAAATGGATGGCTTAGAAAGTCTCTTTTCTTTCTCATCTGCTTCGCTTCCGAAGCTTTTTGCAAACGGAATTGTTCGTTATTTTGATAGTCTAGAGGAGCTTTGCACACTTACATCTATTTTGCTTGAATCTGAATATTACTCAGATGGCACTGATTTTCACTATGAAGAGAACAGGATGGTCTTTGCGCATTTTAACGAAAAAGATGTCAAACAAAAAGCTGTAAGGCATCTACCATTACACAATCAGGAGATGAATGACTTGGATGGTTTAATGGCACTATCACATTTAATTAAAGCTTCCACAGAAGAGTTAGAGACGTTAAACACCAATCTTCAGCAGTCAGAGCAGCGCTTTAAATCTCTGTTTGAACAAAACCCGAATCTTGTTTACTCTGTTGATGTATACGGTAAAATTACGAGTGTAAATCCGGCACTCAAATCGCTACTTGGATATACTTCCGAAGAAGTGATGAGTAAGCATTCCCTTCAGTTTGTCTCTTCTGAAGATGTCCAAATGACAAAAGAGAAATTTTATCAAACGTTCCAGGGGATGGCTCAAACGTATGACGCTCATCTTGTTCATAAATCCGGAGTCAGCGTGTTATTTACCATTACAAATATCCCGATTATTGTAAATGGAGAAATTACAGGTGCGTATGGGGTTGCTAAAAGCATTATGAATCAGCGAAAGGCTGAAGAAAAAATTGCTCATCTTGCGTATTATGATGTTCTTACAGAGCTACCTAATCGCCTGTTGTTTGAGAAATTATTAAATGAATCATTAAAGAATGAAGAAGAAAAACTGGCTGTGATGTTTATCGACCTTGATCGGTTTAAGTTAATCAATGATAGCCTTGGTCATCAGCGTGGAGACCAAATTCTAAAACAAGTAACCTCACGTATAAAGGAAGCCATTAAAGATGACGCCGTTCTTGCAAGGTTTGGTGGGGACGAATTTACCGTTCTCCTTCCCGGACTTACGTGTGAAAAAGATGCGTTAATGCTCGCAAAGCGGGTTGTTGATCATCTAAAACAGCCAATTCTCTTTGATGATGTGGAGTACTTTATGACAGTAGGCATTGGAATTAGTCTGTTTCCACTTGATGGACAGGATTTGGATACGCTCATGAAAAATGCTTATATCGCATTGGATCGAGCCAAACAACAGGGTGCCAACTATATTGAGTTTTATACAGATGAAATGACAGATGAGGCTTTTGAGCGTTTAGAACTTGAAAGTTATTTAAGAAGAGCGCTTGAGAAAGAAGAGCTTACGTTATTTTACCAACCTCAAGTGAATCTTGATGAGAAGAAAATTTATGCTTGTGAAGCCTTGATTCGCTGGAATCATCCGAAGCTAGGTCTCGTTTCGCCAGCTCAATTTATACCGCTCGCAGAAGAAACAGGCTTGATTGAAGAAATTGGCATTTGGGTGTTAAATGAAGCGTGCATGCAAACGAGCAGGTGGCAGGCGCTTGGATACAACGATTTATCCATTAGTGTTAACGTGTCTGGTCGACAGTTCCAGAGTGAGCGATTCGTTGAATCCGTTAGAGAAGCTTTAAGAGCTTCAGGACTCTCGCCTCATTCGTTACATCTAGAAGTAACAGAGAGCACAACGCTTGTGAATACCGATTACAGTATTTCAATGTTGAACGAATTACGAGGAATGGGCATTAAAGTATCGATTGATGATTTTGGTACTGGTTACTCTTCTCTTAGTTACTTAAAGGATTTTCCACTTGATATCCTAAAAATAGATCAATCCTTTATTCGAAACCTTCAAGAAAATAACGCAGATGCAGCGATTGTAAAAGCTGTTATCACAATGTGCGAAGGGTTGAATTTATCAATCGTGGCAGAAGGAATTGAAACGAAAGAGCAGGGAGACATTATACGAAGTTTTGGCTGTAATTTTGCTCAAGGATTTTTCTATAGTAAACCTTTGAATAAGGACCGTTTTGAAAAGCTTCTTTTATCAAAACGCTTTCCGCTAGCAACGTAAGAAAGATCGACCCATTGTGGTCGGTCTTTTTTTGAGTTAACCAACTGGAAATATTGGTGTAGGATGCTCCACATTCAAACAGTCGTTATATTCGCCGCCAGAGGCTATTCTCGAATGTGCTTCGACTGTTTCAAGCATCAATTGGAAGGGAATAGAAAAAATAGCGAAGAAGAGGTGATGGTACATGGATTATGATGTGATGATCATTGGGGGAGGCATATCAGGACTTACACTCGCTGTTAAATTAGGACAGTGTAATGTGAAAACGCTATTAATTGAAAAAGATAAAAAGAGTGGGTTGATTTATAAAGGAGAACTGCTTCAGCCAAAGAGCCTTGAAGTTCTTGATCGGATTAATGTGCTAGAAGTTGTGAAAGAGAACGGGTTTCTGTTACCTTCGATTGAATTTTACGAGTATAACCAAACAGATGATGGATCAATGGAACAGCTGAGTGTTAATGAGTTCCGTTACGATGTAATCCCATCTCCATACAACACGTCACTTATGATTCCGCATGAGCGGCTAAAAGAGCTTTTGTTTGAAGAAGCTTCGAAATATGATTCGGTTGATTATATACAGCCTGCGAAATTAACGGGTTTTACTGAAGAAGAGCCTGAGAACAGGAAAGCCATTATTCAAACGAAAGAAGGAGAGCGTGAAATTCATGCAAACTTTTATATTGGCGCCGAGGGAAGGGCATCTCCGACAAGAACGGCAATGGAAGTTGAGATGAAGAATACGAAATACAATCATCATTTCTTAACAGTTTCGTTTCCGAGACCAGAAACGCTCGATCAGTCAACGATCATTACGACTCAAAATAAATTTGTTGGCCTTTTCCCGCTTCCAAACAATGAAGTGAGAAGCGTTCTCTTAATTAAACCAGGTGAATTTAAGACGATGCGAGAAGAGGGACTGGAATCGTTTTACCGTGCTTATTGTGAACTGATGCCTGAACTTAAAGGCTATGTGCATCAGATTGATGCGTGGAAAAAAATTCAGCTCATGATTCCGGTTAGACACAATGTTTCAAATTACGTGAAGAACAATTTTATTTTAACTGGAGATGCAGCTCATAGCGTTCACCCTATGGCAGGCGAAGGTATGAACCTGGCAATTCAGGATTCAGATGTGTTAGGAGAACTTCTCTGCTGGATGTTTCAAACAAATCAAACGGATTGGAAGCATCTAAAGTGGTATGAAAAAGTAAGAAAGCCGCGAGCAGAATATGTTTCAACATTAAGCCACCAGGCTGCATTGCTTTACTCATTTCCTTATCGGCCGTGGCAGAAGCTTCGTATAAAAGGAGTGAAGCAAACGGAGCATTCCCCGCTCCTTCATTTTAAACAGATGCTGAATACGTCAGGTCTGGGAATTTGGAAATTCACCTTGTTGGATCGTATGAAACAAGCAGGATTCATTCCAGCTTCGATAGGGAACGGGAAATTAAGTAAATACCATAAAAGGAAAAGGATGTTTACGAAGGAAGATGACTATCCGTGGTATCGCAAATGAGACGGGAGGAAGTAAAATGAAAGAAATTAAAAGGATCTGGCGTGCTCGAAAGTGGATGAAAAGTAATGAGCCCTTTTTATATGCCTGGCACGCTCACGTAGGATATGTACACGATTTATTTGATGAATTCGAATCCGGCACCACCGTCTCAAGCGTTGCGACCAAACGAGACATGAATGAACTGCTTCTAACAAGATGGGCCGATGTTGGTGTGGCAATCGGTCATTTAACAAATGAAGAGAATGGAAAAATTCGTTCAAAGAAACATATGGTGGAGTCAATATCCAAAAATAGTGAGCAGTCTGTTGGCATTTTATTAAAAGAAATGATGGAATTACATATTCCGATTTTGCTTTCTTATCCGGATTTACTAAACAAAGATCAACATGCCCTCTATCAGGATGAAGACTATGGTGGAACTGTTGCAGCGACATCAAGCTTTATTGAACGGTTTGCCTTTCCAAAGATTTATCAAGCCATTAAATCAACAAATGCAACTTCTGTCATTGATTTTGGTGCAGGATATGCAGGTTATTTATCGCGTATTGGGGCGAAGCTTGAAAATATGAAACTTGTTGGAATTGAGAAAAATCGATCGGTTTGTTTGGATGCAGAGGACCACATCCATTTTCCGTTAAAATCACCGATTAACCTCTACCCTGATGATATGATGACGTGGAAATGGGACGGAGAGCCATTTGATGTAGCCATGATGAACAATTTACTCTACTATTTTGCTCCTGAGGATCGAGTGAAGCTGTTTGAGAAAGCCAATGAAGTAACTGGGGAAAATGGTCAGCTTCTCATTATCACCCCAATGCATGAATCCAAGCATGGCCTTGCCTTTTCAGCAGCGTTTAATAGCTTCATGAGTGCACACGATAATCTGTTTCCGCTGCCGAGTCGAGAGGAAATGGAGGAGCTTGCCGCTGAAACTGGATTTCAATTAAAGCAGGTAAAACCTGTTGTCAAAGAAGGCGCATGGTACTTCTTGCGTTTTCAAAAAGTGTGAGGCCTTTTAAAAGGTCTCTTTTTTTCGTTGTAACTGAGACATTTTGCACGAAACTTAGGCGTATGCATAATGTGAAAAGAGAGCAACGAGGGGAGGAAGATCTTTTTGTGTGGAATAACGGGATGGGTGGATTGGAAGAAAAATCTAACAGGCGAAGAGAAAGTCCTCCAGGATATGGCGCAAACTTTATCAAAAAGAGGACCTGATGCATCAAACGATTGGGTTGATGGGCATTGTGGATTTGGTCATACGCGATTAGTCGTTGTCGATCCGGCTGGTGGAAGTCAGCCTATGACAAGAAAACATGGTGATATCAACTATACAATTTGTTATAACGGTGAGTTATACAATACAGAGGATTTACGCAAAGTTCTCCTCGGTAAGGGATATACTTTCCAATCTCATTCAGATACGGAAGTTCTTTTAACGTGCTATGTCGAGTGGGGAGAGCAGTGTGTGGATCATTTGAATGGCATATTTGCCTTTGGGATTTGGGATGGGGAACGTCTCTTTCTTGCAAGAGATCGACTTGGGGTTAAACCGTTATTTTATCGACAAAGTGGAAGTTCGCTTCAATTCGGATCTGAACTTAAAGCGATACTTGCTCATCCAGACGTCAAGAAGGAGATCGACCGAGGTGGTTTACAAGAAATCTTTGGCCTAGGTCCATCTCGTACGCCAGGTCACGGTGTTTTTCGTGGAATCAGTGAGCTCCGGCCGGGATTTGCTATGAAGTTTGACCGAAGCGGGCTACGGATATGGCGTTATTGGAACGTCGTAAGTAACGAGCATACGGATAACCTTGATACTACGGTGGAAAAGGTTGGCGATCTTTTAAAAGATTCGATTAAAAGGCAGCTTGTAGCGGATGTTCCCGTATGTACGTTTTTATCCGGTGGGGTTGATTCTAGTGCGATCACTTCTGTTGCTCGAAGTGCATTTCAGGATGATGGGAAAGGTACGCTTCGCTCCTTTTCCGTAGACTATGTTGATAATGATAAATACTTTAAGAGTAGTGAATTTCAGCCTAATTCAGATGCGCCTTGGATTAAAAAGGTTTCCGCGGAGCTAGCAACAGATCATACGAACTGTGTAATTGACACAGCTCAGCTTGTTCATCATTTAAAAGAAGCGATTGAATGTCGTGATCTTCCGGGCATGGCTGACGTCGATTCATCCTTGCTATGGTTCTCAAAAGAAATCAAAAAACACGCAACTGTTGCGTTATCTGGTGAATGTGCGGATGAGATCTTTGGTGGTTATCCTTGGTTTCATAAACCGGAACTATTAGATCAGGAACAGTTTCCATGGATGCGGTCTACTCTTGAAAGACAGGCGATGTTAAAAGAAGACGTTCGGAATAAGTTGAAATTAGAAGACTACGTGATTGAAAGGTACCGCGAGTCGATTAAAGAAACCCCGGCTCTTGATGGCGAAAGTGAAATCGAAGCAAAAAGAAGAGCACTCTTTTATTTAAACTTAAATTGGTTTATGACAACGTTACTTGAACGCAAAGATCGTATGAGCATGGGGGCTAGTTTAGAAGTTAGGGTGCCGTTTTCCGACCACCGTATCATTGAATACGTTTGGAACGTACCGTGGGAGATGAAAATGCTTGATGGACGAGAAAAAGGGCTATTGCGTAAAGCGATGACTGGAACGCTCTCGCATGATGTTCTCTACCGTAAAAAAAGCCCTTATCCTAAAACGTATAACCCAGCTTATACGAAAGCCGTTTCCTCATGGCTTCAAGATACGCTCAACAATAAGCAAGCGCCACTCCTCGAATTAATCGATCAAAAAGTTGTTCAAGAAATTATCGATTCAGAGGGGAAAGCATTTAAAGTGCCTTGGTTCGGTCAGCTAATGGCAGGGCCACAATTAATTGCCCACCTTGCTCAAATCAATTACTGGATGGAACATCATAACGTGAATTTAGTAGATTAAGAAAAGGACCGGAGCCTGGGGGCTCCGGTCCTTTTCTATTGGTGTTTATAGTGTAGGGCTCCAGCGCTTGTCGAGGCTAAACGGGCGCTTCCGCTTTTCGTTGATCCAGCTGCAGTGGGCAGACACTCGGTCACTTCACCCTATAACTCAAACACAAAGACCGTGTAACGGGCGCTTCCGCTTTTTGTTTTACCCGCTGGTTTTTGCTTCGGCTTGTGGTTCTTTAACACCTGGTTCGAGTCCGTTGAGTCGCTCGACTAGGCCGTGGCCGAATGGAGAAGGGGATGAAGGGCTTTCGTTGTTGTTTAGAATGCCGCCTCTAAGCTCGTATGCTGTGGAGCCGTGCTCGGCGAAATCAAGTCCTTGAATTTCTTCTTCACGAGAAACGCGGATTGATGTGAAACGTGTATAGATGAATAAAAAGGTGCCAACCGTTCCCATTGTCCAGGCCATAACTGCTAGAATTCCGATTGCTTGAACAAGGATAAGGGATGCGCCGCCTCCGTAAAATAATCCTCCATCGATAGCAAATAATCCGACTGCTAAAGTTCCCCATACCCCGCATACGCCGTGAACTGCAATTGCTCCAACGGGATCATCCAATTTTACGCGACGGTCGATCAGCTGAACGGCTTCAATTAGAATAACTCCAGAAATGAGACCGATAAACATGGCGCCAATTGGGGATACGCTTGCTGTACCTGCTGTAATTCCGACTAATCCAGCTAATGCTCCGTTAAGTGTTAAGGAAGCATCAATTTGCTTATAGCGAACGTAAGAATAAAGGGCACTTCCAATGACACCACTTGAAGCTGAGAGAAGAGTGGTTGCTACGATAGTAGGAATAAGTGCGTCGCTTGCTGAAAGAGTACTACCTGCATTAAAACCAAACCAACCGAACCAGAGAATGAATACTCCAAGAGCACCGAGTGGAATATTATGTCCTTGAATAACATTTACCTTGCCGTTCGAATATTTCCCAATACGTCCTCCGAGAAACGCAACGGCAACTACTGCTCCAAGTGCACCAGTCATGTGAACGACCGTTGATCCTGCAAAGTCCGTGAATCCTAACTCTGCAAGCCATCCGCCACCCCAGATCCAGTGGCCAACGACAGGGTAGACAAATCCAATCATAATTACTGTAACAGCGATGTAGCTAATCAGTTTCATTCGTTCAGCTACTGCCCCAGAAATGATCGTTGCACAAGTTGCTGCAAAGACGGCTTGGAATACAAAGAATCCAAGATTTTCAGATTGTCCAAAGAGAAAGAAGCCATCACTACCAATAAATCCGCCTGCTGACGAACCAAACATTAATCCATAGCCAACAATGAAGTAAAGAACTGCACCGATCGACATCGTTAGTAAGTTTTTCATTAAAATGTTTAATGCGTTTTTCGAGCGAGTAAACCCAGTTTCAACCATTGCGAATCCTGCGTGCATAAAGAATACGAGAAATGCAGCAATCATAATCCAAACCGTATCCATTGAAGCACTCAAGGCACTTACTTCTGTAGCATCACCTGCAGCGAAGACATGCCCACCTGAAAGAAGGAAGAGAAGAGCGAACAAACCAGTGATCTTTTTCATTGTTTTTATCATCCTTTTCTTTTTATTTAAATGCAGTTAGTCCATGTTCACCAGATCGTATGCGAATGACATCCTCGACCGGATAGACGAATATTTTACCGTCCCCAACTTCTCCTGTTGCACATATATCTCGAATATTCTTAATCACATGATCAAGTAGATGGTCGTCGAAAATGAGCTCTACTTTAATTTTTGCTTGAAGTGAGACTTCGAAGTGGCTTCCTCTAAACACGCCTGTTTGCTTTTTTTGTAATCCGCATCCGGCTACCTCGGAAACGGTCATGCCTGTGATTCCTTCATCTCGCAATCGATCTCTCAGTTCCTGGAATGCTTCAGGGCGAATAATGGCTTCTACTTTTTTCATGTAAGACCCTCCATGTCAGTTTTTCTAACATTGCTTTTTTTCTATATCCTCATGTTATGCTCAGAAAACGTGAAATTCAAGTTTATTTTTAGAAAATTTAAAATACTTTGTTAGAAAATCTAACTATGTCTAAAATGAATTATCAGAATATTCAAGGCGTGGTAAGGATGATTACGCTTACAGAGTAGGTAGAGGATTTGATACGAAAAAATCTCCCGGATTCTATATCCGAGAGATTTGTCCTTAACTTAAAAGCAAAATTGCATAGCCAAATGATTTGAGATGAAGTGGTGAGCCGTGCTCATAGTGACTGCCCAATAGACTTTTAGGTTCTTCTTTCAGAGATGATAGATCAACATCTACTTCATTGGATGAATTGTTTAATAGAAAGAGAAGTGTTTCATCATTTCCCTGCTTCTTGTATTGAATTAGCGTTTCATTTGAATCAATGATTTTAAAATATCCTCCATTGCCAAATGCGGAATGATGTTTTCTAAGAGAAAGAATTTCTTTTAAAAATTCAAAAAGGTCGGTGTCCTGTTCGTTCTCGTCCCAGATCATACATTCGCGACATCCAGGATCTGCGCCACCTTTCATTCCAATTTCGTCACCATAATAGATGCATGGCGTACCTGGAAAGGAGAATTGAAGGATGTACATGAGTTTGACAACTTCTTTTTTTTCTTTCGCTAACGTTAAAAGTCTTGGTGTATCATGACTTCCTAATAAATTAAACGCAACCTCATTGACGTTAGCGGGGTAAGAATGAAGCAGTGAAGAAAGACGGTCTCCCATCGTTTCGGCAGTGATCGTGTTATCGGCGTAATGGTCAAGAAGGGCAGACGTTAGCGGATAGTTCATCACAGCATCAAACTGATCCCCTTGTAGCCACGGCATCGAATCGTGCCAAATCTCCCCAAGAATATATAGCTCGGGTTTAATCTTTTTTACTTCTTCCCTAAATTCTCGCCAGAAGCGATGATCAATCTCATTTGCAACATCTAAGCGCCAACCGTCAATATCAAACTCTTCGATCCAATAGCGACCAACTTGAAGCAAGTATTCTTTTACTTCTGGGTTTTCTGTGTTTAATTTAGGCATCTTTGCTTCGAAAGCAAATGTATCATAGGAAGGCAGAGGCTTTGTTTCAATTGGATAAGATCGGACGTGAAACCAGTCTTTATAACGTGATTGTTCACCGTTTTTTAGTAAATCTTGAAACGGTTCGAAGTAATAGCCGCTATGATTGAAAACAGCGTCAAGCATCACTTTGATTCCCCGTTCATGACAGGCATCTACGAGTTTCTTAAACGTTTTTTTATCTCCAAATTGAGGATCGATCTCCATATAATCAATCGTATCGTATTTATGGTTTGATTCAGCTTTAAAAATAGGGGTGAAGTAAATTCCGTTTACTCCAAGCTCGATCAAATGGTCAAGGTGATCCAAAACTCCCTGAAAGTCGCCACCAAAAAAGTTATTTTGCTGAGGAGGATATTCGCCCCATGGAAGTGTTCCTTTAGGGTTTAGCGAAGTATCACCGTTTGCAAATCGCTCAGGAAAGATCTGATACCACACCGTATCCTTCACCCAGGAAGGCGCAGTGAAAACATCAGCACGATTTAGAAAAGGAAAACTAAAATAATCATTTGTGTCTTCAGGTTGTTTTTCATAGAAGCCTTTTTCTGTATAGAAATAAGTTTCATCCTTATCTTCAAGATAGAATCCGTATCGTAAACGGCGATATGGCGGTTGGATCGAAATAGTCCAATAGTCGAAAAGTGAATCTGAACCGCTTACCTGGAGGGGATGAGAGGTGAATTGCCATTTGTTAGCTTCCCAGTCGTAAGGATCACCATAAATGAGAGAGACTGAAGTAAGATCGTCTTTTTTCGTTCGAATCATAAGATGTACCGTTTCGTTATCATAGGCATAAGCATAGTTGTTCTTTGGACGATGATAGATGGCTTCTTTGAACATAAAAGATATACCTCCTCGTGCAATCGCTTGCATTTAGTTTTAAAAAATCACCCTAGCTTTTTCTAATAGAAGAAAAGGCATGTAGCGCTTCTTCTCTATCAAATGTAGAAGATCAATCGCTTCTAGTCAAATGTAAAAAACAAGGAGGATTTGGTATTTCGAAAAAATTTTGAAAAAACTTTGTGCAAACGGTTGCGAAAAATTAATGGGCATGTATAATAGGTTATAGAAAGTCAGTGCAATCGTTTTCACTAAAGCATATGAAAGCGCTTGTATGATGATCGAAAATTTAAGAGGGGGTTAACACATGAAACGCTTTTTCGCTTTGTTTTTTACTCTAGTTCTTGCAATCGGCGTTCTTGCAGCATGCGGACCGCAAAACAATGAAAACGCTTCAAGTAACGGGGGAGGCAGTGATTCTGAAGGGGATGACGCTAACAAACCTGAGAAGCTCGTTGTTTGGGAAGATACAGATAAAGGGATTGCGCTCGAACCGGCAATTGCTAGTTTCGAAGAAGAGTATGGCATTAAAGTTGAATTTAAAGAACTAGGTATGGCGGATGAAATTAGAGAACAAATTCGTCTTGACGGCCCAGCAGGTACTGGACCTGACGTTATTACACTACCACACGATCAAATTGGACAAGCTGCGGTTGAGGGACTTATTTCTCCAATCGAAGTTGAGCAGTCCGTTGTTGATACGTTTACAGAATCTTCTATTCAAGCAGAAAGCTTTGATGGAAAGCTATACGGACTACCAAAAGCAACAGAAACACCTGTTTTTATTTACAACAAAGAACTTATGGACAAAGCACCAGAATCCATGGATGAAGTCTATGATTTCGCAAAGGATTTTACAAAAGACAAGCAGTATGGCTTCTTAGCACTTTGGGATAATTTCTATTTTGCAAACGCTGTATTAGCTGGTTATGGAGGCTATGTCTTTGATCGCACAGATGATGGCCTGAATCCGGATGATATCGGTCTGAACAATGAAGGTGCAGTAGAAGGTACTGAGTACATTCAGAAATGGTACGAAGAAGGGCTATTCCCTAAAGGTCTTATTGGTGAAAACGGTGGATCAACGATGGACGGTCTCTTTAATGAAGGAAAAGCCGCTTCCGTTATGAACGGACCATGGTCATTCCAGGGCTATAAAGATGCTGGTATTGATATTGGTGTTGCACCAATGCCTAAACTTCCAAACGGCGAAAACTTTAAAACATTTATCGGTGTTAAAGGATGGCACGTAAGTAACTTCTCTGAGAACAAAGAATGGGCTACGAAGCTTGTTGAATGGTTAACGAACGAGGAAAATGCGAAGATTCGTTATGAAGAAACAGCTGAAATCCCTCCAGTTAAATCACTTATCGAAGACCCAGTTATTGCTGAGAATGAAGGTGCAAGTGCAGTAGCAGTTCAATCTCAATATGGTGTTCCAATGCCTAACATTCCAGAAATGGCAGAAGTATGGGAGCCAGCGGCATCTGCACTTCAGCTAGTTGCTACGAATAAGCAAGAGCCGAAAGCTGCATTAGATGAAGCAACGAAAACAATTAAGTCTCAAATTGAACAAAATCACAGCAACTAATGATTTGAAAATTCAAAGCGGTACTCCGGAAACGGGGTACTGCTTCTCACTTTAATGCTACAAAAGTGAGGAGAAGAAAGGGGATTGCCATCACGATGGAGGCAACTGAACGTCAAACGAAGCATCGCAAAACAGCACTAGCACTTTCAATCATTCCTGGATTCGGTCAGTTTTATAACAAGCAAATCCTCAAAGGACTAATGTTTTTCATCCTAACAGTCTCATTTGCAGTTGCTTTTGCTGACTTAATCAACATTGGACTATGGGGGATCGTTACGTTAGGAGAAAAGCTACCGCGAGATCATTCCATCTTCTTGTTAACACAGGGAATTATCGCTGTCCTTGTTATCCTAATCGGATTGGTTATTTACTTCTTAAACCTGAGGGATGCATACTTGAACGGAAGAAATCGTGATCTTGGCATTCCTCTAAATTCAGTAAGAGAGCAATATCGTAATGTTGCAGATCAAGGTTTTCCTTATTTAATGTTAACACCAGGATTTTTCTTGTTAATCTTTGTTGTTATTTTCCCGATATTGTTTGTGATTTTGCTTTCATTTACAAACTACGATCTTTATCATTCTCCACCAGCTAATTTAGTTGACTGGATCGGGATTCAAAACTATATTGATATATTTAAATTGGATATTTGGCGCGATACATTTTTGGATGTATTTTCGTGGACGATCGTTTGGACATTCGTAGCAACGACCGGACAAATCGCGATTGGCATTTTTCTCGCTGTTTTAATGAATCAGAAAGACCTTAAATTTAAAGGCATTTTCAGAACAATCTTTATCTTGCCATGGGCCGTACCAGCATTCGTATCTATTCTTGTATTTGCAGGGATGTTTAATGAAACGTTTGGTGCGATAAACAATGACATTTTAGCAGCGTTCGGGATCGATGCAATACCATGGCTTACAGAGCCATTCTGGACGAAAATTGCTTTAATTTTGATACAGTTCTGGCTTGGGTTCCCGTTTATTTTTGCAATGGTGACAGGTGTACTCCAATCGATTCCAGATGAGTTATATGAAGCTGCGACGGTTGACGGAGCGAATATGTGGCAGAAGTTCAGAGGGATTACACTTCCAATGGTACTGTTTGCCATCGCACCAATCTTAATCACGCAATACACATTTAACTTTAATAACTTTAATGTTATTTACCTGTTTAACGGAGGGGGACCTGCAGTTTCAGGTCAAACAGCTGGTTCCACTGACATTTTGATTTCGTGGATTTACAAGCTAACATTTACTTCCGCACAATATGGAAAAGCTGCCGCAATTACAATGATACTATCAGCGATCGTTATCGGTGTTGCACTGTGGCAGTTTAGAAGAACGAAATCATTCCAAGAAGAGGATATGATGTAATATGAGTCCAAAAATGCAGAATACCGTACGCTTAACCTTGTCCTATATTGCTATTGCGATTGCATGCGTCATCATTTTATATCCAGTTCTCTGGATCGTTGGATCATCGTTTAATCCTGGAGACAGCTTATCTGGATCATCGATTATTCCAAAAGATGCAACGCTCGATCACTACAAATCGTTGTTTAATACAGAAGAAAGTGACTACCTACTCTGGTACTGGAACACGCTTAAGATTTGTATCATCACTATGATTCTAGCTGTAGCCATGATTTCTTGTATGGCCTATGCTTTCTCACGTTATCGCTTTGTTGGTCGTAAAAATGGCTTGATGACTTTCTTAATCCTTCAAATGATTCCAAACTTTGCGGCACTCATCGCGATTTACGTTCTGGCTTATATTACAGGATTATTGGATACACACTTTGCATTAATCCTTGTTTATGCAGGTGGGCTACTTCCGATGAATACGTGGTTAGCGAAAGGTTATTTTGATACAATTCCTAAAGAACTTGACGAGTCCGCACGTATTGATGGAGCAGGGCACTTTCGGATCTTCTGGCAAATCATTTTGCCACTTGCGAAACCGATTCTTGCTGTAGTAGCGCTTTTCAGCTTCATTACGCCGTTCACGGACTTTATCCTTGCTCAAGTTATCCTTAGAAGTGAAGAGAAATTTACGCTTGCTGTTGGTCTTTACAAAATGATTTCTGATCAATTCGGGAATGAGTTTACAACATTTGCTGCAGGATCTGTTTTGATCGCCATTCCAATTTCCATCCTATTCCTATCGCTTCAACGCTACTTTATTTCTGGCCTAACTGCTGGAGGAACAAAAGGATAGATCTCAGACTGGAGAAAGAAGATGAAGAGGAAAGCTTCTCTTATTCCTTCTTTCTCTTTTTTATCTTAAACTTACGTGTGAAAAAACTACCTCATAAATACCAATCGAGACGTTTAAGTGGGAGCAATTGATCTTAAAGGTTCGATTCGTTAGAGATGTTTTTTTAGTAAGAAATCGTTTACAATAAGTGATTAGGTTATTATTAATGAAATCGTGCTAGGCGCTAAGGCGCTAGTAGCTTTGTATAGGAGGAATTCCAATGGCTGTAACGATAAAAGATGTAGCAAAACTTGCGAATGTCGCACCTTCTACAGTATCGCGCGTTATCGCAAACAATCCCCGAATTAGTGAACAAACTAAACGCCGTGTAAGAGAAGCGATGGAAGAGCTTGGCTATCATCCTAACTATAATGCAAGAAGTCTAGCCAATCAGAGTACCCAAACAATTGGTCTAGTGATGCCAAGTTCTGCCGATAAAGCATTACAAAATCCGTTCTTTCCCGAAGTTCTTCGTGGAATTAGCACGAAGGCTCACGAAAAAGAATACACGCTTTATCTTTCAACAGGCGCTACTGAAGAAGAAATGCTTCAAGGGGTTATGGGGATGGTTCACGGTCGAAGAGTGGATGGAATCGTCATGCTGTACTCAAGAATCGATGATAAAATCATGGCATTTCTTGAGCAACAGAACTTTCCATTTACAGTGATTGGCAAGCCGCTAGTAAATCCTGATTCAATTACTCACGTGGATAATGATAATTTTCGAGCCGCGAAAGATGTGACCGATCACTTTATAGGAAAAGGTCACAAGCGGATTGCATTTGTCGGAGGGAATTTAGATCTTGTTGTAACAGTGGATCGACTAAGCGGGTATGAAAAGGCACTACGAGAAGCTGATATTCCTTACAGCGATGATTATGTAGTACACGTAGAGTTTCTTAAAGAGGGTGGACATGAAGCTGTAATGGAGCTGTTTTCTTTAGAAAAACCACCAACCGCGCTCGTTGTAGCCGACGATCTAATGGCCTTAGGAATAATGAGCAAATTAGATGAAATGGGATTATCAGTGCCTCAAGATGTTTCCATTATTAGCTTTAACAATGTTATGCTTGCAGAATATGCTAGCCCCCCATTAACGTCCGTGGATATTAATATCTTTCAACTAGGATATCAGGCCGTTAATTGCTTACTTGAAAAAATCGATGACAGTGAGATGACGAGTAAACGAGTCTGCATACCGCATCATGTAGTTGATCGTTGGTCAGTCAGAACGCTTAACGAAAGCGAAAAAGTAAACTAACCGTCTTATAGATGGTTAGTTTTTTTTGTGAGTAGCCAGTCTAATATTTCTTTAAAGGGTTGCTGATCTCTTGCCTTTTCATAATCGTGGAATGGCGTCAATTTACGCTTTAACACGCGTTCCATTGAAAAATCAGTAGGCGTTAATTCGTCTTTTAATTCATTCCATTCAATTGGTGCGGCAACTAACCCTTCGGCATTTCCACGAGGGGAATACGGTGCAATGATTGTTTTACCTGAAGCATGTTGGACATAGTCAATATAAAGTCGCTCATTTCGGTTCTTTTTAAGACGCTCAATTGTGAATAAGTTAGGGTTCGTTTCAACTAAGAATTTTGCCATAAATGCAGTAAATACTTTTGTTTGTTCATAAGTGAAGGTATCGAATGGAAGCGGGATGTGAATTTGAAGACCTTTGTTTCCTGATAATTTCAAAAAACCTGTTAAATGAAGGCGATCAAGGTTGTCCTTTATTTGTTCTGCGGCGAGCACCGCTAGATGAAACGCCTCATTAGAAGGAGGATCAAGGTCAAAAACAATTTCGGAGGGCTTTTCGGATTGATAGGAAGAGAAAGGAATATGAAATTCAATTGCAGCTTGGTTACCAAGCCATAGTAAGGAAGGTAGATCTGAGCAAATAATGTAATTGTTATCATGGTGCTCAACTGTTTTAATAAAGTCTGGAGCGTATTCAGGACAGTTTCTCTGATAAAAGGCTTCTCCCATAATACCATCAGGATACCGAATGACCGTTAACGGTTTGTTATGTAAAAATGGAAGCATAAGGGGAGAGATTTTAGCTAAATAATTCAAATAGTCAGCTTTGGTAATGCCTTTCCACAGAAGCTTCTCCGCATTCGTAATCGTAACCTCTACATCTCCCACTGTGATTGAATGTTGTCCCATGTACATTCCTCCCATGATCGATCAAAACAAAACTGATGAAACCTCGGGTGTCTCAACTTTTCCTTATATAGATCGAGGTATTTAAGCTGAATTACTATGCCGGGATCTACATAAGTTAAACCAGCTTTTTCGTATACTTTATTAAGTTTCATCACCTCAAATAAAGCTGTTCTTTCTTCTGAACGGAGCCCGTGTGTAAAATTCGCCACTTGATAAATATCACCCGATCGCTTAACAGCTACATGAAAATACCCGTTCGTTTGATCATATGCATGCAAAAAAACGAAAGCAATTTTCCAATTTTTCACCTTCAACCAGTTTTTCGTTCGTTTTCCAGGGGAATAGATACTGTCAGCTTTTTTGCAAACCATTCCTTCACCGTTGTGAGATGTAATCAAATTCCATAAGGGATCGGCATCATTGTATGAATCAACATAATAAATACTGTTGTTCGGAGGGAATTTCTTCATCACCTTTTGAAGATATGTCTTTCTATTGTTTAGTGGAGTTGATAATAAGACATCATCGAAAAATTCTATAAGATCAAACGCCATAAACGAAAGATTATCTTCTTGACCGGTATGAAGGGCTTCAAAATTTGCGAAGTATCTATTTTTTAACACACACACTTCACCATCCAAAACGCATAATGGAATATTGTTCTCTTTAAACAAATTGATAAGCGACTGATGTAAGAATTGAAATTTCTTATTGAAATTGTGACCATTTCGACTTGTTAATGTTATTGTATTTCCATCCCAGTATAAGAAAGTTCGATAGCCATCATATTTCACCTCATACAACCAGTTCGCTGTATGAGGAATTGAGGCGGTAAGTGTAGGGAGCATAGGAAGATAAGTTGATGTCATTTAGCGACCTTCTTTTTCCTTGGTGCAGCTTTTTTCTTTTTTGGAGGCGCCTTAGGACTTGTATCTAAGCTTGCTTGTAGGGCATCCATCAGATCGGCAACATTTCTTTTCGGTTTTTCTTCCACAACTTTTATTTCATTACCAGAAATCTTACTTTCAATAAGGGCAAGTATCGCTTCACGTCGCTCATCTTTGTACTGAGAAGGATCAAATTTGGTCGTCAGTTGTTCGATTAACTGTTTTGCCAACTTCTTTTCTTTATCGCTTACGTCAAGTTCTTCAGGAATATCTGGAACATTACCGATCTCCCTTACTTCATCAGGGAAGTACATCGTTTCAAGCATCAATCCTTTGTCATATACTCGTACTGCTGCAAGATGCTCCTTAGAGCGAATCGTTATTTTAGCGAGTCCAATTCTCCCCGACTCTTCCATCGCTTGCTTTAACAGCATATACGGTTTACTTCCATGATCATTTGGACCGATAAAATAGGATCGATTGAAATAGATTGGATCAATGTCATTTAATTCAACGAAATCCACAATTTCCACTGATTTGTTTTTTTCGTGCGCCAGTGATTCAATTTCATCCTTTTCCATGATGACAAACTTTCCATCTTCGTATTCATAACCTCTCACAATATCTTCTGATTCTAACGGCCGATCACAATTAGGGCATCGTTTCTCATACTGGATCGGAGTATGGCATTCCTTATGAAGGTAGCGCATCTTAATATCCTTATCCTCTGTCGCAGCATAAAGCTTAACAGGTATATTAACCAATCCAAAGCTAATAGCCCCCTTCCACATCGTATGCAACACACTCACCCTTTCCAATTCTTTTCACTTAGTTTCTCACAAGAATCAAAAATCATAATAGAAAAAAATGGTGGAGGGAAATGCAGCAGGGTAGCAAAAAAACCTCCAGTGGAGGTTTTATTAAGAGGTAACGAACTGTCCGCCATTAATGTGGATCGTTTGTCCAGTCATATAGGAAGAATCATCCGAACCAAGAAGGACGTAAGCCGCAGCTAATTCTTCAGGTTGACCAGGTCGCCCCATTGGCGTATTTGTTCCAAAGTTTTTAACCTTATCAGCAGAAAACGTTGAAGGAATTAGCGGTGTCCAGATTGGTCCAGGAGCAACGCTGTTCACTCTTATCCCTTTGCCAACGAGTGATTTCGCGAGACTTCTCGTGAATGTTGTAATCGCGCCTTTTGTACTTGAATAGTCAATGAGCTGTTCATTTCCCTCATAAGCCGTAACGGAAGAGGTGTTAATAATCGCACTGCCTTTCTTAAGGTGAGGAAGCGCTGCTTTCGTTAAGTAAAACATCGAAAAGACGTTAGTTCGAAATGTCTTTTCAAGTTGCTCGGCTGTAATTTCTTCAATGCTCTGCTTAGGATGCTGTTCAGCTGCATTGTTGATTAAAATATCCAATTGTCCGAAGTGATCAATCACCTGCTTGATCACACTCGTCGCAAAACGTTCATCTCCAATATCCCCAGGTAATAACAAGCACTGAGTACCTTCATCTTCGATTTGCTTCTTCGTATTCTGTGCATCTTCATGTTCGTCCAAGTAGACGACGGCTACATGAGCACCTTCCTTCGCATAAGCGATTGCAGCTGCTTCGCCAATGCCGCTATCTCCTCCAGTAATGAGGGCAACTTTACCTATTAATTTACCAGAACCCCTGTAGTCATGATCCTCTGTAAGGGGGAGTGGATTCATTTCTTTTTCAGATCCTGGTTGGTGGTTTTGATGCTGGGCAGGTTGTCCTTCTGTTTGTCTAAAATCTGGTCGCATGTTAGCACTCCTTTTACTTTGTCTTTATGTAAGAGTTTACCAATAAAAATGTTTTCTAAACCTAATGTAGGAGAAGTAATGATGACCTTTCCATTACATGATAAAATAAAGCATACTTAAATGTAGTTTGTGAGGCGAAAGGCATGAATGTTGATCTAAAAGAATCGGAATTTAAAGAACAGCTTGCTTCGTTTTTAGAAGAGAGTCAGCCCCAAATTGTTGAAAAATGGTTGGCGGGCGCAAAAATTTCTCCCGATGATCCTTACTATGAAGAAATTATAAAAAATGGAAAGCGCACGGTTGAACTGATTTCTCGCTATATTCGAGTGCAGGATGAAAATTGGATCATCACGCTAACGAAAAAAATTGCTAATGAACGAATTGAGGCAAATGTCAATATAGGCGAATTTATTGCGAATATTAACTTCGGTCGATCCGTTGTGCTCTCGGTTTTACACGAGTCCTCGTTTAACAGAAACGAATTGTCGCAAGGACTGCAAATCATAAATAATTACTTTAACGCTTATTCTTATCATTCGGTTACGGAATATACGAAGTTGAAAGATAGTATTATCCAGGATAAAAATAAATTCATTCAAGAAATGCACAGTGATCGGTTAACCATTCTTGGCCAACTTGGGGCAAGCTTTGCCCATGAGTTTCGTAATCCCTTAACTTCAATTAAAGGGTTTTTGAAACTAATTGAAGATGAGTGTGAAACGAATCACCCTTCAGGAAAGCATTATTTTGAAATCCTTAACAGTGAAATGAAGAGTCTGGAAGAAAAGGTAAGTCAATTTCTCTTTTTATCGAAAATGCGCGGAATCGATGATCGCCCACTGTCTTTAAATTTAAGTGGTTTATTAAGATACACAATCGATATTCTTTATCCACGTCTTCTTGAATCGAATATAGAAGTCGAGACCGACATTGCATCCGACATTCCATTATTCGGAGTTGAAGAGCAAATAAAACAGGTGATTCTTAATATCATGATCAATTCCATTGAAGAGTTAAATGAAAACATCATCGAGAATCGAAAGATACAGGTAAAGGCAAAAGAAAACCACGGACGAATCACTGTAGAAATTTCGAATAATGGACGTCAAATATCATCGCATCTCGTTGAAAGCATCTTTCAACCGTTTATAAGCACGAAGAAGCTAGGAACAGGACTTGGTCTCTCGGTTTGCAAACAAATTATCGAAAAGCATGAGGGTCTGATATCCGTTACGTCCAATCCTGAACAAACAACTTTCGTCATCGAGCTTCCAGTGATGGTTGACAAAGGTGTTAAAGAAGAGTAGTTTAATAGTATCAAACCATTACATGTAAAGCTTTTATATATCCACTAGGGGAGTCATTTAAATGACTGAGACAGGTGTTCCTGGACCCTTTGAACCTGATCTGGTTAGCGCCAGCGGAGGAAAGTGGAGACGGATGCCACCGCAGCCGCTCCATTTCTGGAGCGGCTTTTTGACGTAGAAAAAACGTTGAAAGCGAATTGTTTCAGAAATGACGGATCAACGGTATTCAAGCTCCTTTCCTCTTCATCAGGCGGATGAAAAGCGGAGAGGAGTTTTTTTATGGCATTTACAAAACAGTTAAGAAAAGAAGCTGCACCGATTTTTGAGGCGATTTTCAAACATCCATTTGTGAGAGGGATCGCTGAAGGAAAGTTAGAGAAGGAACAATTAGTACACTACGTAAAGCAGGATTTTGAGTATTTGAATACGTTTGTAAGAATCTATGGCATAGCGTTATCAAAGTGTGAAAATCGTGAAGAAATGGCACTTTTCAATGAGCAAATATCATTTGTCCTTCATAGCGAAATTCATCCACATAACAATTTATGTCGCGCCGCTGGCGTTTCTTATGAAGAGCTACAAGGCTATCCACTAGCGCCGACTGCACACCATTATACGAGACATATGCTTGATGCCGCACATTCCGGAACGCTAGGTGAAATTATTGCAGCGCTCTTGCCATGTCCCTGGACTTACCTTGAGATCGGTCAGCGATTAATGGAAGAGGTAAACCCTAAAGAAGATCACCCTTTTTATGATTGGATCACGTTTTACGGAGAGAAATCAATGGAACCTGTTACCGATCAACTTAGAGGGATACTTGACGATTTGGCTGAAACGGCACCAGAACGAGAGTTAAAACGAATCAAAGACTATTTCATTCTTAGCTGTCAGTTGGAATATGGTTTTTGGGAAATGGCATATCAAGTGGAAGAGTGGCCAGTAGCGATTCAGAAAGGTGAGCGCGTATGAAACGATTAAAACTTTCAGATATTTTAATAACGATTGTGATTGCCCTGGTGTTTGGGATTATTTATAAACTGTGGGGGCCGGTTTACACCATTTTCAAACCTTTTGGACTACATGTTGGGGACGTCATTTACGGTATGTGGTTTATTGCGGGAACAGTCGCGATTCTTCTTTTACGTAAGCCAGGAGTCGCCTTATTAGCGGAAACAGCTGCTGCATCTGGGGAGTTTCTCGTTGGATCAGAATACGGTTTATCTGTTCTTCTATATGGGATCGTACAAGGACTAGGAACGGAATTAATGTTTGCTTTATTTGGTTACAAACGATACACAGCTTTTGTTGCAGCACTTGGAGGAATTGCTGCAGCGGTAGGCTCGCTAGTCATGGATGCTGCCTATGGCTATGTGATGGATCTCGCGCTTTGGAATTTACTGCTTCTTATCGGTGCCCGTTTGTTAGGTGGCTTTTTGATAGCCGGAATTCTTGCTTATTTCCTAGTTGAGGCTTTAGAGAAAACTGGCGTAACAACGTTAATTAGACCTGCAAGCGATGAGGATTACAAAGCGTTGGATCAATAAGGAGTGGTAACATGAAAGTTGGCGTATCAAATCTTCGTGTAAAATACGCAGGAGCAAAAACGTTATTGTTTAACAACTTGTCACTTCAAGTTAAAGAAGGAGAGAAAGTCTTATTCCTTGGCCCGAGTGGTTGTGGGAAATCGACACTGCTACAAATTTTATCTGGACTAATCCCAAATGCCGTTCCAGTTCCGATGAAAGCGGATCAAGTTAAAATTCCTGAGTCCTCGGGCTTCGTCTTTCAAGACCCTGATTCTCAATTTTGCATGCCTTATGTAGATGAAGAAATGGCTTTCGTTCTAGAAAATCGAGCAGTACCCCAACCTGATATGGAGGGATTCATTCATCACTATCTTAATAAAGTGGGTCTTCACTTTGGCGATCCGCATGTTGAAATAAGTTCTCTTTCTCAAGGGATGAAACAGCGTCTCGCCATCGCTTCCATGCTTGCTCTTGAACCAGATGTTATCTTTTTAGATGAACCAACAGCATTGCTCGATCCTGAAGGAACAACTGAAGTTTGGAATACGATTAAGCAAATCAATGCAAAACAAACGATGATCATTGTGGAACATAAAATTGATGAAGTAATTCACTTTGTTGATCGAATTGTGCTATTTGATTCAGAAGGAAAGATGATTGCTGATGCCGATCCTAAAAGTGTGTTTTCATTTTATAAACCTAAACTGAAGGAATACGGCATCTGGTACCCGGGCGTCTGGGATGAACATAAGAAAGATAAGAATCTTCCAGCACCTTATATAAAAGGACAGCAGCTGATGGCCATCCATCAGTTGAAAGGCTATCGAGGGAAAACACCAAAAATTGAAGTGTCAGATGCGACAGCTCATGAAGGCGAATGGATTGTGGTTACAGGAAAAAATGGAGCTGGGAAAAGTTCATTTCTGTTAAGTTTAATGAATGTAATGAAAACAACAGGTACGAAAAGCGTAAGAGGGCAACCATTAAAAACAATCAAGGCATCGCGAGAACAGCTTGCTTTTGTTTTTCAAAATCCGGAATTTCAGTTTGTTACGAATTCCGTTTATGATGAGCTTGCTTACTCACTTGAAATGATGGACGACAGGAACGTAGCAGAAAAAGTGAAGAACTGGCTCGAGGCTTATGAGTTACATCACGTTCAAAACCTTCATCCTTATCAGCTTTCTACGGGTCAAAAGAGACGGCTAAGCGTGGGGACAGCATTGTTTGGGGATCAACCTGTTTTGTTGTTAGATGAACCAACATTTGGACAGGATGCAAGCAATACATTTAAGCTTCTAGCTTTATTTGAACAATTAAGGTCTAAGGGCATGCTAATTATGATGGTTACGCACGATGAGATGATTGTGCAAAACTATGCTACGAGAGAGTGGGTTATACAAGAGGGAAAGCTGATTGAAGATAGAGAGTTAGAACGTAGTGAAGAGGGGGGACGTCATGCAGTGGACTCTACAATATGAAGAAACCTGGCTTCATCGCTTAAACCCAGCCTTTAAATTGGTTTTCTTTCTTTCGCTATTTCTCATTCTCTTGTTTGTTCATAATCCGAATGTGATTAGCAATTTAACCTTTGTACCGTTCATTCTGGTTTTGTTTGCAACAGGACATCGAAGGAAAGTAATAGCTCTATTGCTTATCCCGTTTTTATTATTGTTTTTCTCAAGTGCATCGAGCATGATGTTTTTTGGACAGGGATCCACGACTTGGTGGAGGTGGGGGATTATTCACATTACAGAGGAAAGTTTTTTTCGAGGTCTTCACATCGGATTTCGAGCGCTGAATTTCGCTCTTTTAGGACTGCTATTTGCGCTTACGACGCGACCAGTCTTTCTGTTCTATTCTCTCATTCAACAGCTTAAAGTGCCGCCAAGGTTTGCCTATAGTTTTATGGCAGCTGTGCGAATTCTTCCCGTTATGGTGGAGGAGTTTCAACAGCTTAGGGCCGCTTTATTAATTCGAGGAGTGAAAAAGAAAAAAGGATTGCAGCGTGTCACGCAATCAATTATGCTCTACGCTGTTCCGCTTCTCTCACAAAGCATTCGTAGAGCTCATCGTATTGCTGTTGCGATGGAAGCGAAGCAGTTTGATAATAAGGAGAGAACGTATTATTACAACCAAACTTTTTCGAAAGTAGACATTTATTTTGTTCTCTATATCATAGCGGGCTTTTGTCTAGCTTATTGGATCGGTCATACGTTTCCATACTTTGAGATAACGGATGTTCGTAATTAAGAAACCGGCTAGTTTAACTAGCCGGTTTCTTCCTGTTTAGAGGCTTATAAATGATCGGTGTCTTTTGAATATTGATGCTTACCGCCTTCACGGTTTTCTTCTTTTAACCTGTTTTTTAACATTCGTTTTGCGTTTTTATCAACAGGTTTTTTGTTGTTATCTTTTGTTGATGACAATTCAAGTCCTCCCTTGCTGTCAGGATGGCCATGCACATTTATAGAGTACACGATAATGCGACATCCTATGTAGAAGGAAGTTACTTATTTATTTAGGAAAAATAAAGCAAGCGTGCCTGGACCTGAGTGAGAACCGATCGTTGCGCCTACTTCATGAATGACGAAGCGTTCGCTACCATATGTTTCTTGAATCGCGCTTTTTAATTTTTCGGCGCTTTCAAGATCGTCACCGTGCGAGATACCGATTAATTGAGACTGTAGATTGACGCCGCGTTCTTGCATGATCTCAACCATCCGCTTTGTCACTTTGTTTTTACCACGTATCTTTTCAATAGGGATAAGCTTTCCGTCATCCACATGAAGCACTGGTTTAATTTTTAACATTCCGCCAAAGAAGGCAGAAGCTTTACTTACTCGACCACCACGCTGAAGAAATTCGAGGTCATCCACCGTGAAAATGTGCTCCATATGTGTTAGATAATGGTTGTGTAAGCTTTCAGAAATCTGTTCGAACGATTTACCGTTCTCAGCAAGCTCGGCAGCATGAATCGCCATAAGTCCATAACCAAGTGACGCTGCCTTTGAGTCAATCACTTCCATTTGAACGTTAGGGAATTCTTCCTGCACTTCATTTTTTATAATTGCAGCAGATTGATACGTTCCAGAGATACCCGATGATAGGGCGATATAAATGAATGGCTGACCTTTCTCGGCATATTTCATAAACGTTTCTTTTATTCTTGCTGGAGGAATTTGCGACGTTTTAGCCATTGTTCCTTCGCGTAACAGTTTGTACAATTCTTTCGCTTGAATTTCTTCTCGGTCGTAATATTCTTCCTCGCCAATGATGACCATTAAAGGCATGATGTCAATTTGGTGCTTTTTCACAAGATCCTCTGGTAAATCTGAGGCGCTATCCGTAATGATTTGAACGTTCATATTGGACCATCGTCCCTTCATCAATTATTAAATACGTATGTAGATTGAAGCTTGTTTTCTTAAAGTTTATCCCCTAGTCTAATGGAAATCAATCCTATTGAAGAAGTTGAATAGAAAACAGTTGACGTAGTTGAAATTGTTTGTTTAGATAAACATGGCTAAGTCGAAGGGTTTGTTTGTAACCAATCGATGAACGACAAAGTGTTTGAGCGAAAAAATGATTACGTGAGAACTCAATTAAAATTCTGTAAACGAGTTAAAGCTCTGTTTCAAAAAGAAGGTGCTATGTTTGGAAGAAGTAAAAAAAATAATTGTCATTCTCTTAGGTGCGATTCTCGGGGCTGTTTCTCTTAACTTGTTTCTAATTCCTGCAAATGTGTATGCGAGCGGGTTTACAGGGATAGCGCAGCTCATTTCAAGCGTACTAAGTGATTATACACCTATTACCATCTCGACAGGTATTCTGCTCATGTTACTCAATATTCCTGTTGCGATTCTTGGATGGAAGAAAGTGGGGAAGTCCTTTACATTATATAGTGTGATTAGCGTAGGGGCTACCACTATATTCCTTGAAATCATTCCAGTCCAAGCGCTTTCAGAAGATATTTTGTTAAATGCGGTATTTGGAGGCGTCATTGCAGCGATTGGTATCGGTTTTACGTTAAAATGGGGGGCTTCTACCGGCGGAATGGACATTGTCGCTATGATCCTTTCTAGAATGAAAGATCGTCCCATTGGTACGTACTTCTTTAGCATGAACGCGTTGATTATTTTAACAGCGGGAATGCTGTACGGTTGGGAAAAAGCGCTTTACACGCTCGTTACCTTATATGTATCCTCTCGCGTGATTGATGTTATTCACACTCGTCACGAAAAACTAACGGCCATGATCGTTACAGCGAAAGGTGACGAAATGCAAAAAGCCATTCACGATCGTCTAGTAAGAGGAATCACCAAGCTTCCAGCCAAAGGAGCCTACCGCGGTGAACCTAAAGAAATGCTCATGATCGTCGTCACAAGATATGAACTCTATGACCTTGAACATATCATTCAAGACATCGACCCAACCGCCTTCACCAACATCGTCAACACCACAGGAATATTTGGTTTCTTCCGAACGGATGGTTAGAAAAGCGGAAGTGGGCGTTTAGGGTCGACAAGCGCTGGAGCCTTATCAAAATAACACGCTCTTAAAGCTCTCATTAAAAAACCGAAAAAACCATAATTAACAAAAAAAGTTCCTCAAGATAACCCCTGAGGAACTTTTTTCTATGCGTTATTAGAGATAGTTTCCTTTACTTCAGGAAGTAAAGTATCCCAATCTGCTTCAGGCATTTTGTTAATCGTAATGAAATCCTGGTAACCAAATACATTATCAACGCCCTCTAATTTTAGAAGGGCAGCTGCCATCGCATGGTCAGGGTTATCGTTCTTCTTAAAAGAGTGACTTGAAGACCCTTCAAAAAGCTGCTGATCGGCAGTGATTTTAACTGCATTTGGGTTTGGTGTACGGTCTACGCGTAGTTCCATAGTATACGCCTCCTTTCGCTTTCATCTATTAGTGTATCAGAAACGCTCTTTGCAGCATATAACCTTTCGGGTTAAGAAGAGAAAGTAAAGCCATAGCGATTTGAGACAATATCGTGAAACCCAAGAGAATTATACAAATGCTTCGTAATCGCATTGTTAATGCCCGTTTCAAGTTCGATGCCTTTAATGCCCTCATTCTCTGCCCAATAGATCACATGAAGAAGTAGTTTTCTACCAATCCCTTGATTCCGAGCATCTGGGTCAACAAACAATTCGTTTAACCAAATATAAGGACCTCCACTTGCGAGACTAACTCCGATATTAAAAAAAGCTACGCCAAGTACTTCATCGTCAGATTCTGCAATGACGATTCTTGAAGCAGTTTGTTCTTCAAGAGCAAGCTTTACCCCTTTAACGAGCTTTTCATAGCTTCCATTCTGATCAGAACGGGTAATTTGCTTCATTAGTAAATTTGATACCTTTTCAATCGTTTCTTCATCTGTCTGGCTCGATAATTGGTACACATTCATTACCGTTCCACCTCCGTCATACTGTTTCGACCCCATCAACTACAATCCCTTTTAAGAGGCCGAGAATAAAATATTTATTTAATCACTGGAAATTTGAAACATTCAGCCATTTCCATTCGTCTATAAGATAGGGAAGGAGCTTACAAGATGAATATTACCTTTTCATGGAGCTCTGGAAAAGATAGCGCCATGGCTTTATATGACTGTCTCTCACAATCTCATTTTCAAGTGAAAACGTTATGGACAACGGTGAATGAAACGGATGGGTCCATTCCATTTCACGGCGTCGATACCGCGCTATTAAAAGAACAAGCAGATGCAATCGGAATCTCTCTAACGATAACCAATTTACCAGATAATTGTACAAATAAGCAATACGAGAAGCTTGTTCGGAAGCAATATAAAGCATTTCGAAATGAAGGACTGGAAGGTGTCGCTTTTGCGGATTTGTATTTAGAGGACATACGCCACTATCGCAACACTTTGTTACAGGACTATCAATTAAAAGCTATCTATCCCATCTGGAAACAGCCAACTTTACATACAGCGAAACGATTTCTCGCCGATGGATTTAAAGCAATCATCACAACTGTCGATCAAAAAAAACTTCAGAGTGAATGGGTAGGAAACCCATTCGATGCAACCTTTTTAGAAGCACTTCCTGAAGGCGTCGATCCGTGCGGAGAAAATGGTGAATTTCATACATTTGTTTATGATGGACCAATTTTCTCTAAAGCCGTATCTTTTGATATACAGGAGATCAGAAAAAAGGGATCCTTTCATACCGCGCGATTAACTACGAAATGGGAAAGGTAAGGAAAGAAGGGGGGAGAAGAAAATGCCAGTACTTGTTTGTTTTGGGGACTGTCTGACAGCTAGAGAAGTAGACGATAAAGGAAACGAGCGACTGACTTCAAGGATTAGAGGAGCTCTTGATGAATGGATCGTAATCAACGCAGGTTCAACGCCAACTTCTCGTGAAGGAGTGTCGCGATTTCAATCAGATGTTTTAAGTTACCAACCGGATTATGTTACCATTTTTTTTGGTACACAGGAAGCTTGTCTGATCGATGGTTCAGATATAAGTGAGTTTGAAAGAAATATTGGGTATATGGTTAACAACCTTCCTCCAGAGCGAGTGATTTTGATATCACCATCACCTGTGATGAATGAGGAAAATGCTTCGATGACGAATTTGAAAATTGAAGGGTATGCAGAACGAATTCGTTTTTTGGCTAAGAAGTTTGGAACGAGACATATTGATCTCTGGCAACTGATAAATGAAAGTCGAAAAAGTAAAACGCTTTATGAGAAAGACGGCGTTCAGCTAAGTTCCAGGGGGTATAAACTGATTACGAAAGAAGTTTTAAAATCACTTGGTAGAAAAACAAGGCTAAAACCAATGATTAAACTATTCTAATAAATGGGACGAAAAAATTTAAGGAAGCGTCCGGTCCGCAAATAAAGAAACCCGTCACGAATTGACGGGTTTCTTTTATGGGGAAAAATTAAAAGGGTTTATTGGATGCTTCATGGCTAAGTTCTTGAATGACTTCCTGGTATGAAGTGAGCTGTTCTTTTTCAGCGCTAGTTGATTGATGGAATGCAGCAGAAAGATTGTTAAGGGCCACGTTGATTTGATTCTGCGTATCTGGATGTCCGCTTGTAGCCATTTGTTCTGCTCTTTCTACCGCTTCACGCGCAAGTTGGAAATAACGATTTCCCATCTTCATTCACCACCAGACAAATTTTCTTGTTGTTGTTTCTTTCTTTGCTGACTGCTTAAACTTGTCAAGTCGTGCTGATCCATGTTTTGAACGGCACGATCTGCGCCTTCTTTTATCATTCGCTTCGTTTTGCTGTTCTTTGCCATGATTGAATCCCTCCCTTTCCTTTATAGGATGAGTTCAACGATCAGTTATTATTCTGCATTGATCTCTCCTTTACAGAATATAAAAAAGACAGCTTATGATAGCTGTCTTTTGTCAGAAATCGAGAGTTTCAGCCTTTCCTCAAGAAAGGTTGCAATCCCATCTTCTTCATTTGTTACAGTCACGTCATTCGCGATATTTTTTAACTCCTCAATTGCATTTCCCATCGCAACGCCAGTCCCTGCGTATTCAATCATTTCAAGGTCGTTGTCTTCATCGCCAAAAGCAATAATTCTCTCTTGAGGAACGTTAAAGTGAGCTGCTAAACGCTGCAAACCGACTGCTTTGTTTAATCCCACCCGAACGATTTCGATGATATTTAATGGAGCCGCCCAAACCCTGTGCTCAATCATTTCCGCATGGTGATCTCTCAACATTTGCCTCAGATCCGCCAGCTGTTGCTCGTGCGGATGAATGAGAAGAGAGGTTGGATCATCCTTTAGATTTTTATGGATTTCCCCAGTGAAAATGGAAGAGTCATTTATAATCATATTTTGCATAATAAGCTCATCATGCTGATGCAGGTAAACATCATCAAGCACTTCAGCCATAATATTTTTTACATTAATATCACTACAGGAAGAAACGATGGATTTCGCCGTAGTTAATTCCATTGGAGAATGATGAGTTCCAAAAGAGCGATCGAGGGGATGGTGAACAAATGCCCCGTTAAAATTAACGATCGGAGAATCAAGTGCTAGTTCATTATAATAGCGAACGCTTGCCCGATAAGGACGACCTGTTGCGATTGCGACGTGGTGACCTTGCCTTTTCGCTTCAAAGATGACAGATTTCGTACGTTCTGAAATATTCTTTTCGCTGTTTAACAACGTGCCATCAAGATCAATTGCGATTAGATGCGGTTTAGTTGTCATAGAAGCTCCTTTGAAAAGTGTCTTTTTGTTGTAGCGCCTGTTCGTCTACAAACTTATTGTACATGGCATAAGATTAAGTGTCTATTTTGTTATATTAAAATTTTGACAAAAGTATTAAAAGGAAACGATAGTCGTTTGAGGAATTATTAAGAAGGGTACACTACAACTATCATTCCATTGGAGGTGGCAGTCGATTATGACTAAGAAACAAACATGGCTAATATCAAGTATTGCGGCAGGGACAATCGGCATTTCATCCTATTTGCTAAAGGATGAAGAAAAGAGAGCGAAATTAAAAACGAAGGCAAATGGTCTGCGTAAGCAAGTGTCAAAGAAATTTAGTGACAGCTTGCCAATCGAAAAAGCAGGCAACCCAACAACACCTGATCAATCAGATGATAGCGGAGATAGCAAGATGGTTTATGAAGGTTCACAGTTTCCAACTCAATACTACAATAAATTAGAAAACATGAAATCAGTTGAAAAAAGTCACGAAGAGCAAGTGAAAAATTAACGAATTTGACATGCAAGCAGTGCTTGCATGTTTTTCTTTGCTTGCCTGACTTCAAATTTCTCATGTAACCATATGAATGGTACGATAGATAGGACGGTTACTAAAGGAAAGGGGTAAGCTAATGATTACAATTGTAAATGAATACATAGAGAATATACCCGTTCTACACGTGGTAGACGGTGAACTTGCGAATGAAAAACTTCCGCTCATTATGTTTCAACATGGTTTTACTAGCGCAAAAGAACATAACCTACATATTGCCTACCTTCTAGCTGAAGAAGGGTATCGCGTGCTTCTTCCTGATGCTGTTCATCACGGAGAACGCGAAAATGATCTATCAGGGAAAAAGCGTCAGTATGTGTTTTGGGAAATTGTGATTCAAAGTTTAACGGAGCTTGACCAACTTAGACAGCACCTTGTTGATCGAAATCTTGTTCAAGAAGATCGAATTGGCATGTCTGGCACTTCAATGGGAGGCATTCTAACATTTGGGGCACTTACACAATATCCATGGATTAAAGCGGCTGTTTCATTAATGGGGTCGCCGTCTTATTTTAAACTGGCGAACGCTCAAATTCGCTATTTGAAAGAAGAAGGATTCAGTCTTCCGATTTCTGAAGAAGAAATGAAAAAACAAATTGAAGGTTTACAGTCTTATGACCTTTCTTTACAAGAAGTCAAACTTGATGGGCGTCCACTCATGATGTGGCATAGTACAGTAGATAAGGTCGTGCCGTATACCCTTACGTATGATTTCTATCACCAGATTAAACCGCTCTATGAAGGGAAGGAAGAGCATCTTAAATTTATTAAAGATGAGACTTCCGGTCATAAAGTTTCACGAGAAGCAGTTCTGGCTTTAGTGGACTGGTTTAAAACTCATTTATAGAATTAAGCCTTTTCGGTTTAAGTTAAATCTGAATTTGTTATAATGAAAGTTGGAAGCACTTGTATGAAAGGAGAGATTTGAATGTCTGAGCAAACAGATCAAGAAATGAGAGATAAATTATTTGAAGCTCTGGAAAATGTGATTGACCCTGAGCTTGGGATAGACATCGTAAACCTTGGCCTCGTCTACGAAGCCGATCTTAACGATGAAGGTGTAGCTCAAGTCGTTATGACGTTAACTGCAATGGGTTGCCCATTAGCAGGGACAATTGTTAACGATGTAAAACGCGCCCTATCAGATGTGGAGGAAGTGAACGATGCTGATGTTAACATCGTTTGGAATCCACCATGGTCGAAAGACAACATGTCACGCTATGCAAAAATCGCACTTGGCATTACATGATTAGAAAAGGAAGAGGGACTCCCTCTTCCTTTTTATTTTATGTTTTGTCAGCAATTATAGTAAAATGACGTTTCTATTCTGTGCGTTCAACGACGATTTTTTCGTTAATCATCTTCCAGATCGCAGGGTCCTCCATCCCGAGTCGCCATAAGGCTACTCCCTGGACACCAAGTTCATTGGCTAACCGAATTTTTGCTTCAATGCTTTGTTCGTTTTCAAACCAGACTTCGTGCTTATTTCCTTCCTCATCTGTATAGCGAAAGAAAGGTGTTTTCCGTTCTTCATCAAATTCTACTTCGGCGTTGTACTTCTTTTTTAATTTCATAGCCATATCATACGTGACGTACGTGCTTTTTTCTTTATCAAGGTTAAAATCAAAACCAAACACAGAAATAGCGGATACTAACTTTTCAGGAGGAATTCTCGTTTTGGCATATGTCATCACTTTTTCCATCCATCCGGCTGTCACGGCAGGACCTGGAGGGCTACCTGGCCAGCCAAATTCGTTATAAAGCATGACGATAAATTGATCAACGGCTTTGCCGATCTCAGCATAATTAAATGGATCTGAAAATGGATTAACAAGTTCATCTGAAGCTCTTGAAGGAACGCTTGCTGAGAAGAAATATCCTTTCTTACGAAGCTCTTCTCCGATTGTCTGGTAAAGAAGCGTTAGTTTATCCGCATCTTCAATATAGACGTCTTCAATGTCAATATCGACCCCATCAAAATTATATTTTTCGATTAATTTAACGAGATTTTTTGCAAATGCTCTTCGGTTTTCCTCGCTTGAAACGAGTGTCTGAACAACCTTCTTACTTGGTTCGGTGTCGCCCTTTTTATACAGTAAGTTATGCACAACAGGCATGATTTTAATGTTTTGATCATGGGCAAGTTGGACAAGTTTCTCAATTTCTCTGTCGCTAAACTTGCCGAACTTCTCAATTGTTGTTGGATTCTCTTGGCTGATTCGAAAAAGAAATAGAGCTAGCTGCGAAAGGGCGGATCGATTCGAAACAAATGATTTATAAGAAGAAGGGAGCGACGGGCCTTCTTCAAGCGTATAGTAACCGATAATCCGTGATACGGGCTTTTCGTCTCCATACGCTTTAAATGTAACGAGGCTATCCGCTATCCAACCAGTCGTACCATCATATAGCTGCACTTTGTACCAATTTCCACGAATACCTTCAACCGCAAGCTTCGCTCCAGCTCTCAATTGAGCAATGATGTTATACCCTTTGCCTGGGCCAGTTCTCACATTCGCTCGGTCAGCTTTTACAACGACTTCTGTATATACTGGAATCTTTAATGTTTGACCTATTGAGAGCGCATCTGATGTTAAATCATTCAACACCTGAATACTTTGTGCTGTGGTACCATAATTTTGGGCAATGGTGTACAGGCTGTCTCCTGCTTTTACTTTATAGTCAATGCGCATTGATCGAGAACGGTTTAAAGGGAGCTCAAGGCGTTGACCAACATAAATAAGGTTAGATGGCAGTTGATTTAGCTCTCTAACTTCTTCAACTGGAACGTGGTAATCTTTTGAAATACTTAATAATGTATCGCCTTGTTTCACAGTATACGATTGATTAGTTGAAGGAGAAGGGATTCGAAGCATTTGTCCAACGTAAATGATGTTTGAATTAAGCTGGTTCATTTGCTTGATTTCATTCACGGATTGATCGTGCGATTCTGCAATTTTAAGCAGTGTATCGCCAGGCTTAACCCAATATTCTTTTTGAGGCATGATCATCACTCCTTTCCATATAAGATGCATCACTAACAATCTATTCACGGCCTTCTTCATTCATTCGAGTTTTCCATTTAAACGAAATGAGCGAATTTTTGTTACAATGAAGAGGAAAATGTGAACAGATGGAGATGAGATGATGGTCGAGAGAAGAAAACCAATCACAGTGGAAGAAGCTGTTCAAAAGGTAATGAACCTCTCTTATGAAGGAATGCTTGAAACAGTACGATTAGAAGAAAGCGATGGGCGTCATCTCGGAGTCGATGTTAAAGCCGATCATGATGTTCCACCGTTTGATCGTTCCCCTTATGATGGCTTTGCGATCCGAGCGGAAGATACATATGAAGCTTCGAAAGATACGCCAGTTAAATTGAAAGTTATTGAAGAAATCGGAGCAGGCACTGTGGCCTCTAAAGTCCCTGAGAAAAACGAGGCGATTCGTATTATGACGGGTGCAGCTATACCTGAAGGGACGAATGCGGTGATCATGCTCGAACTTGTTCAAGAAATCGAGGAAGAAGATCAGCCATTCATTCAAGTGAAGCGGAAAGTAGTAAAAGGAGACAATCTTTCTTTACGTGGAGAAGATACACAGAAAGGAACTGTACTTATTGAAAAAGGAACTCTAATTACGCCTGGGGTTAAGGCACTTCTTGCAACATTTGGATATGCAAACGTTCCAGTAGCTCGTAAACCGGAAGTAGGCATATACGCTACTGGTACAGAGCTATTGGATCCTGATCAAGCGCTTCAACCAGGAAAGATACGGAATAGCAACTCTCCTATGATCGAGGGACAGATAAAGGAGGCAGGAGCAACACCGCTTTACTTTGGAAAATTAGAGGATAACTTTGAAACTTGTTTTTCTTCAATCAAAGCCGCGTTAACCAAAGTAGATTTTCTTATTACAACAGGAGGCGTATCGGTAGGCGATTATGATTACCTTCCAGCGATTTATGAGAAATTAGGGGCAACGGTGTTATTTAATAAAGTAGGAATGAGACCGGGTAGTGTGACGACAGTTGCTGAATGGAATGGGAAATTACTATTTGGTCTATCTGGTAATCCTTCTGCCTGTTTTGTAGGCTTTGAGTTATTCGCAAGACCAATGATTAAGCGTGCGCTCTTTTCGAAGTATCCTTATCGCATGAAAAACCAGGGAGAACTGTTAACGAACTTTCCAAAACCTAACCCGTTCACAAGGTTTGTACGAAGTAGAACAGAAGAGAAAAACGGTCGACTTTATGTGAAACCAACGGGACTTGATAAATCAGGAAGCGTGACCTCTCTTGCCGAAGCAAATGCTTTTGTCGTGTTACCTGGAGGAACACGTGGATTCGAGGCTGGAGATACAGTTGAACTACTCCATCTTCGTGAAGGTGGGTCGGCTACGTGGTAAAAACACCAGTGATTCAGGTCGTAGGATACCAAAATAGCGGGAAGACGCTTTTTGCTGAAAAATTGATTGAACAAGCGTCATCACATGGCATAAAGGTTGGCGTGATTAAGCATCATGGTCACGGGACCCCTGACGTATATGATCAGAAAAAAGATACAGGACGCCATCGAAATGCCGGAGCCGTTGTCACGGGGGTTAGCGGTGGCGGAATGGTATCCATTCATGCAACACAAGGAAGCGACTGGGAACTTGAACAATTAATTCGTTTATACGATTCGTTTGATCTTGATCTTATTTTAGTGGAAGGGTTCAAAGAAGAGAGCTATCCAAAGATTGTGCTTTTAAGAAATAAAGATGATCTTGACTTGTTAAACAAAAATCAAATCATTGCAACGATCATGAAAGAAGCCCACGATGTTTCGGTTGATAATAGCTACATGAATGATCAAATGAACGACTGTATAGAAGATGTGTTGAAGGATGTTAGGAGAGGGTAACAATGGAATATTATAAGATAACTTCTGAAGAAATTGATGTAAATCAAGTGATAACTAGCGTGATCCGTCCTGAAGCTGGGGCAATCAACACGTTTATTGGCACGGTAAGAGAATTTACTGGTGAAAAGCAGACCGTTTCGCTACAGTATGAAGCCTATCCTTCTATGGCTGAAAAACAGCTGAAACGAATCGGAATAGAAATTCGCGAGCAATGGCCTGATGTCCAAACGTCGATTGTGCATCGAATCGGAAAATTAGCCATTAGTGATGTTGCTGTCGTGATTGCTGTCGCATCTCCACACCGAGCAGAAAGTTATGATGCAAGTCGCTATGCCATTGAGAGAATCAAGGAAATTGTCCCAATTTGGAAAAAGGAATATTGGACTGATGGAGAAGAATGGATTGGGGATCAACTTGAAAACACGGCATACAAAAACGGAGCACCGAAGGAGGAAAAAGAATGATTACCGTTCTTTTCTTTGCAAAACAGCAGGAACAACTTGGCTTGGAAAAGTTAGAGCGCTCTGAATCACAGCTTGCTGTTTCTGAGCTGAAACAAAAACTGATAGCCGATTATCCTGAGCTTACTCTTGCTCATACGATGACAGCGATTAATGAAGAGTATGCGGAAGAAGATCAAGTAATAAACGATCGCGATGTTGTCGCGTTTATTCCACCGGTTAGTGGAGGTTAAGAAAAAACACCCAAATGGGTGTTTTTTGTTTGAGAAGGGATACTTTTCCCGTTTCGCGGATATATTCGTATTTTCGCGGAATTAACAACCGATTTCGCGGAAAAAATCAGAATATCGCGGAATTATTTGAAATATCGCGGAATTGATGGTCGAAAGGGGTGCAATATCTCCGTTTCTCTTCGCTTTACAATGAGATCCAGCTGCGCGGGCCAAATCCTCCGGCTGTTTCGCCCTTTCGATTGAGACAAAAAGCGTCTTATTCGAAAGGGCTCCAACATCCTGCGGATTTAAGCAGGCCCGCTCCGCTTTTCGTGAGATCCAGCTCAGTGGGCAGGTCCTCGATCGCTTCACCATTTCATCCGAACACAAAGGGCGTGTTCAAATGAAATGCCTCCAGCGCTTGTCGGACCTAAACGCCCACTTCCGCTTTTCGTGTCTAGCTGCGACTCGCAGAAACTGCGATATTTCACTCTTTCACCAGAACACAAAGGGCGTGTTCTAGTTCAAGAGTTCCAATATCTTCGTTTCTAAACGCTCGTCTCCGCTTTTCCTAGATCCAGCTGCAGCGCCCAGACACTCGGTCACTTCACCTTTTCATCCGAACACAAAGACCGTGTTCAAATGAAAAGGCTCCAGTGCCTGCCGTGTCTAAACGGGCGCTTCCGCTTTTCTTATAACCTACAAATCGTGATTGGGCAGTCTTCGCAGTGGATGGCGCAGCGGAGGAATTCGAGGTCGTGGATGGTGATTTTTCCTTGTTTGACTGAGACGATGTTGGCTTTTTTTAGTTCGCTTAGGATGCGGTTGACGCTTTCTCTTGTAAGACCGCAGAAGTTGCCTAATTCTTGATTGGTAAGGGAAATATCGATTAGGATGTCATCTTTCTTTTTGACGCCATATGTATTGGAAAGACGAATTAAAGTGGAGTAGAGGGCTCCTTTTTTTCCGTGTAACAATAGATCTCGAAATTTAGATTGGTTTTTTCTAAAGTTTTCACCCATAAATTTCATAAATTGAGTGGCGAGGATGGCATCGCTCGTTAATGTATCTTCAAGGTGAGCCTGTTTGACAAAGGTAGCTTTTACTCCATCAACTGCCCAGGCGTTTGCGGAGAAGTTAAGTTGTCCTGTATAAAGAGCGAGTTCACCGATAAGATCACCTGGCTGACAAATTTGAAGCGTTAGTTCTCTACCATCTGAGGTCAGCTTGTTTAATCGAACGTTTCCAGACTGTATAAGAAAAAGGCGATCCGCTTTCATTCCATCCATATAAAGTGGTTCGTCTTTTTGAAATGAAATTGATTCGCCTTCTTCAGCAATCCACTTTTTCAGTGCATCTGAGTTGATCGTATCTTTTTTCATTTTCAGCCTCCCTGGATCAATTTACGTACTATTATCCCACGTTATCTTTCTCCACTACAACCGTCATTTCCTTGTATTTGTCATATCTATGATATAAAGCATATAAAAAAACCGGCATTAGCCGGTTAAAAAATAAGGACAAGTGCTCCTACGATAAAGCAATAAATGGAGAAATAAATCAAATTACCTCGAGCCATAATATTCATAAACCACTTTAATGAATAGTATGAAGCTGTAAGGGATAATAAAAAGGCTATAATATAAGGGATAAGCATATCGCCAAATTGAAGGTCGCCAATGCTGAGGATCATTGACCCTACGCTTACTGGAATAAACAATAAGAAAGAAAAGCGTAGCGCAGTTTCTTGCTTCATTCCAAGTCCCATGGCAGCTACAATCGTTGCTCCAGAGCGACTAATCCCAGGAATTAAGGCGACAGCCTGAGCTAGCCCTACAATTAGCGCATCTTTAAAGTTGAGAGCAGATTCGCCTTTTGATCCGCGCAAGTTACGTATAAGCCATAGCGCGATACCAGTAATGATCAGGGTAGCTCCTACTACTTTAAGACCCTTTAATTGTTCACCAATGAAATCTTCAAATAGTAATCCAAGAACCGCTGCAGGAATCGTTGCAACGATAAGGTAAACGATGAACATAAATTCGCTTTTGGACTCTTTATCTCGAGAGACAACGTATCGTACCCCGTGAGAAGTGAGGCGAATCAGGTCGTCGCGGTAAATAAGAAGAACCGCAAGCAATGAGGCAAAGTTCATTAAGATTTCAAAACTAAGTCCTTTAATTTCTAGCCCAAATACTTTCTGTGCTATGACAAGGTGTCCACTTGATGAGATTGGAATTGGTTCAGTGAAGCCTTGAAGTAAACCAAGAAAAGCGTATTTAAGTAATTCCAACAGTTCCATGAGTAATGCTCCTCCAGTAATTGTTACAAGATAAATTGACACATGTAACCATTAAACACCAGTCCTTCCATTTTTGTAAAGGGAAATTTCTAGTCAAGTTACATAAAAGAGTATTCGCTGATGAATGCTGATAAAGGGGGCAAATTTAGACAAGTGGAAGGAGGCAGATGTATGGGCGGAGAAAATCGTCAATTTACACCTGGGCAAAAGGCACCAAACAATGGAATATACATTGAAATCGGAGAGACAGGTGGAATGGTGAAAGATCCGAAACAAATTGAACTTCGTGCCGGTGAGCCGTTTCCTGAATGTTCAAATCAAAATCGGAAGTGGTCAAGGGAACCTAAACCGCATCACTAATAGCAAAAAAGATTGTACAAAAAAACAAGCGCCGTAAGAGGCGCTTGTTTTTACTGTTCAGCAGGGTCGGAGATGAGACCTTCTCCTATTACCATTGCCGCAACGGCTATTACTACTCCAAAGAGAGATGCGGCTCCAAATTCATAATGGCCGCCTTGCATTGATGCAAGTACGTAAAAAATCATATTACTCAGTAGAAAACCCCAAATAATTGCCCATAAAAAACGCACGAAATTCACCTCATTTGTAAACGTATTCTATCGAATATCATACCACAAAACTGTCCCATTCAACATCTATCAATTTTAATTCATCGTATAAAATAGCCACGATAAATAAGTCGCAAAGGAGGTCCAAAGAAAATAAGGGACTAGTAACCAGCCTGCGACACGATTTTGTCTGCCTGCAAGAAAGATAAGAATGAGCGTAGTAATAGCGATGAAAAGTGCATCCATAAACGTTGCAAAAAGCGCGTGAAGATCAAATTGCAAGTAACTAAAGGCTTGATTCAATATGTAGTTAATACCCAGAAGTGAAATGTACTCACTATTATGGCGATCAAAGCCGCGTTTTTGGTAAACGATCGCTGTAGATAATGCGATGAAACCAAAAAGAATTGCCCAAATAATGCCGATTACAGAGCCGTCTGGTGTCCAGTCTGGCTTTGATAAAGAGGTATACCAATCGGCGTCAAAAGGAAATAGGAATCCGGAAATACTAAAAAGAAGGTACACAACTACAAAAACGAGAACAGTTGATTTTTTCATTCTTTATCACCACCTTCCTTTCCATACCCAAAAATATCCTAACTCATGCAAAGGTATAGTTGGAAAAACGGAACATATAATGGTGGAAGGGGTTTTTTATCATTTTTTCAGTAAGTGAAAGATGAAATTCCCTATAAATAGGCACTTCACCCTTTCTTCCACATGCCACTTGCATACGTTATACAGAAAGTGATAAAAGGGCGAGGGGAGAGTATGTGTATTCGTAAACGAGCCTATCAATTAGACGGGGAGTGGACGATCGTTCTCGTCCCTGAACGGCCTAACGGGTTTGGCATTTTCATTATAGGTGGTTTAACCCATTTTGTAGACGCTGATACGAGTTTTTGGTTGCAAAATCACACCCGTCAAGGAATGGTTGCTGATTTTCTTGATGCAGGCTATACCGTATACACAAGCAACTTATATGGTCGGCACTGGGGGTCACCAAAAGCTGTGAAATTAACGGAAAGAATCTATAATCTGGTGCATAAACAAGAAATTCTTAATCCAAGGATCCATGTAGTCGCAGAGGGAATGGGGGTTCTTGCTGCGAATGCTTTCTTAAACAATCGTCAACCCCTCATTCGTTCAGCCGCAATATTAAATCCTTGTTTTGATGTGAAAAGTCTTGTTCATCAAGAACAGATGAATCGCCTCTTTTATAAAAGGTTAGTAAAAGAAATGGCTAGAGCATATGAAATTCAAAGTGAAGAGGTTATACCTAAAATAGAAGAAAAAGAAATGATAACGTCTACTTGTCCGATTAAAGTATGGCATCATTCGCTTAAAAGTCCGTACTCGCTTGAACAAATTCGAGTGTATGAACGTGTTCAGAGGGAATTAGGCTATCCCATTGAACTTGCACTATTAAGCGATAGTTATCAATCCCTAGGTAAAAAGATGATTCGATTTTTTCAAGAACATGAAAATCTCTAAGTAACTAACGCTTCAGCCTTGTAATGTCCATCGCTGGATGATGCCCGTATAAAATAAGGTCTTTAAGGATTTCAGCACCAAGCATACTGTAAACTGTACCGTTTCCACCATATCCAAGCATAAAATAGACGCCGTCATATTTGGGATGCTTCCCAATGTAAGGGAGACCGTCTTTCGTTGAGCCGAAGATTGCACTCCATTCAAAAGCAATTGACGTTTCAATGGAGGGAAACAGATCATGGAGTTTATTCAACAATTGTTGACCTTGCTGCTCTAGCTTTTCTTCTTTATTTAAATTGGCATCCAACCCACCGATGAGGATACGGCGATCTGGTGTTGTCCTTAAATAGTAGTAAGGGCGCTCCGTCTCCCAAATGAGTGATTGGTTGTGCCAACCAGGAAATCGGTCAATGGGTTCTGTTGCGATTGTATAGGTGCGCTCTAAAAGGGCGCCTTTTGTTTTGGCAAACTCCTGTGTTCCATAGCCAGTTGCATAGATAACGTGTTTCGTACGAATTTCTCCCTTTTCAGTTTGGAAAATCAGTTCCCTATTATGAAATTGGTGAGAAAGCACTTCAGTATGTTCAAATACGTTAACACCTAGATCGGCGCTGCATGACTTGCAAGAGCCAGGGCGAATTTATAGGGATTTACTTCTGCCTCGGCTTTCGTGTAGATTGCCGCAGGTGGCTTGAATGAGTAGAGGTTTTCAATGGCGGTGGAGTCTAAATAATCAGCGTTAAAACCATATTATTAAAGCATCGTACTCCTTTTTCAGTTTTTTAACATGATGTTCATTACTTGCGAAATAAAGGCTCTCCGTCCGCTTGAAATCGGTATTTTCTTTTAGAGTGGCATTATACTTATCAAGTTCATCAATTGCCTTTAAACAAAGCTTATAGAAATAGACAGCTTTTTCTTTTCCAATCCGGTCGATAAGGTCTATTAACATGGCATCATTAGAAAATTGAAGAAGACCATTGTTTACAGAATACTTCCAGATGCAATCGTATCTTTTTCAATTAAAACGGTATCGATCTGGTAGTCTGCAAGAATTCTTGCCATAATTGATCCTGACATTCCACCACCAATGATTAACACATCACATGTGACTGCGGTTGTAAGTTCTGGAAATGCCCGTGACTTTTGCACAGTTGTTGGCCAAAATAAATTTCCGTGATGTAGCTCCATGATGAGAATCCTCCCTTTTCAATCAGCGACATTGTGAACGCTATTAGAATGATCGTACTGAAACAAAAGTATTCTTAAAGAAATTGAGGTGGGAAAATGAAGAAAGTTTTTATAACAGGTGGGTTAGGCTTTATTGGTTATCATTTAACAGATTTTCTTTTAAATAAAGGAATAGAAGTCGTAGTAATAGATGGGAAATTAGATGAAAGAAGAAAAGCTGAATATGAGATGAAAGAAATGATGCTTCTGAGAAACGCGAATTACAAACAAATAAACAGTCGGATAGAGGAAGCTTCACTAGGTCATCTATCGAAAGACTGTGATACGATTTTTCACCTTAGTGCACCAAAAGTTATCAATGTGAAACAAGGTTCAAAAATGATTGAAAATAGTCTGGATTGCACTCGAAACGTAGTGGAAAATTCCAAAGGAAAAGTGCTCGTTCATTTGTCAAGCACAGAAGTATTTGGGACACGGTATGGGAGTATTACAGAAAGAACGCCTCATCATCCTCATTCGAATGTTGGAAAGCTAAAATCAGCAGAGGAACAAATTCTTTTAAATCGTAAAAGTGATATCGTAAAAATTTTACGTCTTCCGCTTGTATATGGTCCGTGGCAACCATCCCATCATGTTTTCCAATATTATTTCTTACATCATAAGCTTCCACTGAAATATGAAGAAGAAGGGGTAAACTTTCATTTCGATGCTGTATATGTAAAAGACGTTTGTGAGTCCATTTATCAAGCCGCAACACGGCGTGAACATTCAGAAACGTTCAATCTAACAAGTGGAAGAGAAGGAGAATGGCAAAGAGGAGTCGAATGGTGTATAGGAGATTCAATAGACTTACATGATGAAAAGAAATTAAGGTGTGGGATTTCAAACAAACAATGTGCAAGTAAGCTTGGTTTTACCAACATCACTTCTATTGAAGAAGGATTGCACCAACAGCGTCTGCACACTGAAAAAATGATCGCATTTGATCCTTCAATCTACTTAACGTAATTTCACTGACTGAGAAGGGAAGATTCTGCATGATTGAAAAAACACTAGGTAATTATGATGTACATGATTCCTCTCATGGCCTTCAAGCTTTAAAGGAAACGAGAGAAAAACTTCTTTCAATGGTAAGTGACATTGAATTTCAGGAACTTCACTATGGATACTCAAGTTTTCCTACAGTTGGAGCCTATTTACTTCATATTGCACAAATCGAGCTTTGGTGGGTAAAGAATGCGCTTATGGGTGAGAGCGTAACAGAGGAAGAGAAAGAGCGGTACTATTTTCAGGAAGCACAAGTCATCGCTGCACCCGATGACAAAGAACTTTCCTGGTTTTTAGCTCGCCTTGCCGAAGCGCGTGATTATATTCGAGCGTATTTTAATCAGTTGTCAGACGTGGAATACCGGAAGCCTGGACCAGAAATTACGATTAATGGGGAAACGTTTCGCTATTCTCCTGAATGGATTATTAGCCATTTAATTGATCATGAAGCTTACCATAGAGGACAGGCTGCAATGGTATTGAAAATGGTTTCCGGACAGCGAGAAGCATGGGAGCATTTCAATACGCCGTATTTGTCGTTATAATAGAGGATGAGCCTTTTAGGCGAAAGTGAATTAGGAGTGAACGAAATGGATCAAAACATGAGATTTATGCAAATTGCAATGAAGTATTTACCTGAAGCGAAACAATCGCTCGGTGAACAGGACATTGAACTTGATCTTGAAAAAATGCAGCCGCTACTTCAGCTCTTTCTTAAAGCGATGGAAGATGCTTATGAGCTTGGAAAGCAGGATGCACAGGAATAAGGAGAGAATAAAATGGGCCGTAAAGCTTTCTGGATCTGGTTTGTCCCACTAGGTGGCTTATTGATTGGCATTTTAATCGGCAGTTTTAGTTTAATGGTCATCTCTGGCATCTTATTATTTATTAGTGCGGGAAGCATGCTGTTTCTTTCCAAATGAATTGAAAAGACGTGATGCCACGTCTTTTCAATTATTTTACGAATAAGTTAAGCAATGATCCCATTTGTTTTACCATAGGTGTGATCTGTTGAACTGTATTCATCATTTTAGGGAAGTCATATTGGCCGTTTTGCTTTTTGAACTGGTTCATAAATGGCTGCCCACCGGGATACCCTTGATAAGGGCCGTATGGTTGTTGGTAATAAGGGTGGGGATAGTAGGGCTGCCCACCAGGATAATAATTTTGTCCCTGATAGGGTGGATAAGGCGGATAAGGTGTGAACGGTTGTTGCTGATACGGTTGATAGCCAGAGGGTTGATTATAATAAGGCTGTTGCTGATAATACGGATACATCCATCTATCCTCCTTCATTCAAGTTTACTTATAACTTAGCTTATGAACCTCCTACGCTAAAGGTGTGTGCTAGGCAGTCAGGTAGACAAATCGTTCAATATGGCTTAAAATTAGTACCAGCTACTAAAGATTGGTTTTAAGTACGAAAATATCCTATAAAGGGGAAATTCAAGATGAACGCTGGTTTACTAGGTGTAGGACATTATGTACCAGAACGTGTATTAACCAACCAGGACTTAGAGAAAATGGTTGATACATCTGACGAATGGATCCGCACTCGAACAGGTATCGAGGAAAGAAGAATCGCAGATGATGATATGAATACATCGGATATGGCTTATTTAGCTTCAAAAAAAGCCCTTGAAGATGCTAATATAAAAGCGGAAGATCTGGATCTTATTTTAGTTGCGACCGTAACTCCAGACTATCCATTCCCATCTGTTGGCTGTTTGCTTCAAGAGAAACTAGGAGCAACAAATGCTGCCGCAATGGATTTAAGTGCAGCTTGTGCAGGTTTCATGTATGGCATGATTACAGCTGGACAGTTCATTAACAACGATACTTACAAAAATATCCTAGTTGTAGGGGTTGAAAAACTTTCGAAAATCACGGACTGGGAAGATCGAAACACCGCGGTTCTCTTTGGTGATGGTGCTGGAGCTGCCGTCATTGGTCCAGTAACAGAAGGAAGAGGGATCCTTTCATTTGAACTTGGTTCAGATGGGGCAGGTGCCAAGCATCTCTACCAGGAGCCAAATGGCTTTATGGCAATGAACGGCAGAGAAGTGTTTAAGTTTGCAGTAAGACAAATGGGTCAATCAGCTATTAATGTGATTGATAAGGCCGGTTTAACGAAGGAAGATGTTGATTTCTTAATTCCTCATCAGGCAAACATTCGAATCATGGAAGCATCCAGACAACGACTGGAACTCCCAGTTGAAAAGATGGCAACAACGGTGAAGAAATATGGAAATACATCATCATCAACCATTCCAATTGCGCTTTCAGAAGCGATGGAAGAAGGCAGAGTGAAGGATGACGATGTAGTGATTCTTGTTGGTTTCGGAGGCGGTTTAACTTGGGGAGCCGTTGCCCTCAAATTAGGACGCTAAAACTGTAGTAGTGAAAAAAGGAGCGCTGGTAAAAATGAAGAGAAGAGTTGTTATTACCGGGTTGGGGACGGTTTCCCCACTTGGGAATTCATTAGAGGAAACGTGGACAAATGTAGTGAATGGTGTTTCTGGGATCAACCCACTAACTCGTTTAGATAAAGATCAGTTCGCAGCAAAAGTTTCAGGTGAAGCGCTTGAGTTTGATCCAGAAAAATTCATGGACCGTAAAGAAGCTCGTAAAATGGACCGTTTTACACAGTTTGCTGTAGCCGCTTCTCAAATGGCTGTTGAAGATGCTGGTTTAAAGATTAATGAAGATAATGCTGAGAGAGTTGGCGTATGGATCGGATCAGGTATAGGCGGTATGGAAACGTATGAGTCGCAATTCCGTACGTTCATGGATAAAGGCGCTCGTCGCGTTAGTCCATTCTTCGTTCCGATGATGATTCCAGATATGGCGTCAGGTCAAGTTTCCATTATGCTTGGAGCAAAAGGAATTAATTCATGTACCGTAACTGCCTGTGCTTCAGGAACGAACTCAATCGGAGATTCGTTTAAAGTGATTCAGCGAGGTGATGCGGATGTGATGATCACCGGTGGATCTGAAGCGCCGATTACAAGCATGAGCGTAGCTGGATTTGGTTCAATGAAAGCACTATCCACAAATGCTGATCCAGCATCTGCAAGTCGCCCATTTGATGCAAACCGAGATGGATTTGTCATTGGAGAAGGTGCCGGAATTCTTGTCATCGAAAGCCTTGAGTCTGCAGAAAAACGCGGTGCAAAAATTTACGCAGAAATCGCAGGTTACGGTTCTACAGGTGATGCGTATCACGTTACGCAACCTGCACCTGAAGGAGAAGGTGGCGCAAGAGCCATGCAACAAGCAATCAATGATGCAGGTCTTTCTCCATCTGATATTGGCTATATTAACGCACACGGAACAAGTACAGATTATAATGACAAGTTTGAAACTGCCGCGATTAAGTCTGTGTTTGGAGAGCATGCTTATAAGCTTGCTGTTAGTTCGACAAAGTCGATGACTGGTCATTTACTAGGAGCAGCCGGCGCGGTTGAAGGTGTATTCTGTGCAAAGGTATTAGAAGAAGGAATTCTTCCACCAACGATTAACTACGAAACGCCAGATCCAAACTGTGATCTTGACTATGTGCCAAATAAAGCCCGCAAAACCGAAGTGAATGCCGTTATGAATAACTCACTTGGTTTTGGTGGTCATAATGCGACATTAGTGTTTAAGAAATTCGTGAAATAAAGAACGTAACCTCTGGGGAAAACCTGGGGGTTATTTTTTTGTGGACGGGGCGGGGGTGGTTTATAAATGCTTGTCTCCGCAGCGCCTGTGGGCCCTAACAACCAGCTCCGCTTTTCGTCTGATCCAGCTGCGACTCGCAGAAACTGCGATATTTCACTCTTTCACCAGAACACAAAGGGCGTGTTCTAGTTCAAGAGTTCCAATATCTCCATTTCTAGACGTTCGTCTTCGCTTTTCGTGTCTAGCTGCAGCCTCCAGACCCTCGGTCACTTCACCTTTCAACCTGAACACAAAGGGCGTGTTCATTTTGAAAGGCTCCAGTGCCTGCCGGGTCTAAACGGAGGCTTCCGCTTTTCGTGTGATCCAGCTGCAGTGGGCAGACACTCGGTCACTTCACCCTATAACTCGAACACAAAGGACGTGTTCAATTTGGATGCCTCCAGTGCCTGCCGTGTCTAACCGCCCACTTTCGCTTTTCAATGTCTAGCTACGACTCGCAGAAACTGCGATATTTCGCACTTTCACTAGAACACAAAAAACGTGTTCTAGTTCAAGCGCTCCAATATCTCCGTTTCTAAACGCTCGTCTCCGCTTTTCATGTGTTCTATTAATCTTTTCTTAATAATATATTGATTATGGAATAATTTAACTTGGTCCTGACTATACTGTTTTTACAAACAGTAGCGAAGTGAGGGGTAGCCAGATGTTGTATTTGCGAGATGTTTGGGTGAATTGGTTTGAGGGCGAAGAGAATGGATATAACGTATGTAATTTCCATGAATGGCGTAAAGATGATTTTATTGAACTATTGGATCAAGTGCCTGTCATTAAGGTAGAATCGGTCTTGTATCATTATATCGAGAATGATCTTACTGAGCTTCCGGAGAGTTTGCTTAATGATGTTTTTCAACAGAGCTATATTCGAAAGAACAATGAACGATCACCTTTAGAATATTGCTTCCTGGCTACGGATGGCAGAGGTGTTATCGTGATTGATACATTAGGATATAAGATTCCGATTCGTAAAAGTCGAGTGATTCCAAGACAGGAAAAAGCGGTTTATGAAATGGTGGCAGATATTGAAGCAACACGTTACCCATTTGAAACGGATCAACCTATGAAGGAGCATCATATTCTTTCACCAGAACCAGACATTATGATGGGGTTAACACGAAAGGAAAGACAGTTAAAACAGCTTTTGTTTATGGCACTAGATCAGCTCTATTCAAGTGGGAATTCAGCTGAAATAAGGTATTGGTTCACAGAATGCCAACCCAAAAAATATGTGCAGATCCAAAACATGGAAATGGACGAGGCATGGGAAGGGCTATATCGAGAAGTGAAAGCAGGTTGGTCAGCAAAACATGAGCAAATTTGTGAACGGATTATTAAAGGACAACCGTATTTTGAAAAAATATGGGAGCTTGAAAAGGGAACGCACGTAAACTAAAAGAAGAAGGCTGCCGTTGGCAGCCTTCTTCTTTGTTAATTGGATCAAATTATCTTCTTTTTCTCTCAAGACCCATCGCACGCTCTGCTTTGGCTAGCATTTTAGAAGCTTTACGATTTGCTTTTTCAGCACCATGATCAAGAATGTCATCTAACTCAGCTGATGCAATTAGTTCGTTGTATCGTTCTTGGATCGGTCTTAACGTTTCAGCGATCACTTCTCCTAGCTCTGCTTTGAAGTCACCATAGCCTTTGCCGTCGTAAAGCGATTCAATTTCTTCAACACTTTTCCCTGAACAAAGAGAGTAGATTGTTAACAGGTTTGAAATGGCTGGTTTCTCTTCTTTGTCATATCGGACAACGCCATCAGAATCCGTTACGGCCCGCTTTACTTTTTTAATAATCGTAGCAGGCTCATCAAGCATAGAGATATAGGCATTTTGATTGGAGTCAGATTTACTCATTTTTTTCGAAGGATCCTGAAGTGACATAATGCGCGCGCCAACTTTAGGAATACGGGCATCAGGCATAACGAAGATGTCGTTATATTTACGATTAAAACGCTCGGCAAGATTTCGCGATAGTTCAATGTGCTGCTTCTGGTCATCGCCAACAGGAACAATTTCTGTACCGTATAAAAGGATATCCGCAGCCATCAATGGTGGGTACGTTAGAAGACCAGCGCTTACAGCATCTTTACCAGTAGATTTATCTTTAAATTGTGTCATACGCTCAAGCTCGCCGATATAGGATACGCATTGTAGCATCCAGGCAAGCTGCGCATGAGCCGGTACTTCAGACTGAATAAATAACGTCGATTTTTCAGGATCAATCCCTGATGCCAGATAGAGCGCGGCAAGACTTCTTGAGTTTTGTTTTAAAGCCTGTTTTTCTTGAGGGACTGTGATTGCATGTTGGTTAACGACACAAAAGTAACATTCATTATCGTCCTGCAAGTCTGTAAAATGTTTCATTGCTCCTAAATAGTTACCAATTGTTAACGTTCCACTAGGTTGAATTCCGGAAAAAATAACGCTCATTAGTGTAGTGCTCCTCTCAATATCAATAAAATTGAATACAAAAAGGTCCATTCCTCCCTTTATTGCTAGGGACGAATGGACCGTGGTGCCACCCTGCTTATCCAGTAAGACTGGATCACTTATGGTAATGAATACCGCTAGTGGTAACGTGAATGCTCACGCCAATGCCTACTTACTCGTTCAGCAAAGGGGCTCAGAAGTCCATTCCAAATAGTGTGTTACCTGTTTTCACCGACCACAGGCTCTCTATAAACACATCACATTGTACTACTCTTCCTCAAAGCCGTTCTGTATCCTTCTTCGTTACTAGTATAGCGCAATGATTTCATTCGATGCAACAAGTTAGCTACTGAATGAGAGCAATGGAAATAATAATCGTAACAATCGTACAAAAAGCACCAGCGATTAGAAGAGGATAAGTAATTGGGTTATCATAATCAAGCTGATATTTAATTTCAGAATGATCTTCTTCAATCATTTGCCGTTTAGCTGTATTTCGAAAATATCGTTTGAAGGAATAGACGATGCCATCGAAGAAGCCAGTCTGAACAACGTGAAGAGCAGCCCCAATTAGTAACATTCCAAGAGCGATCATAAAGAGAATATCGGAAACTGGCTGTAAGCCAAATCCTTCATCAGATGTAATAGATATGACCATTGAAGCGACAATGGCCAAAAAAACCAGTATACCTGACTTAAATATAAGTGTTTTCATAGCAACCCCCAATTTCTTTCTATTGTTAAGTATAAAAAAAGAAAGGGCCAAGGACAATAAAGAAGCGATAAAAAGCGTGAAATATGTAACGACTTTACACATCGTTCATATTTCAGAATATTTCGCGACATGCATACAGTATACACGAACGTATACTATATACTTTCAGGTAAGGGGGATAGATAGATTTTCATACATTTCTCTGTAAAAATTAAAATCTTACCCATAAACCAGAGAATTTATACCAGGACTAAAGAACTATTTTCTGTTATGCAAACGTAATGCTGACGCGGTTTTTGTAAATCAGTGTAAAAATTGTGTATGCAAAATAGTTAGAAAACTTGTATAATACGAGTTGTGGGCGAAACGAATCAAAAAAATCTCTCGTGAATTGTTGGATAATTTGAAGAATTTCGTCATGCGGATTACTAGCTTTTATAGCTACATATTTTAAGGGAGGTCACACAGCATGAAGAAATCAAGATGGACGCTTGTCCTATCTCTTGTGCTTGTATTGAGCGTATTCCTGTCGGCTTGCGGCGGCGGCTCAAACAACGGGGGGAACAGTGGCGGAGAAGGCGAAGGAGAAGGCGGTTCTGCTGAACAAGTACTTAACTTAGTAGAAACAGCTGAAATTCCTTCAATGGATACAACACAAGCTACTGATAACACATCTTTTAAAGCAATGAACCAGGTTTTCGAAGGACTTTACCGTCTTGACGAAAATAACGAGCCTACACTTGGTATGGCTGCCGAAGAACCAAAAGAAGAAGAAAAAGACGGTGAAACTGTTTACACATTCACAATTCGCGATGACGCTAAATGGTCTGACGGATCTGATGTAGTAGCAGGAGATTTCATCTATGCATGGCATAAAGCACTAAACCCAGATACAATTTCTCCTTACGCTTCTATGTTTGGTACTGCAGGAATCAAGAATGGTAATGCGATCATTACTGAAGGCGATCCTCTTTACGGTAAAGTAGAAGAGCTTGGAGCTAAAGCAGTAGACGAGAAAACACTTGAAATTACTGTAGAAAATCAAGTTCCATATTTCAAATCGTTGCTTACTTTCGCAACTTTCTATCCACAACCAGAAGGCTATGCTGAAGAGCAAGGCGATAAATTTGCTCTAGAAGCTGACACTATGCTTTACAACGGACCATTCGTTTTCTCTGAGTGGAATCACGGCGAAGGCTGGACTTTTGAGAAAAACCCTGAGTATTGGGATGCTGAAACTGTAAGCCTTGAAAAAGTTACAACTAAAGTTGTACAAGATGTTGCAACAACAGTTAACCTTTATGAAACAGGCAAGATTGACCGCGCAGGTCTATCAGCTGACTTTGTAGATCAGTTCAAGGACAACGAAGAGTTCTCAACTCTTGTAGATCCTACAATGTACTTCATGCGTCTAAACCAGGAAACTGAAGCACTAGCGAACAAAGATATCCGTAAAGCACTTTATCTTGCATATGACCGCGAAGGACTTGTAAATGTTCTTCTTAACAACGGATCAATTGCAGCTAAATATTTCGTGCCAAAAGACTTTGTAAAAGGTCCAGAAGGTGATGACTTCCGCGAATTCGCTCCAGACGGCTTCTATGCTGATCAAGGTGAAGAAGAAGCGAAAAAAGCTTGGGAAGCTGGACTTGAAGCTCTAGGTACAGATTCTGTTGAACTAGAATTCCTTACAACTGATAATGAGCTTGCTGCGAAAATTGCAGAATATGCAAAAGATCAGTTTGAAACAAAGCTTGACGGTCTTACACTTACAATCAACAAGCAGCCTTGGAAGCAATTCCTAGAGCTTGAAGATTCAGGTGACTTTGATATCTCAACTGGTGGTTGGGGACCTGACTATCCAGATCCAATGACATTCCTTTATATGTTTGAAACAGACGGCGCATACAACCGCATGGGTTACTCAAGTGAGAAGTATGACGAGTTAGTTTCAGGAGCTAAGAAAGAAACAGATGAAGCTAAGCGTTGGAAAATGATGCAAGATGCTGAGAAGGTTCTAATGGAAGAGGACATTGCAATCGTTCCTACTTACCAAAAAGGTAATGCAATCCTTCAAAAAGATTACGTTAAGAACTTCTATGTTCACTCCTTTGGTGCTGACTCATCTTACAAATGGATCAAGATTGAAAAATAATTTTAGATTTTCAGGAGAGTATATGTCATCCTGACATATACTCTCTTTTTTACCTGTAATAAGAAATATGTCGAAAAGTAAGCTAGATGTGAAATAGATAGAAAATTTATTCTAGTGAAATTCCATTTTTCGACTTATAATAAACAGGCAGGTATCTTTTGAGGAGGTTGGTTGTAGTGGGACGTTATATTGGCGGAAGAATCATATCAATGTTGATTACCTTCCTAATTATTGCTTCGCTAACATTTTTTCTAATGAAGCTTCTCCCTGGTACACCGTTTAATAACCAGGATAAGCTAACTGAAACACAAATTGTTCAATTGAATGATAAATACGGTTTGAACGATCCAGTTCCCGTACAGTACTTCAATTATATGAAGAACTTATTATCAGGTGACCTCGGTGTTTCCTTCCAGCAGGATGGCCGTGAAGTATCAACAATTATTGGTGAGCGTATTGGACCATCTGCTTACCTTGGATTACAGTCCTTAGTAGTTGGAACGATTATTGGTCTTTTCCTTGGAATCATTGCAGCATTAAAACACAATTCATTCCTTGATTATGGAACAATGGTTATTGCCGTTCTTGGTATTTCCATTCCAAACTTCGTTATCGCTGGCCTTATGCAATATTGGTTTGGCGTAAAGTGGCAGCTTTTACCGGTAGCTTACTGGGATGGCTTCGCCTATACGATCATGCCAACAGTTGCAATAGCTTCGATTGTTGTGGCAACTATAGCTCGTTTTATGAGAACGGAAATGTTAGAAGTTCTTGGACAGGACTATATTACAACAGCGAAGGCAAAAGGCTTAAGTAGCACAGCGGTTGTTATTAGACATACAATCCGTAATGCTTCTATACCTATCATTACCATTATGGGACCACTGGTTGTAGGTCTAATGACAGGTACTCTCGTAATTGAGCAAATTTTTGTTATTCCAGGGCTTGGTGAAAAATTCGTTAACTCGATCTTAACAAACGATTTCCCAATTATTATGGGTACAACGCTTTTCTTTAGTTTACTATTTATAGTTGTTATTTTATTGGTAGATATTATGTATGGAATTATCGATCCTCGAATTCGTCTAGCGGGAGGTAAGGGTTAATGAGTATGAAACAAGAAAAACTACACGACATCTCAGACGACATGTTTCAACCCGCTGATATTGATTCATTAGAAAATGAGCAAATTGCTCGTGAAAGTACAGGGTTTTGGAAAGATGCTTGGCGCAGATTAACTAAAAATCCTGGTGCGATTACTGGTTTGATCATCATTATAGCGATCATATTACTTGCGATTTTTGGACCAGGAATGAATGAATACTCATATTCTGAGCAAGAGTTAACGCGAGCTAAGCTTCCAGCTAAGGTTCCCGTTCTAGAGAATATTGATTTCCTTGGCGTAAATGGAGTCGATATTCGTGGAACCGACCAGTACGAAGCGAAAGGTTATGAAGACGAATACTTCTGGTTTGGAACAGATGAGTTCGGTCGTGACCAGTGGACGCGTGTATGGCAGGGAACGCGTATTTCTCTCTTTATCGCGGCAGCAGCAGCGTTTATTGATTTTGTAATTGGAGTAGCTTACGGTGGAATTTCCGCATATTACGGCGGTCGAGTGGATAATTATCTCCAGCGTATTATTGAAGTGCTTATTGGTATACCAAACTTAATTTTGATTATCCTCTTTATATTAATATTTGAACCTGGAATATTCTCGATCATCCTTGCTCTGTCAGTTACAGGCTGGATAGGAATGTCGCGGATTGTTCGAGGACAAGTCTTAAAGCTTAAAACACAAGAGTTCGTATTGGCTTCTCGTACTTTAGGAGCTACAAGCGGACGGGTAATTGGGAAGCATTTAATTCCAAACGTACTCGGACAAATCATTATTACAACGATGTTTACCATTCCAAGTGCAATTTTCTTCGAGGCGTTCCTAAGCTTTATCGGTCTAGGATTACGTCCGCCAGAAGCATCACTAGGATCCATTATCAACAACGGATTTAAGAGTCTACAAATTTATCCGCATCTTGTGCTATGGCCTTCCATTATCATTTCATTGATTATGATTGCCTTTAACCTTCTTGGTGACGGCCTTCGAGATGCATTTGATCCAAAGCTACGTAAATAGGGGGGAATTAGAATGGAAAAGATTCTAGAAGTGAACGATTTGCACGTCTCCTTTGATACGTTTGCTGGAGAGGTACAGGCAGTTCGTGGAGTAAACTTCCATTTAAATAAAGGTGAAACATTAGCAATTGTAGGAGAGTCAGGATCAGGTAAATCCGTTACATCGAAAGCGGTTATGCGCTTGATTCCAAACCCTCCTGGACGTATTAAAGAAGGTGAGATCAAGTTCGGCGATCGTGATCTTGCTCAGCTGTCCGAAAAGGAAATGCAAAAAATTCGCGGATCTGAAATCTCAATGATTTTCCAGGATCCAATGACATCATTGAACCCAACCATGACGGTTGGAAAACAAATCATGGAAGGGCTAGTAAAACATCAAAACATGAGTAAGTCTGAAGCGAAGGAACGTGCGATCGAGCTTTTGAAACTCGTTGGTATTCCAAACGCAGAGGGAAGAGTGAATGAGTTTCCTCACCAATTCTCTGGTGGTATGAGACAGCGTGTGGTTATCGCGATTGCCCTTGCATGTAATCCACGTGTTCTTATTGCCGATGAGCCAACAACAGCACTTGATGTAACGATTCAGGCACAAATTCTTGAACTATTAAATGACCTTCAAGAAAAAATGGGTACATCGATTATCTTTATTACGCACGACCTTGGGGTTGTAGCAAATATTGCAGATCGTGTAGCTGTTATGTATGCAGGTAAAATTGTTGAAACAGGAACTGTTGATGAAATCTTCTACAACCCTCAACATCCTTACACATGGGGACTGCTCGGTTCGATGCCAAGTCTTGATTCCACGGATGAAGAGCTAATTGCAATTCCAGGTTCACCTCCAGATCTTCTTGATCCGCCTAAAGGCGATGCTTTTGCACCGCGTAATCCTTATGCGATGAAGATTGACACGGAGATGGAACCACCTTTATTCAAGATTTCAGATACGCACTATGCCGCTACATGGCTATTGCACGAAAAGGCACCTAAAGTAGAACCGCCTGGAGCGATTAAAAAGCGGATGCAGGGAATGGCTCCAAGCGAGCCGATCATTGGCGCGAAAGATGGTGGGAAGAATGTCTAGTCAAGAGAAACTATTAGAAATCAAAAACTTGAAGCAGCATTTTAAAGTAGGTAAAAGTACTGTAAAAGCTGTTGATGGTTTAACATTTGATATTTATAAAGGTGAGACGTTCGGTCTTGTAGGAGAGTCTGGTTGTGGGAAATCGACAACTGGACGTACGATTATTCGCCTTTACGATGCAACAGATGGTGAAGTTCGTTTTAATGGTGAAGATGTTCATGGAAAGAAGTCTGCGAAAGAGCTTAAGAAGTTTAATCAAAAAATGCAGATGATTTTCCAGGATCCTTATGCTTCATTAAATCCGAGAATGACCGTTTCTGATATTATTGCAGAAGGCATAGATATTCACGGTCTTGCAACATCTAAGAATGCTCGTATGGACAAAGTGGTTGAGCTTCTTGAAACAGTAGGATTGAATAAAGAGCATGCGAACCGCTACCCCCACGAATTTAGTGGTGGACAAAGACAGCGTATCGGAATCGCTCGCGCCCTTGCAGTAGATCCGGAGTTTATTATTGCCGACGAGCCAATTTCAGCACTAGATGTTTCGATTCAAGCACAGGTCGTTAACTTGATGAAGAAGCTACAGCGTGAAAAGGGCTTAACGTATTTGTTTATTGCGCATGACCTTTCGATGGTGAAATACATCAGTGACCGTATTGGTGTCATGTATCGTGGTCAAATCGTAGAGCTTGCTGAAAGTGAAGAGCTTTACCGTAACCCGCTACACCCCTATACGCAGTCGCTACTTTCTGCGATTCCTCTTCCGGATCCAGAATATGAGCGCTCAAGAAAGCGTAAAATCTATGATCCTGAAAAGCATCTTCCCAAAAATGGGGAAGAGCGTGTCCTTCGTGAAGTAATGGAGGGCCATTGGATTGCTTGTACAGAAGAAGAATACCAAAAGTATCAGGTAACGGTTTAAAACCGTTAAGGACCGCATTTCAGCTGAAATGCGGTCCTTTTATGATTCTTTTTTGTTTTTAAATTTTGTTACAAGATAAGCGATGTACATGATGAGTGTTACGATCAGAAATCCTTTAATATAAAGGGATAAGTCAGTGGACAGCGAATAGTCTACTAAAATAAGGCCACATAGAATAAAAGTGGAGACGAGTAAATTAAATTTCAATTTAGACATAAGAGCTCCTTTTGGATGGTGAAGTATGAAGTTAAGTAATAGTTAAAACAAGAAAGGTGACTTAAAGGGAGGTATTGGATGAATTTTTACGCATTTAACCCTGACTTTGATAACGAAACACTAGAATCAATCAGGTCTGAAAACGTCATAAGAGTCGGGATTGAACCTTCCCCTCATTCTACAATATACCTTTTTGAATCAAAAGATCAAACAGTTGGTTACGTATGGATGGAAAGTTTATCAGAGTACGTTGAATTATTGGAGTTTTTTTATAAAGGTTCAGAAGAAAAAAGATGGGGTCTTTATGATTTTGTGGTTAAGTTAGCTGAAAAACAGAGAAAAAAAGCAATTAGAATGAAAACGCCGGCTAATGAAATGGGAGAGAAATTTCTTGAAAAATGGGGAGGGATGGTGGTGGAAAGGGATGGAAGGGGAATGCTCATTGAAATCCCTTTCCTAAGCGAATGGGAGTAAATCTATACACTTTGTTGCCACTCGTTTTGTTTGTTTAAACTACTTTCAATCAAATCATCCAGTGCGTTAAGCTCAACTCTTGCTTCTTCTTCAGACATCACTTTGTAGTGGTGTTTGCCACCAGGCTCTTCATCAGCTTCATCGGCCATAGCGACGACTTCTTGCAAAGCATTGCGGTTCACGGTACCCATAAAGTAAGAATCTGTATGGAAAAGGATCGCGACGGCAATCTCTTTGGCTGATACAGGGTTCTCACCGAGGCGAATAAGCATTTTGTGTGCTCGCTCAGCTCCTTTAATCGCGTGAATATCATTTTGTTTATATAAATTATAGTCCCATTGTCCATTGCGGTACCATGTATAGTGACCAATATCGTGAAGTAAAGCTGCTTTTGTTGCAAGATCAGGATTAACCTCATGCTTATTTGCAAAGTGATAAGCGTGTTTGGCCACGGTAATCGCATGAGCCAGTCCAGCGCGCTTTAGGTATTTTCGTGCAAATGGGAGTTGGAAAATATCTGATAAGGTTACGTTTCTCATGTTAATGGCCTCCTAACTTTCTTGAATTTATTTTTCTAAACATCATACCATTTAGAAAAAAATAAATCAATCATAAGCGTTCACGAAAAAGACATGAGAAATTTTACTGGAAGTTCTTTCAAAGCCTGGATATTCGTCTTATAATAGAGGAGGCAAACTAATAAAGGGGAGAGAAGCTGTGCGTATTTTTAAACTAGGGTTGAAAAGCCTGCTCGCGTCGGTTTTGCTATTTTCTGTGTTCGGACATTCTGTATTAGCAGAAGATGCACGATCCGCGACAAATCTTAAAGGTTTTGAATTAGAAAACAAAGAATTAACACTTCCAGATCGTCTTCCGAGATTTGTTTATGATTCTGGACTGGATTTTAAGTATCCAGACGCAGTACGAGGTATTTATGTAACGGGAAATTCAGCTGGGGGAAGTCGGTTTAGTAAGCTCACGGAGTTCGTGAATTCAACAGATCTAAATGCAATGGTCATCGATATTAAAGATGATTTTGGAAACCTTACATATGTACCAAAGAAGGACTCACCATTAGCAGAGTATGAGATTGGTAAACCTTATATGAAAGATCCACGTAGCGTACTAGAAGAAATGGAGAAAAACGATATTTATCCAATTGCGAGAGTAGTAGTTTTTAAGGATACTGTTCTTGCGGAAGCGAGACCAGAACTTTCCTATAAAGAGGGCGGTTCTGTTTGGAAAAATGGACGCGGAGAAGCATTTGTTAATCCATTTAAAGAAGAAGTTTGGGATTATAACGTGGAAATTGCGATTGAAGCAGCTAAAATGGGCTTCAAAGAAATACAATTTGACTACGTTCGTTTCCCTGAAGGATTTGAAACACGCGAAGATAAATTAGAGTATTCGATGGGCAAGTATGCCGATTTGGATATGGACAATGTCCAAAAACGAGTTCAAGCTGTCACTGATTTTGTGGAGTATGCAAATTCTAAGCTTGAACAATATGATGTCGATGTATCGGTTGATATTTTTGGATACTCAGCGACGATTCCTGAAGCACCGGGAATCGGACAAAACTTCTCCAAAATTTCAAGTAATGTGGATGTGATTTCATCCATGATCTACCCAAGTCATTGGGGATCTTACTTTGGCATCGCTAAGCCAGATCTTGAGCCTTACAACTTAGTGAACGAATATGCGAAGGTTGAGAACGAAGTGTTAGGTAAGCTAGAAGAAGCACCTACAAGTCGTCCTTGGATCCAGGATTTCACTGCAAGCTATCTTGGTAGCGGAAATTATTTAAACTATGGTAAAGCGGAAGTTGAAGCACAAATCAAAGCTTTGAATGACAATGGTATTAATGAATTCCTACTATGGGATGCGAGTAATAGCTATACAAAAAACGTCGATTATACACCATGATTTCAAGAAAAGACCGCCATTGGCGGTCTTTTCCAATTAGTTAGGATCATTCGATAATTTTTTCCAGTTTCTTTGACTATTATGAAGTGGTTTCTGAAAAGTATTCTTTTTCTTTTGGAAAAGGAGATGACCTGAAGCATTTAAAAATACCGCAATGAAAGCTGTGAAAGTAATAAGTACCATGGCTAATAAAAGAAACTCACTAAAAAAATTCATGTCCTTCCTCCTCATAGCTCATTATAGTATTAGTGTACTAAATGTTTACTTATCAAAGAAGAGGGGAAAATAACGATTAGCACGTCTAGCACTATCTTACTGGATAAATGTGTTATACTTATAGTGAAGAATTAATTAAAAGGGAGTAGATCAATGAACTGGTATGAGAAGCTGAAGCAATATTTCCCCATTGAAGAGATGAAATCAAAAGAGCATATGGACTTGCTATTGGAAGAAAAGGGTGACATTTACAATAAGGACGAGGGACCGCACCATGTTCTAATGTATGCCGATCTTCCTGATTTCATATTCGTGGACTATATTTTCGTTTCCAGGGATGCCAGAGGTCAGGGGCTAGGAAAGAAATTAATTGAACAATTGAAAGAAAAGCAGAAACCAATTATCCTTGAAGTTGAGCCAGTTGATTATGAAGAAACAGATACGGAAAAAAGACAGCGCTTTTATCTTCGAGAAGGTTTTAAACATGCGAAGTCAATTGGCTATCGTAGAAGATCTCTTGCTACGAACGAGATTAACGAAATGGAGATCTTATACTGGTCACCGAGTGAAGCTGGTGAGAAAGAAGTATACGAAGCAATGAAGCACACGTATCAAGAGATTCACACATATAAGGATAAACAGCTTTATGGTGAATCGTATCAGCCGGTAGAAGAAGTGTTGAGCCTTAAAGAAGAGAAGGAACTTATCGAAGAATAAGAGAACTGTTTTCGATCAGGAGGGAAACTTCTTATGAAGAATCGTGAGAAGAAAAAGCAAAAGAAGCGCGAATGGTTGAAGGATTTATTGAAAAGACGCTGGAAAACCTGGAAACCGCAGTCTTCGAAAGAGCCCGCCTCAAATACGAGAACATCTGCTTAACGCTAGTGATTATAAAAACCGAAAGCCAATGACGGCTTTCGGTTTTTTCTATTGATCCATTTCAATTTTCTTCTCTAGCCGCTTTTGGCGACGAAGGTCAATTAGGTAATACACTACTGGAATAAAGACGAGCGTAATAAAAGTGGCTACGCTTAGGCCAAATACAATGACAATCGCCATAGGCTGTTGAATTTCGGTTCCTTCTCCAAATCCAAGCGATAGTGGTACAAGACCAAGGATCGTTGTTAAGGCCGTCATGAGGATTGGTCTTAAACGAATAGGTCCAGCTTCTAAAATAGCTTCCCGCGTGTTCATTCCTGTCTCACGTAGCTTATTAATATAATCAACGAGGACAATCGCGTTATTTACGACGATCCCAGTTAAGATAAGCATTCCGACGAGCGAACCTACTCCGAGTGGTTGGAAGGAGATGAGCAGCCCAAAAATAATACCGATGGCAGTTAATGGGACAGAGAACATGATGATAAAGGGATAGAGAAATGATTCAAATTGTCCTGCCATCACCATATAAACTAGAACAATAGCAAGAGCGAGTGCTCCAGATAATTTAAAGAAAGCATCATTCATTTGTTCATCTTGACCACCAAAGGTGATTTTATAAGAATTTCCTGGTAGCGGAACGTCTTTAACAAGCTTCTCGCGAATTTCGTCGGTTACAGTTCCAAGGTCTCTACCTAACAAACTGGCTGTAATTTCAACTTGTCTTAGTCGATCAGTACGTGTAATTTCCGAAGGACCTAAACCTCGCTCGATTTCAGCTACAGCGGAAAGAGGGACTTTTTCGCCAGTTTGTGTTTCGATAAGCAGACTCGAGAGTGAATCTAGTGACTCTGTATATTTATCTTCGACTGCAAGGCGAATGTCCAGTTGGTTCCCGTCTCGAGCAAGATTACTCGCAACAAGTCCCTTCGTTGCATTTGAAATAGCTGTTGAAATTTGAGAACTTCCGATTCCATAACTGGCCGCTTTCTCGCGATCAATTAGAATTTGAACTTCAGGATTGTTTGATTCAATACTTGAAGTTGGTTCTCTTACACCATCAACCTCTGAAATGCTTTTCATTACATCATCTGATAGCTCTTTAAGGACATCAAGGTCTGGTCCAATAATATTAATCGAAATTGGATCAGCACTAAATCCAGAGTCACTTGCAGATACAGATATATCGGCATTTGGAATATCTTTAAGTTTCTTTCGTATATCCTCTGCTACTTCTAAATCGGACTGGTCACGCTCATCAATAGGTACGAGCAGCACGCTATAAGTAGCTCGGTTCGTCTGGCTTCCTGCACCAATGCTAAAGTTGTCAGAACCACCTGCTGTTAAATAAGAAAGGTCAACTTCAGGAATCGAATTTAACACGTTATCAATTTCCTCAGTGACGTTCTCGGTTGCGTCTAAAGAACTTCCTGCAGGCAAATTAGCTGATATGTTTACGAAGCTTTGATCCTGGGCAGGCAGAAACTCCGTGCCAATAAAAGGGGTTCCTGCTGCAGAAATGGCTAATAGCAAGACGGTAAAACCGACCGTCTTTTTAGGATGAGATAAGGTTTTATCTAATACCCGTCTGTACCAATTGTTCACACGATCGAATTTTAGTTGGAAAATGGATTTTGATTCGTTTCGATTCATTAATAGTGAAGAAAGCAAAGGTACAATAATCAGAGCTGTAAACAGCGATGCCAATAAAGAAAATGTTACAGCAAGCGCGAGTGGTTTAAAGAGCTGAGCAGCAAGTCCAGTAACGAAAACGATTGGCAAGAACACAACGACGGTTGTGAGTGTTGACGCAATAATGGCGCTACCTACTTCTTTTGTTCCTTCTACAGCTGCTTCTTTCAGTGATTTTCCTTCTTGTCTTAATCGATAGATATTCTCGAGAATCACGATCGAGTTATCGACCATCATTCCAACGCCGAGCGCCAGTCCTCCCAATGTAAGAAGGTTAATGGTTTGTCCGGAAAAGTACATTAAAATAAATGCACCTACGATCGAGATTGGAATGGAGAGACCAATAATCAACGTGCTGCGAATGTTTCGTAAAAACAGATAAAGCACTGCAGCAGCTAAGAGGCTTCCTATAATAATGTTCCATACAACTGCACGAATGGATTGATTAATAAATTTAGCTTGATCAAACACCGTTTTAATTTCCATGTTTTCTGGAAGGGAAGGCTGGATTTCCTCAAGCTTATCATTAACTTGTTTTACGACTTGAACCGTATTTGCACCTGATTGCTTTTGAATTGAAAAGCCAATCGCAGGTTCACCGTTTAGGAAACTTTCTTGAACAGCAGGTTTCATCATCTCTTCAATTTCAACGAGCTGATTGAGCTTTACCGTACCATTTTCTGTTGGAACGGATAGGTTCTTTAAATCATCTACAGATTTAAACTCGCCAGTCACACGAAGCGGTAAGTTCTTATTTTCGGTTTCGATGGACCCGCTCGGTAGGTTAAGATTCTCTGAGCCAATTAGCTGCTGTAAATTTGTTAGTGTAACCCCATACTGACTTAATTTATCGGGATCAGCCGTTAATCGAATTTCTTTTTCAAGCTGTCCTTCAATGGTAACGGCAGCAACTCCAGGAACGGAGTCGAGTGATGGTTTAATTTGATCTTCAATCACTTTTTTGACAGCGGTAAGGTCTTCTTCTGAGCCGGCAACACCAAGCTGCATAATAGGAATGTCACTTGGATTAAAACGAAGTACTTTCGGAATCGGAACTTCAGATGGAAGTGAATCTCTCACTGCATCAATTTGTTCCCGCATATTAAGTGTTGCAAAATCCATGTCGGTACCCCACTCAAATGAAACGAGGATTAACGCTCCGCCATTTTGCGAGACGGAAGAAATGCTTTCGACGTTTGGAAGAGTACCCATTACATTTTCAAGAGGGGAGGCGAGTAGATTCTCAACCTCTTCAGGTCCAGCGCCTTCATAAGTAACTGTTACCGCAGCTACTGGAAACGTTAAATCTGGAAAAAGGTCGACCGGCATGTTTCGAAGTGAAACGGTTCCGATGATGAGAATGAAAATAATGACCATCCCCATGGCAATGGGGCGAAACACGGAAAGCTTAGCAATATTCATATGGACTCAACTCACTTCTGTACCTGGATTTCGGATGCCTCATTTAAGCGGTCTTTTCCTTTTGTAATCACTTGATCACCTTTTGAAAGGCCACTTGTAATTTGGATGTTTTTATCAGTTTCTGCACCAAGTTCAACATTGATTTGTTTTACTTTCTCACCTTGAGGCACGTACACAAACGTTTCTTCTTCACCATAGATGATCGATTCTTTTGGCACAACGATGGCATTCTCAATTAGGTCAGTCTGAATGGTAGCGGTAGCTTTCATGCCGCCTTTGATTTTTAGATCTTTATTCTCAAGAGGAATTTCGATTAGGAATGAGCCTGTTTGTTCATTAGCGGTTGGAGGGATCGCATTTAATTTTCCATCAAATGTGCCGTCAACTCCATCGAATGTAATCGCTACATCTTGATCCTTTTTTAACTGAGATATTTGAAAGCTATTCACCTGAAATGTAGCTTTGATTGGATTTAAATTAACGACGACTGCAAGAGGCGTACTTGGAACGGCCGCTGCATTTTCTTCCGCATTAATCTGAGAAACAATGCCATTAATAGGTGATTCAATTGTTGTCGCATTTAAGACATCCTGTGCTTGATTCAAACTTGCTTTTGTTTCGGATAGCTGTGTTTCTAATTGTGTGACATTACCAGCAGACATTGAAGGTACTTGTGCAGCTGCTTGTGATAGCTGTGCTTGCTTGATTGTCACTTCAAGACTTTCTTTTAAAACATCTGCAGCTGTTACTTCTTCAGAATCTAACTCACTTAGAAGCTCTTTAGAGCGCTCGAGAGAATGGTTTAATTCTGATTGAAGATTTTTCAGTTCCTGAGCGCTTTTCTCAGCTTGTCCCGAAAGCTCCTTCGCTTGATTGACAGCCTTCTCGAGTTCGTTCACTGCATTAGTAAGTTGATTAACATTTTCTCTTGCAGATGAATCATCTAGAGCAGCAATTAAATCCCCCTTTTCAACTGTGCTTCCAACCGTCACGTTTATCTCCGTCACTTTAAGCGGAGAAGGTGCAGCAAGAGGGATGGTTACTCCGGGGGTAGCTTGACCGGATAATTCAAGATCATTTGAAATATCTTTTTGATCAACCGATGCCACTTCTACCGGTATTGGTTCATTTGCAGTTTCTTGATTTGTAATCTCTTCCGTTGTACAAGCGCTTGCAAAGACAAGCATACTAGCAAGGAAAACAGCCTTTTTCATATTATTCACCTCAGAATTAGTGTATCTCTTACGAATCGTATCATGTGAAGCAAACTTTTTTATCTGAAATTCAAACATTTTTATAACAATACAGGTTTGGATAGTTGGTGAAGGGGAATATAGGAGTTAGACTTAACATTAAACAATTGTATAGCTATTGTATAGCTTTTATGTAATTTTTGTCATCCCCTATTTATTTGATAAGAATTGTAGTATAATACAAATTGTGAAAAGATAATTTTTCTAATGTGGATTTGACGTTTACTTATAGAAAGGAGCAATTCCTTATGGTAACACTCTATACATCTCCAAGCTGCACATCTTGCCGAAAAGCAAAAGCGTGGTTGCAAGAGCATGATATTCCGTTTACAGAACGAAATATTTTTTCCGAGCCTCTAACAATCGAAGAAGTGAAAGAAATTCTACGGATGACGGAAGACGGAACAGATGAAATTATATCAACTCGCTCTAAAACATTCCAGGAATTGAACTTAAATCTTGATACGGTTTCATTACAGGAATTGTTTGAACTGATTAGCGAGCATCCCGGATTGCTTCGCCGTCCGATTATTTTGGACGAAAAACGACTTCAGGTTGGGTATAACGAAGATGAAATTCGTCGTTTCCTACCTAGAAAAGTTCGTACGTTTCAACTTCAAGAGGCACAGCGTCTCGTTAATTAATAAAAAACTTCTACAGCAATGCCTGTAGAAGTTTTTTTGTTGGAAAAGTTATTTAGTTGATTGGATGTAAACGATATTCCCTTTTATTTTCTTTACGAACCAGCCTCCAAGAATGACTATAAGAAGGAAGGCAACTTGAGTGGCAATTTCAAAGGAAGGGTAAGTATAGAAAAACGTTTTTAATTCAGCTGCGCTTGTTAACATTTTGGCAGATGTAAAGGCTAAAATTCCAGCACCAATGTAAATTAGTATCGGAAAATGATCAAGGGCATGCATGATCATGCGACTGCCCCATACGATAATAGGGATAGAGATCACTAATCCGAAAACCACAAGCGGTAATTTCCCTTCAGAAGCACCTGCTATTGCGAGCACATTATCGAGGCCCATGATTAAATCAGCCACTACAATTGTTCGAATCGCTCCCCAGAAAGAGAAAGTTGAATGGATGTTTTCACTGCTCTCACTATCAATCACAAGTTTGAAGGAAATGTAGAGAAGAAAGAGGCTACCGACAATTAATAAGAAAGGGAGCATTAATAAATAGACAGCCACTATTGTTAGTGCTATTCTAAGTCCAACGGCAATAGCTGTACCCATCAAAATGGCTTTACTTCGATGAGAGGGAGGGAGATTACGGCAGGCGAGAGCAATCACAACTGCGTTATCTCCACCAAGTACAATATCAATTCCGATAATGAAGAAAACCTGAGTAATGGTTTCTAAGTTAAACAAGGAATCCACTCCCGAGTAGCGAATTTTTTAATCTCATGACAGGAGCACTTTTGGGCAAGCTATACACATAAATAAATATATCGTGTATATGGTGTAATATGAGTGAAAAAATCAAACGATTTTTTATTTCCATTCTTTGATGGTTTATCATAGAATGGTATTACAAGAGAAAAGTGGTTAAATTAAGCCGCTTAAGGGAAAGAGGAAATTAGGAGTATCCCAGAGGGAATAGCCTTCCGGTTAACTAAACAGGAGGGAGAGAGTGCACATGGAAATCGAACGCGTCAACGCGAATACATTGAAATTCTTTATTACGTATAGAGACATTGAAAATAGAGGATTCGATCGAGAAGAAATTTGGTACGACAGAGAAAGAGGAGAAGAATTGTTCTGGGAGATGATGGATGAAGCTCATCAAAGAGAACAGTTTTCACTCGAGGGCCCTCTCTGGATTCAAGTTCAAGCTCTTGAAAAAGGACTTGAGATCATTGTCACTCGTGCTCAAATGTCAAACGACGGATCAAAACTTGAACTACCGATTTCAGAGGAAAAGCAGCTTGATCTTCCACTTGATGAGAACATGGATAAAATTCTTGATGATAAATTTGCCCTTCAGAATAACTATGAGCCAGAAGACGAGCCTGAACCTCTTGAAGGAGAAGAGCTTTCCTTTATGATCGCGTTTAGAGATTTTGAAGATGTCATTTCATTATCGCACGGATTTGATCCTGTTGGAGTTGAAAATGGTCTATACCATTATGAGGATCGTTACTATCTCCACGTTGTCTTTGATGATACATTGATAGAAGAAGATCAAGACAACCGTTTAAGTCAGCTGTTGGAATATGGATATGAGACAGAATTGACGATTCACCGCATACAGGAATACGGTAAGGAGATTCTCTCTGAGGAAGCTCTAGAACAACTCCGCGGACACTTCCCACTCTTATAAAATGATGCCGATTTCCAATGGGAATCGGCCTTTTTATATGTAATATCCAAAATCCAGTTGCGAAATGAAGAAGGAATATGGGACTTCGAAGCGAATAGAGGTTAAGGAACAAGTGAGAGAGAGGTGTTGTGATGTTAACAGCCCAAACGATGAATGGAAATTTGCTTAATCTTGCAGATCGGCAATATCGTCTAGATGAACTTATCCAATTAAGGCGTTCCACTTCCTATTTTTGTCCAGGATGTCGACAGCCTGTCGTCATGAAACTAGGTGAGAAGAGGACCTGGCATTTTGCTCATCAAGGAACTCACACGTGTGAAACCCAGTGGGAACGTGAGTCAAATGAGCATCTAACTGGAAAGCTTCAGCTCTATGAATGGTTGAAAAAAGATTATCCTAATGTGGAAGTGGAGTATTTCTTAACCAAAACAAATCAGCGCCCCGATCTATTTCTCCCTCATTCGCAAACGGCAATTGAATATCAATGCTCTTCTATTGATGACAAACTTCTTACAAAACGAACGCTTTCTTATGAATCAGCAAACATTCAAGTCCAATGGATATTAAGTGCAAAGCGCCTGAAAAGATCGTACCAATCCATTTATACGATGTCTTCAATGGATTGGTCAGCAGCTTCCCACCATCATCGTTTACCAACCATTTATTATTATTGCCCCGTAGAACGAAAATTCGCGACTGTCCTTCTTCATCATAGCTTAACTCCTACCAAGTTTATTTGTTCCCCATTGTATACTTCTGCATTAATGACTTCATACAAACCCCTTTTCACAAAACTTCCTGATTGGAAAGAACAGCTACATTCCTATTCCATTTGGCTCAAGCAAAAGAAGATTTGGCGCCAAAACTCCCATGGTGAAAGGTCATATGCCTTTTTTTATTTGCGTAAACGTTTATATGCTAGCGGTCATTCAATCCGTTTTTTTCCTTCAGAAGCCGGCATTCCCTCTGACGATAATTACTGGATTGAAACGCCCGCTTATTTGTGGCAGACGTGGATCCTCATTTGCTACCTTCCTACGATACATTCCCACAGTGGTTTTACATTTCAGTCATTGTTTCATGCATTTGGACAAGTCATTCAATCTGGCTTGATTCGATCGAGATATTGTCCAGCTCATATTGATGGTGTTCGTGCGGCTCTTCAAGGTTATGTAAAGCAATTAGTTCGGTTAAAAGTGTTAAAAGAATGGGATAATGAACGATATGAAAAGCTTTATCAACCGACGATTCATAATCATGTAGAACAGTGCTTCCATTTTGACAAATTGATGCATACGAAGCTTATTTAGCTTGCAAGGTTTGTCGAGCGAAATTGTAAGCATCATTAGGAGAATATGGTACGATAATGAATGAGAGGAAATCATTTGATGGAGGTGTCGATTCATGGAAGAGAAAAAAGTAAATGCACTACCTAAAAGAGATGAAATTCCAGTAGAAGATACGTGGGAATTAGAAGCGATCTATGAAAACGATCAGCAGTGGGAAGAGGAATTTAAAGAAATAAAAGCGCTTCTTCCAGAAATGAAGGAATATAAGGGAAAGCTTGCAGAGTCAGCTGATAAGCTATATAACGCTCTTCAAAAACAAGATGAAATTACAATTAAACTTGGTAAGCTTTATACATACGCTCATATGCGCTATGACCAGGATACAACGAATTCGCAATATCAAGGGCTTAATGACCGAGCAGCTAATCTTGCAACACAAGTTAGCAGTGAGTTGGCGTTTGTTGTACCAGAAATTTTAAGCGTACCTGAAGAGACGATTAAGCAATATTTGAGTGACAAGGAAGAATTAAAGCTCTATGAGCACACCCTTGATGAAATTAACCGAGAGCGGCCACACGTTCTTTCAAAGGAAGAAGAAGCGATCCTAGCAGGTGTGAGCGATGTTACAAGCAGTTCTAGTAATACGTTCGGTATGCTAAACAATGCAGATATGAAGTTTCCAACCATTAAAGATGAAAATGGCGAAGAAGTCGAAGTTACACACGGGCGATACATCCGTTTTCTTGAAAGTAGCGATCGACGTGTAAGAAAAGATGCGTTTAAAGCTGTTTATGACACGTATGGTAAATTTAAAAATACGTTTGCATCGACTTTAAGTGGCGCAGTAAAAAAAGATAATTATTATGCAAAAGTGAGAAATTACGATTCAGCAAGACAGGCAGCGCTTGATAGTAATAACATTCCGGAAGATGTTTACGACAACCTGATCGAAACCGTGCATAACCGCTTGGATTTGCTACATCGATATGTAAAGTTACGTAAGAAAGCGCTTGGACTTGATGAGCTTCATATGTATGATATGTATACACCTCTCGTCTCTGAAGTGAAAATGGAAGTTTCTTATAACGAAGCAAAAGAGTATATCGTAAAAGGGTTAGAACCACTTGGTGAAGAGTACAAGAACATCCTTGAAGAAGGATTTGCCAATCGCTGGGTAGATGTTCAAGAGAACGTTGGGAAGAGAAGTGGGGCTTACTCTTCTGGAACTTACGGTACGCGTCCTTATATTTTGATGAACTGGCAAGATAATGTAAATAATCTCTTTACGCTTGCTCACGAGTTTGGTCACTCGGTTCATAGTTATTATACGAGAGAAAACCAGCCATACCCGTATGCGAACTATTCAATTTTTGTAGCGGAAGTAGCTTCCACAACGAATGAATCATTGTTAAATCATTATTTACTTGAAAATACTTCAGATAAAAAAGAAAAGCTTTACTTATTGAATCACTATTTAGAAGGATTTAGAGGAACGGTGTTTAGACAAACAATGTTTGCTGAGTTTGAGCATATGATTCATAAGAAAGCACAGGACGGTGAGCCGCTAACGCCTGATTTACTTTCATCTCTTTACTTTGATTTAAACAAGAAGTATTTTGGGGAAGATCTTGTGATTGATGACGAGATTGCTCTTGAATGGGCGAGAATTCCTCATTTCTATTACAACTATTATGTATTCCAATATGCCACAGGATTTAGTGCAGCAGCGTCACTCTCAAATCAAATTCTTGAAGAAGGGGACGAGGCTGTCTCAAGATATATTGATTTCTTGAAAGCAGGTAGCTCGGACTATCCAATTGAGGTACTAAAGAAAGCTGGCGTGGATATGACTTCATCTAAGCCAATCAGTGATGCGTTGGACGTATTTGAATCCATTCTAAACGAAATGGAAAACTTGTTGTTCGAAGCCTAATTAAAAGACCTTCTCCACTTTGGAGAAGGTCTTTCTTAGCGATTAAAGCCTCTAAATTGATTGCGAGAATTGAACATGCTAACAGTAAAGAGAATGGAAGCAAATAAAAGTGCTGCTCCGATTGGTACCGGAATGAATTTTAGTAGCCCCATAAGAAACATCACAAAGCTGATCACAATGAAGGCAATGCCGATTATTAGATAGAAACGCATCATTTTCCCTCCTCGACCTATACGTATGACACATTTGCATACTTATAACCGTCAGTAAAAAGTCGAAAAAAATAGCCCCACTTGTGGGACCATTCTTTTTCCTTATCCATTTTTTACAGTTCGCCAGAAAGAGCCGTGTTTGGCAGGTACTTTCTCAACCTTTTGTTTTAGTGCTAGCTTCTTCATCGCTGCGTCAGCTTCTTCACAGCTCATGTCATACACGACTGCGACTTCTTTTGTCGCTACAAATTGATACCGATCCATAAAAGCATCTAAAGACGGCAGCGGTTCTGGCGTTGGCTTTGTCTTCAACATTTCGGTCAGAATCCGAACATATACTTCATATTCATAAAGGCCCGTAATCTTTAGTCCTTCTTCTTCAATATTTTCATTGAAAAAGACAAGCGTAGGTAGTTCATTTACTTCCATTTCAGATGAGATTTTCAAATCACATTGAAAGGCTTTTACAGCTGCTTGAGAATGAAGGTCTTTTTGGAATTCGTGAACGTCAAGGCCCGTTTCTTTCGCAGCTTGTATGAGATTTTCTTCCTTCGTCATATTTTGCTTCTGTATAAAGAGTAATTCTCTCATCTTACGAAGGAAGTTAAACCCGGGTAGCTTTCCCTGAAGCTCTGCAGCCTTAATGGCGATCGATGCGATATAAGGGGTGTCCATAGGGTCCTCATACCATAAATCGCCGTCACAGGACATGCCAGAACGGCTTGCGGTCCGTTCCCATCTTTCGGCTACATCAGCATGTGTTGTGATGCCTTCATTTTTTCTTTTAAAAGAGTTAAATGTTTTAATGTTTCCTCCAACTAAATGTCGGATACGGAACGTATGTCCATATTCAAGTTGTAGTTTCTTAATCATTGGTTCAAGACCCCAGCAGTCAGGACAGAGCGGATCTATAAATGAATAAATTTCGATCGGTTTGCCCTTTTGAGTCTGGGCTGAACATGCTACATCGGATTGTCCATTTGGATTGTAAGAATCGCAATAGGAACCAGTTACATTCGGTGTCAATTCGATTCTCCTTTCTCTTCCTGATCACCCGAGTTAACCATGTGATGGGCAGTGAACGTTAATCGCGTTAATAGATGTTCTTTTAAATCTTCATCGAGTTGTACCTCATCCATCGCTTCTTGCATGCATGAAAGCCATGCCGTTGCTCGTCTTGGTGTAATTTCAAATGGGAGGTGTCTCGCTCTTAACATAGGATGCCCATGTTCTTGTGAATATAGCGGAGGACCTCCAAGAAATTGAGTTAGGAATTGGGTTTGTTTTCGAGCTGTTTCAGTTAAATCTTCTGGAAAGATTGGTTTTAATTCAGGATGCAGAGCAACCCGGTTATAAAAAGCAGTCACAAGCTGTTCTAGCTTTGCACCGCCGATATGATCATACATGTTTTGCTTCATAATGATTTTCCCCTTTGGCAGGTAGAACCTTATTTCAATTTCATTTTAGCAACCTCCCTACATAACAGCAAATAATCCGATTTGAAATCATTGCCATACAAAAAAAACAGGCCGTTTAGGCCTGTTCTTGGGAGGCAAGAAAGAAGCGTAAGATCTTGTTTTTCGCCTCTCGCTTTGGTATCTCATGCTTCTGAAGGAGGTGACTAAAAGCACGTTCCCCGGCTTCAAAAGCGCTAACTTCGAATTCGAGTTCAAAATCTTCTCGGTTAAGGTATTCGCTATGATCAAGAACGAGGAGTCCTTCATCTAGCATGTATTCCGCACGATGTGTTGTTAAACGACCTAAATGGATAAGCTGATCCTGAATACCGAACTCTTGAAGTTGAGTTAAGACTTCTCCTTCTGGTAAAGAAGCACTTTTCTTAATAGCTTCAAAGGTTTCAAATGAAATTGGCTGATGTGTTTCAAGCAATCCTTCATCTGCAGGTTGCTTTAATGTTAAGACAAACTTATCTTTTTTATTGCGAACGCGTAATGCAGCTCCTTTTTCTCGAATCAGAAAATCAGCTGTATCAAAATAATCATTCGTTTGCGTTTTGATGTCACTTTCTAACTTATAAGCAGTAAGCAAAGAAGTGTATTCTTCTTTCGTTAGCATATTTTTAAATTCAATTTCTAGTTCCTGTGCCAAGTGCGAGTCCTCCTGTTTAGTTGGATATAAAAGAATTATGGCATATGTCTTGAAACAGAACAACAACGGTGAAATACCCTAATGCATTATGATAAACTATTAGGTGATACATAATGGAAAGATTGAGAGGAGAGGTATTTGTGCCAGAACAATACTACATTATAACAGGGGAGCTAACCGATCACACACTTACCTTTGGTTTGAATGAAAAAGTTGATCTAAGCCTCTACACAGCGACAGGCAATATGCTAGTGGATTCAGATTCCTTATCGTTTGTTTATTTACTTGACGGGGGAGAAGGGTATACATACGTTCGATTCCAGGAAGAAGTTTGGCCGATGTTAGCAAATGTTCTTGAACAGGACGTGAACGTTACTGTTACTTCTGAACAAGGTTCATCGTTAGAACTTCTCGATCTAAAAGAGGAACTTGGCTACCTCATTGAGAATATTAAAGGTAATTCGAACTATGGAGAAGACATGAATCAAGCTGTTGAGAAAGTATTTCTAACAGCTTCGTAATAGATATCGTCGTTGGTGGTGGTTGGATGAAAAATTGGGAAGAATTTTTAGCCCCTTATAAGCAAGCAGTAAACGAGCTAAAGATAAAGTTAAAAGGTCTCCGTGAGCAGTTTGAAAAAGCCGATGATCACTCTCCTGTTGAATTTGTAACGGGGCGAGTGAAGCCCATTTCGAGCATTCTTGATAAGGCAAAAAACAAGAAGATTTCTCTCGACCGGTTGCAAGAGGAGATGCATGACATTGCTGGTGTGCGGGTCATGTGTCAGTTTGTGGAGGATATTAATAAGGTCATACATCACCTTCGTGGAAGAAAAGACTTCGATATCATTGAAGAACGTGACTATGTGACGAATCAAAAAGTAAGTGGCTACCGTTCTTATCATGTGGTTGTACAATATCCGGTTCAAACAATTCAAGGTGAACAAATGCTTCTTGTCGAAATTCAGATACGCACATTAGCAATGAATTTCTGGGCAACAATTGAGCATTCGCTTAATTATAAATACAACAAGAAGATTCCTGAAGATGTCAAAAAACGTCTTCAGCGTGCTGCAGAAGCGGCATCTAAATTAGATGATGAAATGTCTGAAATACGCGGTGAAATCAAGGAAGCTCAAAAAGTATTTATGCAAAAAAAAGAAAATGAACAAAAGAAAGCTGAAAATTAAAGTAGACGAGGTGCCTATAGTGAAATTTGCGGTAAAGTCCAAAGGGGATCAAACCTCCAACCAACTTCAGCAGCGGATTAAAAATTATTTACGTGATTTTGATCTAGACTATGATGAAGCAGAACCAGATATTGTGATTTCTGTTGGCGGGGATGGAACGCTATTACATGCGTTTCATCACTATCAGGACCGACTGGCAGATACAGCGTTTGTTGGTGTTCATACAGGGCATCTCGGATTTTACGCTGACTGGACGCCTGAAGAAGTCGAAAAGCTTGTGATTCATATCGCAAGAACGCCTTTTCAAATTGTGGAATACCCATTGCTTGAAGTAACGGTTCGATATTTGAATAGCTCTAAAGAAAATCGTTACCTTGCCCTTAATGAATGTACAGTGAAAAGTGTGGAAGGTTCTCTCGTCATGAATGTGGAAATTAAAGGTGATTTATTCGAAACGTTTCGTGGTGATGGGCTCTGCATTTCCACTCCTTCTGGAAGCACCGCTTATAACAAAGCGTTAGGAGGAGCGATTATTCATCCAGCGCTTCCTTCGATTCAGCTTTCTGAAATGGCTTCCATTAATAATCGAGTCTTTCGTACAGTGGGGTCGCCACTAGTGCTTCCGCAACATCATACGTGTCTTTTAAGACCTGTTAACGACGCTGATTTTCAAATTACAATCGATCATCTTTTTTTACTTCAAAAAGATGTAAAGTCGATTCAATATCGAGTGGCTGAAGAGAAAGTTCGATTCGCCCGTTTCAGACCGTTTCCATTTTGGAAAAGGGTAAAAGAATCTTTTGTAGATGAAGTATATTAAGAGGAGACAGTACTGTTCAATTTTGGACAGTGCTTTCTTTTTGCTAAAGTAATGATGAGGTGAACTTTATTGGAAGTAAAAATGAACTGGACGGTTTTAGATCAAGAAGCAGGCATGATGCTAAGAGAATTTCTTTTAAGAGAAAAGAACATATCTCGAAGTATGTTAACGGATATCAAGTTCAAAGGGGGGCAACTTTTGGTGAATGGGACCCACCAAAATGTGAGAACTATTTTAAAAGAGGGTGATGTCGTTGAAGTGGTTTTTCCGGAAGAACAAGTAAGCGAAACGATGTACCCGCGACAAATGCCATTAAGGATTTGCTATGAAGATGATCACTTTTTGCTGATTAATAAGCAAGCAAATCTCCCAACAATCCCTTCTCGCCATTCGACAGCATCCCTTGCGGAGGGCGTTTTGCATTATTATAAAACAAGCAACTTAAACAGAACTATTCACGCGGTCAATCGCCTTGATCGTGATACGTCAGGTCTCGTTCTCTTTGCAAAACATCGTTATGCTCATGATCTACTTTCAAGACAGCAGAAAAATAAAGAAATGAAACGATCTTATCTTGCGTTAGTACATGGTGAGCTCGAAGAAGATGGAGAAGTAGAAGCCCCAATAGGAAGGAAGGATGATAGTATTATTGAAAGATCAGTGCGATCAGATGGTCAGTACGCTTTAACCAGGTATCATACAGTGAAGCGATACAACAGTTTCTCTCTTCTCCAACTATTCTTACAAACAGGGCGTACACACCAAATTAGAGTGCATATGGCTCATTTAGGACATCCTCTTCTAGGTGATGATCTTTATGGGGGGAAGAAAGATCTTATTTCAAGGCAAGCACTGCATAGTGCCCAGCTTGAGTTTTACCATCCTTTCTTACAAAAAAAGCTCCGATTTGAAGCGGAGCTTGAAGAGGATATGAGCGTTCTTATTGAAACGAAGTGAACTTCTCTGCAACATAAGGCATGGATGATTGAACCGATGTTGTTTTCAGTTCCGGATAGCTAAGTGCTGTTAATTTGCCACCAAATACGCAGCCGGTATCAATGTTCACAGTATGATTGACCCACCTTGGTTCTAAAACAGGGGTGTGGCCATAGACAATGAGTGCACCACCTTCATATTGAGTTGCCCAGTCTTTCCGAATAGGCATCCCGTTTGGATGGGATTCGCCTGTTATGTCGCCATAAAGTACAAAGGTTTTTACTTTTTTCCCAACTTGTCCAATGTATTTCTCTGGTATACCAGCATGTGCAGCAATTAATTCTCCATCATCAAGAGACAAATAAAGCGGGGCATTCTCATATAGCGCAATAAACAATTCTTTTATCATCGTACGGTCTTTAGGTGGTAACGCATTAAGTTCGGCCACCGTTGTCTCAAGACCGTGGGTTTGCTGCACGTTCCTGCCAATCAAGTAGCGATAGAATTTGTTACAATGATTTCCAGGGCAATAGAATGCCTGTCCACTTGTCACGAGTTGAGAAACGATTTTTACAACCGCTAGAGAGTCTTTCCCTCGATCTGTGATATCGCCAGGGAAAACAAGTTTTCTCCCTTCAGGATGAAGGGGCACGCCACTTTCCCAGTCATATCCAAGACGCATCGTGAGCGTCTTCAATTCATTATAGCAACCGTGTATATCACTGATTATGTCGAACACTTCATTTCCCTCCTTCTATCTTCTATCTTTTCCCTAAAGGTAGAACAAGTATCATCGTAAATTCAACTTCCAAATTAAAAATAACCTGCCGGCTTGGCAGGTTATTCAAACATATACGTTTTTGTTCGTGAGCGAACGTTTAAAACAAGACCAACTGCAATCATATAGGTTAGAAGGGCACTTCCTCCGTAGCTTACAAAAGGTAAAGGAATTCCCGTGATCGGTAGGATTCGAATCGTCATTCCAATGTTTTGAAATACCTGGAAAGTAAGCATTCCGATAACACCAGCACAAAGGTAGCTTCCAAATGATTCATTGCTTTCAAGAGCGGTATGAATCATTCGATAAATGAGCATGAAGAAAATCGAAATCGTAATACTTGCACCAATGAAACCAAATTCTTCTCCGATAACGGCAAAAATAAAGTCAGTGTGTGCTTCAGGAAAGTAAACTGTACCATCAGCGTAACCTTTTCCTTCAAGTTTACCCGACCCAATTGCTAGAATCGCTTTCGTAGCTTGATAGCCAGCGTCCGCATATTCTTCTGGAGCAAGCCAGCCGTAGAATCGGGCTAGTTGATACTCATCAAGTAAGTAAGCTTTAAAGAATGCGGGAAACTTGAAGAAAATAAAGACGAAAGTAGCAATACCCGCTACGCCTATTAAACTTAAAAGAGAAAGAAGTCTCCAACGTACGCCTGATACTAGCGTGATGCTAACAACGATTGCTGTAAATACCATCGCTGTACCAAGGTCAGGCTGAGCCATAACAATAAGCAGAGGAGCGGCAGCAATACCGAAGATCTTCGCTAAAAGAATTAGATCTGTCTGAATGGTTTTCGTTGGATGTTTTTCATGATGCGAGACAGAAGCTGAAGCAATGGCAATAATTAAGAAAATCTTCATAAACTCAGATGGCTGAATACTTCCGAGACCAGGAAGAACGAACCAGCTTTTGGCGCCATTTCGAATTGGCGCAATTTGGTAACTTCCAATATATTCAGGACTTACTGCTAGTAAGATTAGAAGAAGAATTCCAAATCCGTAGAGATACCAGGAAAGCTGCCTAAAGCGATCAAAATCAATGATCAGTGTGAGCGAAAGTACGAAAGCACCTACGAAATACCATGTAAGCTGTCTTCCTGCAAAGTTAAAGTTTTTTAATTCTCCGGGTAATGAAGCCTGCGCGCTGTAAATGGCAACAGTACTGATACACATAAGAAGAAATACAAAGAACAAAAGTGTGAAATCTATTTGTTGCCATGGTGTTTGATTGTCATTGTTCATGATATAATCCTTTCTAAAGAAAAGCGTTCCTTCTTTTAATCACATTTCCTATCTTATCTGAAATCCTTCCGTTTGCAAATCGGTTCCTGTATTTATTTTTGACAAAATAACTACACACCGACTAAGATAGGAAGGTAATTTTACTTTCATTGCGTAATCGATTAAGGGAGCAGTACCTAAGCAAAGCTTATCGAAGTTTTACAATAAATGATATAGCCATATTTGAACATTTGTAACTTTGTTATAAAAAACAACAGGGAGGTGTGCAGAGTGGCTTACCAGGAGCAAGAGACGCAGGCTTTATACGACGCACTCATACATCACTTAGATCAAGAAGAAATAGACGCATTTCGTGAGCTATTTCTCGACATTCACCCATACGAACAATCGCAGTTCTTCTTAACGGTTTCAGAACAAATTAGGCTACTCGTGTACACCTATTTATCACCACGAGAAATGGCAGAGATATTTCAGAATTTCGATATTGAAGAACAAGAAGAATACATTTCAGAGATGGAGCCGGCTTATGCGGCGAAGATGCTTGCTGAGATGTACGCCGATGATGCAGTTGACGTATTAAATGAGTTAAATCCAGAACAAATTGCAAGCTACTTAACCATCATGGATGATGATGCAGCGGATGAAATTAAAGAGCTGCTTCACTATGAAGAAAAAACAGCCGGTAGTATTATGACTACGGAATTTGTATCAATTCGCGCGCACCAAACGGTAAAGCGAGCGATGCAAATCTTAAGGCAGGAAGCGCCAGAAGCAGAAACGATCTACTATATCTTCGTATTAGATGAACAAAAAAGGCTCGTCGGCGTTATTTCTTTGCGAGATTTAATTATTGCAGAAGAAAATACGTTAATTGAAGAAATCATGAATGAACGAGTTGTTTCAATTTCGGTTGGCGAAGATCAGGAAGAAGCCGCCAGAATTATGCGAGATTATGACTTTCTAGCTCTTCCGGTTCTTGATTTTCAAAACCATTTACTGGGGATTATTACACACGATGATATCGTTGATGTTATTGAAGAAGAAGCATCAGAAGATTATTCAAAGCTTGCGGCTATTTCAGATGATGGTTCATTTGATCGCAATCCGTTTTCTTCAGCAAAAAAGAGACTTCCCTGGCTGATTATCCTCCTGTTTCTCGGGATGATGACAGCGAGTTTAATTGGTCAATTTGAAGTAACGCTCGATAAGGTGCCACTTCTCGCGGTCTTTATCCCTCTTATTGCCGGAATGGCAGGGAATACGGGGACGCAGGCCCTTGCAGTTGTTGTTAGGGGACTTGCGACAGGAGATTTTGAAGAGAATAGTAAGTGGACCTTAATTGTGCGAGAAGCAGGAACTGGTCTCATTACGGGCGCAACTTCTGGTGTTCTTGTAACGATTATTATTTTTTTGTGGAAAGGAACCTTTTTACTTGGCTTATTGGTTGGCTTTTCGTTATTATTTACGTTGATTGTCGCAACACTCGCTGGTGCACTTGTCCCATTATTAATGCATAAGCTTAACATAGACCCTGCTGTTGCTTCAGGGCCATTCATCACGACTATTAACGACATTATCAGTATACTTATTTATTTTGGAATGGCGACTGCATTTATGAGCCAGCTTGTTTAGCGCTTAAATGCAGACGTTTGAAGGAGGAAAGAAATGGAACACGGTGCATCCGTATCATCACTTGTTATCGTAGTTGTTATCGCATTTGTTATACCGTTTATCTTACACCGCTTCAGACTGAATTTCTTGCCGGTCGTAGTTGCTGAGATTATTGCTGGGATCTTCATTGGCCAAAGTGGGTTTAATTTAGTTCAGGGAGATACGTGGCTTGATACGTTATCAACGCTAGGATTTATTTTTCTCATGTTTTTAAGCGGTCTTGAAATTGATTTTACGGTTTTTGCGAATAAAAAGAAAAAAATTAAGCTTCCGAGCGGTAAGTTTGAACCAAACCGTGTTCTTGTGTCGTTCATTGTCTTTGTTCTTGTGTTCGTTGTATCCTATCTCCTTTCATTACTGTTTGTTGTTCTTGGATACACCGACAATGCGTTCTTTATGACGCTGATTATCTCCACCATTTCGCTTGGTGTTGTTGTGCCGACATTGAAGGATGCAAATATTATGAAAAGCAGTATTGGGCAAACGATTCTTCTTATTGCCGTTATTGCGGATCTTGCAACGATGATTCTACTTGCAATCTTCGTTTCGCTTAATTCAGGTGGAGAAGGGAATATGTGGCTTCTGCTCATTCTCTTTGGAGCTGGGATTCTGCTTTATTTCCTGGGGGCTTACTTTAGACATCTTTCCTTTATTGAAACGATGTCAAAAGGGACGATTCAAATCGGCACGAGAGCCGTATTTACGTTAATTATTGTATTGGTAGGGATTTCTGAAACCGTTGGTGCTGAAAACATTTTAGGTGCATTCCTTGCAGGGGCACTTGTTTCGTTACTCTCTCCAAATACTGAGCTTGTCCAAAAGCTTGATTCATTTGGATATGGTTTTCTAATCCCGATCTTTTTCGTTATGGTTGGGGTGGAGTTAGATATTTGGTCTCTATTCCAGGATCCGAAAGTCTTAATTTTAATTCCACTTCTATTAATCGCGCTTTTTGCTTCAAAGCTTGTGCCAGTAGTCGTTTTAAGGAAATGGTATGATACAAAAACGGTGCTTGGTTCAGGAATGCTGCTCACATCAACACTTTCTCTCGTGATTGCGGCCGCAGAAATTGGTGAGCGCATTAATATCATTGATGATCAACTGTCATCTGCATTAATTTTGGTTGCGATTATTAGCTGTATACTAGCACCAATTCTCTTCAAGAAATTAATGCCGAAACCAGAAGAAAGTTCACATGCAAAGAAGCTTGCGATTATTGGGGCGAACCAAATTACTTTACCGATCTCGCTTGAACTTAATCCTGCGAATTATGAAACATCCATTTATCATACGAAGCAGGAAAAAGTGGATTCTGAGAAGCAAAGTAGTCACTTTAAAGTTATTGAACTTTCCGATTATAGTATTGATACGTTAAAGAACAGTTCAGTGTTTGATGCCGACATTCTTCTTATTTCTTCAGGAGATGATGAGACGAATTCAGACATTGCGGTATTCGCGAAAGAATATGGAACAGAGCGTGTGATTGCACGAATTGAGCTTACTGAAATAGCGGATCAGCTACGAGAGCTTAATATTGATGTGTTTTCTGTGTTCTTCTCCACAAAAGCGCTGCTAAAAGCGCTTATAGAATCACCAGGTGTTGTGAATATCTTCACTCGTGAAGAAAATGCGCTTTATCAAATTAACATGAACAATGTAGAATACAATGGCGTTCCACTGCGTAGCTTCCCGTATCTCGGGGATACGATCATCGTTCGTATTTTTCGCGGCAAAGATTCGATTGTGCCACACGGTGATACGGAACTTCGAATCGGCGATCGCTTAATCGTAACAGGAAGCAGTGAGAGTGTCGACGAAGTGCGCTCACTGTTAAGCTACTAGTCCTAACCCCTTTCTCATCATGAGAGAGGGGTTTTTATGTTTTTAAGGATAGGGAATAAATGTATGGGACAAGGTGATACTTTTTATAATAGGCGAATAGAAGGAGGAGAAGAGAATGAATACTGAAATTCCAAAAATAATTTGTCCCGTTTGTGGAAGAACCAACGAGATGGAGAAATCGATAACGGCTCAGTCAAATCAGAACATCATTTTTGAATGTCCCGCATGTGGATATGAGAGACGAAATATTCAAACAAGTAAAGGGTGAAAAATCCTCATGGTGTATGTTCATTAAACCATGTTATACTTAGGACGTGGTGCTAATAACTAATAATAAATTCGAGGAGGAGCATGGATATGAACCTGTCTCTTGAGAACCGTACATATGTTGTGATGGGCGTTGCAAACAAACGAAGCATTGCCTGGGGGATTGCACAGGCATTAAGCAGTGCCGGTGCACGATTAATCTTTACTTACGCAGGTGAGCGTCTAGAGAAAAACGTTCGCGACCTTGCAGGTACACTAGATCGTGATGATTCCGTTATTTTACCGTGTGATATTACAAATGATGAGGAAATTGAAGCTACATTTGCTCAAATTAAAGAAGAAGTCGGCGTGATTCACGGACTTGCTCACTGTATCGCATTTGCGAAAACAGAAGAACTAAAAGGGGAGTACCTTGAAACAACGCGTGAAGGATTCTTGCTAGCGCATAACATTAGCTCTTATTCCCTAACTGCTGTATCAAAAGCAGCTCGTCCACTTATGACTGAAGGTGGAAGCATCCTTACGATGACATACCTTGGTGGCGAGCGTGTTGTGAACAACTATAACGTGATGGGTGTCGCAAAAGCATCGCTTGATGCAAGTGTGAAGTACCTTGCGAATGACCTTGGGAAAGATAACATCCGTGTTAACGCGATTTCAGCTGGGCCGATTCGTACGCTTGCAGCAAAAGGAATTGGCGACTTTAATTCTGTTATTAAAGAAATTGAAGAGAAATCTCCAATGCGTCGCACGGTAACGAAGGAAGACGTAGGAAACACAGCATTATTCTTAATGAGTGATCTTTCTGGTGGAATTACTGGTGAGATGATTCATGTGGATAGCGGATATAATATTATTGCGACTTGATTTAACTAACTCTTGTAAAAAGTACCCTAATGAATGGACAAGAAAAGTCTACTCGTTAGGGTACTTTCTTTATAATAAAGACTAATTCTAAAAAAGATATGGTTCTGAATTAAGATTAATTGATAAAAAGGCTTTATTACCTGTTAAAAAGCCGTCTCAGTTTACCTCCTACTTGCATTTATTATACAAGGAACTAGCAAAAAGCTAGCTCTAATATAATTTATTAGGAGGAAAAAAATATGGGTTTTAGACCTATTCGTAGATCTGCATCTACAAACTTTTGTGATAACACTGCAAACAATCCCCCTCAGCCTACTCCACAAAACCGTGACTTTATTAAGGTACCTGTTGTATTAGGGCAATATAACATTCAAATCCCTATGCATGCAGAGATTGAGTTCCCAGCAGGGCAAAATGTACTTGAAATTAAAGACATTAAGAAAAGAGCCTATTTAACTCAATGTAAATTGCTTTCAGTTTCACAGGATGAAGATCCCAACCAACCCACAACTGGAAAGCTTTATATTAGTGGCTTTGTACGCAAAAACATTAAATATGCAGTTAATCCAGAGATAGTATCAGGGGAATTTGACACACAATTAAGTTCCAACATTCGCTCACTAACAGTTCCAGTTCCTTTCGATTGTGTTACTGAAGTAACGTTTCAAGGAAACGCTCGCCCTGTTGGTCCATTTCTAAATCAACGAGCTGAGTGGGAATATCTGATTTCTCAAGATCTTCCTTCAGGCTTCCCGGAAAAAGATAGTTTAGAAGGTACAGACTTATCTCAGTTCCATCAGCAAAGCACACAATATTTTAATGAACTTCCATTCTGTGAGCTAAACCGAGCAGAGTTCCTTCAAATTGATGAGTCATTGAACCGAGTTCCTGTTACAAGTGCTGCTACTGGTGATGTTCTAGGTGAAGGAACATTTACTGAGTTATCAGAAAAAATGGTTTTAGACCTAACTCTTACTTTGCTTCAAAAACAAACTGTCAATAACTACTTGACGGATTAATTTATATGAAGCCGATCCTTTGGATCGGCTTTTTTTAATTCCTTAAGATTTACACCATTCCACTTGCAAAGGAAGTGAAGAATGTAAAAAGGCTGATGACTAGAATTTCGTCCAAACGACTCTAAGATTGACGCATAATATAGTATGAAAAGAATATAGAGGGGGGACAAATTGATGGAAAAAGAACCAAGAATTCGAAGTGCGACTATTAACGAATGTATCGCTGATGAAGCTCAAGTATATGCGATCGACGGAAGTGGCAAGATTGTCAAAATTCCCGTTCTATTACAGAGTCTTACTATTCAAATACCTACTCATGCAAATATAGAGTTTCCAGAATGCGAACACGTGTTAGAAATAAAAGATATTAAAAAACGAGTGTTTTTATCCCAATGCAAACTTTTGCATTCCGGCAATGGAGGCACACTTTTTATAAGTGGGTTTATCCGTAAAAACATCCAATATGCCTCGAATCCCATCAGTTGTAAGCGTAGTGATATTCAAACAAACATAAAATCACTTACAGTGAATGTTCCATTTGAATGTTCTACCAAAATTGAGAGTTTATTATCCGAGCCAGTCGGACCAATGTTTAATACTAGAGAAGAGTTTAATTTCATGATTTCCACTCCACTTCCTGAAGGCTATCCAGAAAAAGACGAGTTGCTTTCAGATGATTTGTCTCAATTTGGTCAGCAAAGCACACAGTATTTTAATGAACTACCATTTTGCGAACTCGTGAAAGCTAAAATCATAGAAATTGATCAATCTCTTAACCGAAAACCTGGTAAGATCATTAAACCATCTCATGAAAAAGAGATCCTTTTAGAATGTACCTGTGTGGCAAAAGAAGAAGTGAGTCCAAAAAAGAGAGGAAAAAGACGTAAGAAAAAAAGATCTTTGTTCGAGGATGGAGCTACTGTTCGTGTTGAGCTGCCTAAAGAAAAAGTCGAAGTGGTTAAAGCTGAAAAGGAATGCTTGCATTGTAAAGAGAAAAAACAAAAGAAAGTGACGTCCTTTGAAGGCATTTTCACTGAAATGTCTGAAAAAATGGTTCTCGATCTTACGATAAACTTACTTCAAAAGCAGCTTGTTAAATTACCTGAATAGACGAACCATTCAATACAATACCGTTCTAGAAAAACACCTTTTCATGAGGTGTTTTTTTATTGAAATTGTACTTAAAATGGTTATGTATATTAACTCATTTACCTATACCTCGTCCTAGCTAAAACATACACTACTAATAAGCTACGGTGCAGAAGCGAGGTGAGATAAATGTGTAAAAAATGCAGAAGTCTTTTTCATGATTGTCATAAAGAAGAAGAAGTAGAAATCATCTGCAAATGTCAAGTGGTTAAAAAGAAATGCGGTTGTAGAAAAAAACAGGACAAACATCTGGTTTGTAAATGCAAAGAAGTTGATCATTGTTCTTGTTCTCATTGTCGAAAACACGACAAACGTTTTGTATGCAAATGTAAACTGGTGAAAGAATGGCATGATCATTGTTGTTGCCATTCCTGTGGTAGTGAAGAATTTATTATTTGGGATTATTAGTTTTCCTTATTACAACATAACATGAAAATTTCTATAAACGCCCTCCTCTCAAAAATATGTACCCTATCGGGAAGACTTATAAAATGTCTGCCCTATAGGGTGTTTTTTATGGGGTAGGAGACTAAATAATATGATGGAATATTACGTTTGAATAGAATGGATTTATTTTGAAACTAAGAAACAAGCTAACTAAAAGTTAGCTTGCTTCTCGGTGGAAAGATTTAAGTTTGATTTTTGTATCTCATTATTTTGTTTTAAGTGGAACTAGGGCTTTCAAATCACGACAATCAATATACATAATAAAGTTACTGCCTATACCATTTGGAAAAACACTTATTGGTGATACGAGATTACTAACAACAAATTTTGCGCAACAAGAACGGTCTTTAAATCCAATAAATGTAGCTTCAATAAATTCTGGGAAACCATCAACTAAAATAAAGAATTTACTTCCTTCACGTTCGTTTTTCAATTTATTACAAAGACACTTTCCACAAGTGTTTTTCTTAGAATGATTTGTGCAATGATCAAATAAACTTGACATATGCTAACCTCCTTTTCTCAATTACTATATCTTATCCTAATGATTACTAAATGGTTTGGATATGCACCTAAAACCAAAAGAAATATTTAAAAAGAAGGAGTTTTTTTATGGAAAAAAAACTGAAAATATTATTTATTACGAGAGATTTTTCTAAGAATATTGAAAAAAGCAGTTATTATTTATCACGCGAATTAAGTAGACAAACTGATTTAGCACTTTGGCATACAAGAGGGCACATACAGGGCATTCTTTCACAATTATCACAGGAACCTGATTTTATACTGTTAAATGACTTCAAGCCAGATTACTGTCCAGAAATTAAAGGTCTTAGAAGCTCAGCTGTGCCATATGGAATAATTATGCATGACCTGCATTATAAAGTGTCACAAAGAAAGAGGTTTATTGTAAAAGAAAATATTCAACACATTTTTTCCATTTGCAGAGATTCATTTCTAAGCTGGTATCCTGAGTTTGTTGACAGAATGGTATGGTTTCCTTTTCATGTACCAGAAGATATTTTCAGAGATTATGGTGAAAACAAAATTTATAATTTTTTAATGATGGGGGCAATGGACCAAAGGTATTATCCATTAAGGGTAAAGATGGCAGAAGAAATGAAGGATGAGAAAGGGTTTGTTCATCTCAAACATCCAGGGTATGGAGTTATAGATGACGGTAAGGTCTTAACAGGAGAGATTTATGCAAGAGAAATAAATCGTGCTAAACTATTTCTCACATGTGATAGTTCTTTAAAATTTCCTTTATTAAAATATTTTGAAGTATTAGCTTGTAAAACTTTATTACTTGCACCATCAAACCAAGAACTTCAAGATCTTGGCTTTAAGGATGGAGAAAACTTTGTATCAATTAATGAGTACAACTTTAAAGAAAAGGCGATTTACTATTTGGATAATGAACTAGAAACCCAGAGAATTGTAAATAATGGATGCGATATGGTTCATAAAAATCACTCTACAGAAAAAAGAGTGAAACAATTGATCACAACTGTGAAGGAAATCATTAACCATAGGTAGCAGTAGCTACTATGGTTAATGATTTTTTGATTTTTTTTACTCGTCCAATTATTTTATTAAATACTCTTATGATAATTTAATGAATATGTTCAGTACTTTTCGAATTAGATTTCATACTATATTAAAGAGTTTATACATGATTGGATTAAGGTGATGATTTTATGAAAGTTGGTGTAATTGGGACAGGGAAAATGGGTGAAAACCATTTAAGAATGTATTCAACTTTAATAAATTCCTGTCAGCCGATAGGAGTTTACGATATAGATTACAATAAAGCGCTTGAAATTGCTGCCAAATATAACTTGAAAGCGTATCGAAAACTGAGTGACTTATTAAATAATGTAAATGCGGTTAGTATTACCACGCCTACTCAAACTCATTTTGACATTGGTGTCGAGTGTATAAAGCATAATGTACACGTTTTAGTCGAAAAGCCTATCACGACATCTCTTGAGCAAGCAAATGAATTAATTCAACTAGCGCATGATTCTGGAGTTATTCTTCAGGTAGGTCATATTGAGGTTTTTAATCCGGTAGTAAAAGAGCTGGAAAAAATACTTTCCAATGAAAAAATAGTAGCCGTTGATGTACACAGATTGAGCCAATTAGATAATCGCACGACTAGTTGGGACGTAGTCTATGATTTGATGATTCATGATATATACATTCTTCAACATCTTTTAAATAAAGATATTCAACAGATTTTTGCTTTAGGTCAAACATATAATAATGTAATCAAGCATGCTATCGGACTCCTGGAGTTTGAGGGCGGAATTATCACACAGTTAACTTCAAGTCATGTTACAGAAGATAGAGTTAGATCGATGCGAATAATAACAACCAAAGCATTTATTAAGGTAGATTTCTTAGAGAAAAAAATAGAGATTTCTCGTTCTCCGAAATTTTGTTCAGATCAATTGAATTCTTATTATAATCAACAAAGTCTGGTAGAAATCATATCAATTCCAAACGGCAATGCGCTTAGATTAGAATTACAGGAATTCATTGATTCAATCTCAACTAATAGAGAACCAAAAGTAACCGGAGAAGACGGACTCAAAGCTCTAAAAGTAGCGGACAAGATTAGTCGATTAATTCTAAATAGCGACCCAAAATTCAAAAAATAAGTTGGGGAGGAATAGAGATGATTGATGATTCGGTTTATATTGATACAAGCTGCAAGCTAGGAAGAAATATTGTAATTGAGAAAGACGTTAAAATAGGAAGTAATGTAAGTATAGGCCATAATACAGTGATTTTGGAAAATACAATAATTAGTAACAATGTGCAAATTGGTTGTAATAATGTGGTGGGTTGTCAACCTAGTAAGAACACTAGAATTATAAATGATGTCAAAAATCAAGGTGCACTAATAATTAAGAAAGGAAGTATTATTGGAAATGGCGTTGTACTATATGCTGGAACGAGAATAGGTGAAGATGTTTTCATTGGTGATCAAGCAAGCATCAGAGAGAATAGTGATATAGGAAATTCTACCGTTATTGGAAGATGTGCCAAAATTGAATGTAGAACAACTATCGGATCTTTATGTATTATTCAAACTGGAGCATATATTACTGCTGATATGGTTCTTGAAGATAATGTGTTTATTGGCCCTGAAGTGTCAACATCAAATGATAAACACATGAGACGTTCATTAACACCTCTAAAAGGTCCTTATTTAAAAAATGGAGCTAGTGTAGGGAATAATGCTACATTGCTTCCTGGAATAGTGATTGGAAAGGATTCGGTTATTGGTGCAGGTTCTGTTGTTACAAAAGATGTTCCGGATTCGACTGTTTTTATAGGTAATCCAGCTAAAGAAATTAATTCTATAAAAGGAAGAGGGAAGAAATGACAATCCCTTTGATCGATCTTTTATCACAATATCGTTCGTTAGAAAGTGAGATAGACGGAGCAATAAAAAGAGTTTTAGAGAGTGGAGTATATATAAATGGCGTGGAAACAAAGTCGTTTTGCTCAGAAATCTCTGACTATACAGGTGCGGATTTTGCAATTCCGACCGCAAATGGAACTGATTCTTTAATTCTTTCAATGCAAGCCTTAAACATAGGTGTCGGGGATGAAGTGATTACATCCCCCTATTCTTTTTTTGCAAGTGCCGAAGCAATTGCTCGAGTAGGTGCAACTCCAGTTTTTGCAGATATAGACCTGCTAACATACAATTTGTGCCCTGAAAAGGTCGAGAAAAAAATAACAGACAAAACGAAGGCAGTCATTCCAGTTCATATTTTTGGTCAACCCGCAGATATGGACGCATTTATTACGATGGGGAAAAAACACAATTTATTTATTATTGAAGATGCTTGTCAAGCATTAGGTGCTCGATATAAGAATCAGCAGGCAGGAACGATTGGAGTGGCAGGTTGTATTTCTTTTTTTCCTACTAAAAATCTTGGTGGTTATGGTGATGGGGGGCTGGTTCTTACTAATAATGAAGAACTTGCACACAATGTTCAATTACTTGCATCACATGGATCTTCTGAAAAATATTATCATGAAGTAATTGGTTATAATAGCAGATTAGATGAGATACAAGCTGCTATCCTAAGAATTAAACTAAAAAAATTAAATGAGTGGAATCAAAAGAGAAGAGAAAAAGCAATGATTTACTCCACTGCATTTAACACTTTAGAAATCACAACACCTTTTACTAATGAATACGTACAGCATGTTTTTCATTTATATATTATACAATCGAAGAACAGTAAGAAAATATCCGATTTTCTTTTGGAACGTGGTATTGCAACAGGTCATTACTATCCATGTCCACTTCATTTACAGAAGGCGTTCCGTTCTTTAGGTTATAAAAATGGCGATTTACCAGTAGCTGAAAACCTTGCGAACCATTCATTAGCTTTACCCCTCTTTCCTGAGTTAACAAATAATCAACAGCAATACATTATATCTTGTATTCAAGACTTTGGAAGGTTAAAATCGAGGTTATCAAAATAATATGATTAGGATTTCAGTGTTTGAATTGGAATCTAAAAAAGATTTTCTGGCAGAATCACTTTGTGCCAGAAAATCTTTTTTTGTCATAATGAAATTTGACTACGATCGATTAGTTGAGAGTGATTTGAGGAGTAAAGATTTTTACTGAAGGTTGTAAGCTTATTCCGAAATTTGTATTACTTGATTCGATCATTTGTTTAATTAATTCAGTTATATCAAAGTAGTATTCGTTATTAAATGATGATTCAGCCTTTAAAGTCATAATGCGGCTTGAAAGCTCGGGAGTGTATCCCTGAATAATCATGTTATCTGACAAATCATTAAGAAGAAAATGACAATGTAAAACAGGATTTCTAACTACTGGTGAATTGGGTAAAGTAAGAGTTAATTTTGTTGATTTCATTTTAAAATTCTCATTAATCATGTCTTTTTTTATAATGATGCGTTTTGGTCTTCTCTCAGATAAAATGAATTTATTGGTTTGTAGTTGACTATTCATTTGCTCTACTGGAAGGGGATTCTGAATTAATGTTGAACTCGAATTTAGTTTTTTGGGTTTTAGATAAGGTTTAATTTTCTTTACCATCTCTTCAATTCGATGGACATAAGTATGATGCTCATGTACATACGCTTTCCCTCTCGTTGAAATAGCTTTCCTTTTTTGTTTGTTTTTAAGATAAAAATTAACAAGCTGGACTGTCTCTTCTGGATTCATGCTAGTAATGAGATGTTTTCCTACAGTGAAATGGCGGTGAACAGAGGGAGAATCTGTGGTTAATAAAAATGCACCGCTTGCCAAACTCTCATATGTTCTTTGTGTGAGTAGCCCATCTGCGTTTTGTATGCCTAGAACGATTTTTGAGGAGCTATAAACTTTCGATATATCCTTGTAATCAATTGGACCACGCAAACATTTTTCAGGTATCTCAAATGAAAGCTGGTTACGATGCTCAAGCCAACCAGGTCCCCATACATTTACTTCGAAACCATTCTCAATGAGAGGATATAGTAATTTTTTTAAAGATTTTATTCTGTAAGATTCTTCTGTATCAATCCAAGGTTTGTAAGTAGCTATTAAGGATATATCTGAACTAAATTCTTCAAGTGGAATATGAGCTTTTTGCCAATCTGGATGACATGCAAAAGGTAAATAAGATGAAGGGATTCCAATACGACGATACATTTCGGTAGAATCATAATCATGTGTAAACATGTAATCTGGCCTACCAGTATTCACAATAAATTTGGACCAAGTTTCTGTGTGAAGAGGGTCTTCGAAAGACCAGTGCACATAAAAAGCATCACTATTATTGCAATAATTTCTTATGGTTTTAAAATTTGCCTCTGTATGAGCATTGTTCCACCCACTAGTAAGAATGACATCAGGTTTAAACATTTCTAATTTACTTTGTAGAGAATTAGAATCTTCATATTTATCTGAAGTTCGAACTGACATTCCTGCTTTTACTAATGCGTCTGCAATCATATCAGTAAAAAGCGATTGATCTAAGTAGAACCACTTCATGCAAGATCACTCATTTCTTTTCTTTAAAAAACGATCGGAGAAAATATCCGATCGTTTTTATGATTTTGTTGGTTTCCAAGTCGTTTTCCCACATGACTTACAACCTGATGTTTTTTTTGAAGGAATGGTTGTGTTTTCACGAGAACGTCGTCTTCTTTTAACTTCTCGATAAAGTGCTTGTAAATCAGACTTTTTCATTCATATCCTCCTCATTCGAGCTTTTCCTTTGAATAATACATACTATTCGTGCTCGAACGTAAGGTGTTGAGATGTTTAAGGCTTTCTATAAAATGGGTTAATAACTGATTTCTTAGCTGTTTCTCGATTGAATTTAAAAGGATTAAATGGTTCTGGAGTGAATAGTGATTGTTGAGACTGAAAGGGCGATATAGTTTTACGTTCCTTTCTTGATTCGTTTGGTGAACGCTTTGTTTGTTTCTTTGATGAATATTCATCTGGTAGTAAAGGCCATTCAGAAAGAGATGTTCCTGAGATTTGATAAGAAGAAAAGTGAGGATTGAGTTTTTCAAGTACAGATGTAATTAGAAACTCATATTGTGCTATAGATAGATGATCAATCGGTTTAAAGTATGGTTTCAGATAATACTGGATGGTTAAATAAGAAAGCCATTCCATTGAGGTTTCGACGTATTTCGGATGAATCGAACACATTAGTGAGGAAAATGGATCAGGCAACCATATGTTTTTGTGAATTCTCTTTTGTAAATCCAAGCTTTTACTTTTCATTCCTTTTAGATGATACGTTTTTTCTTCAGTAATTAATGAAAGCGGGTAGTCATATTTATCGGAAACGTTGACTGTTATATTTAGATCTGCGGTGTTTGCGTGAGCACTCAATTCAATCCCAGTGTGAGATAGTAAAGAAAAGAAAAATGATGCTCTGTCATTTGATTCAATATCGAGATACACTTTCTTGGTACTTAGTGATCCAGTTAGACTATTATTTTGAAATGAAATTCCCCAATAAGGTAAAAGAATTTTAAGTGCCTCTAGGTCATTAACATTAAGATTGCAAATCTCTTTATCCATCCAATACAATCTATTCAATATCTTTCACTCCCTGAATTTTATGTTCACAGCTTCCAATTAAATTTGGGCCACTCCTTCTGTTGCATTTCTGTGCTAATTCCATAGTATGTAGTGAATCAACCTATCATGTGAAAGAAAGGAAGGAACGATATGGGTCACAAATCACATAAGAAACACACCGTTCCAACAGCTACAAATAGCTTACAGGATGAGTGTATTCGCGTTCAAAAAGTATACGACTGGGTGACCGATCAGCTTTCTGTAAGAAAGACCATCAAATTTACAGATCATCAGCTAAAGAAGATCGAGTGTGCTATGGAAGATCCTAGCCGCCGTCCCCTACGTATTGTTTGTAAAACACCAGAAGCACCTCCATTGTTCCCGCTCTCAGGTAGTGAGCATACAGAGGATGACTTCTTCTGTGAACAAGTTGGAGAAAAACGTGATGTTAGCGTAGCGATTCCGGGCGGGGGATTTGCAGATGCACAACTCGTTGACCTTCTCTTTACAACGGATGTAAAGGTGAAGGTTGTTGACCGTCATGGTAAGTTAGTTACGGATTTGGATGTCAATGCATCTGTTTTTGAATCATTCGTCTTATGCTTCCCGAATGGAACAGACCTTTTCTGTAGAATTACTAAAATTGTTTGTCGCATTCCTTCAGGAACAGTTTTACTAAACAGCCCAGCACCAGATTCATTTGATCTTGAAGTGGTTTTCTGTGTTGATATTCAAGTGGAAGCAGAAGTAAAACTAGAGGTTCTTGCTAAATTCTGTTCACCTCGTGATAATGATCTTCTTGCGCCTGACTTAATTGATGAATGTCCTCCAGTTGAATTCCCTGAACAGTGTCCAGATATATTCCCTCGACCAAACTGTGATTGTTCTTTGACTGGTGAAGCGAGCGGCGAAACAGATTCTGAAGACGATGAAGGAAAAGCTACACTACTTGTGAATATATGCGACGATTGTAGCCTGTCAGGTAGCTCGATGAAACTGAATTTCCATGACACGGATTCAAGTGATGGAAAGCACAGCTTTACATTTACTGCTACAAGCTTTGATCAAGATACACTCGAATGCAAAGAGTGTGGGGATGGATTGAAGTTCATCATTGAGGGTAGCGGAGAAACCGATCGCGGTCGTACGCTTGACTTTAAACTAGCTGTTGTAGATTCTGATGATGATCAGTGGTTCGAAGTACATTTACTGAACCGCAGAGGAAAAGTAGTCTTTAATACTGGAACAGTAGAAGTTGAAGAAGGCGAACTAACAATTGATGATTGTATCACGTTTGAAGATTTAAAGTATAAGAGACAGCCTTAAATCAGTAGTGCAGGAGATCAAATCCTGCACTTTTTTGTTATGAAAGAAGACCTACCTCTCATACATATAGAATAAGGGAAGCGCTGGATAGAGAGGGGGGAGTTCCGTGCAAGGTGAAAAGTTAAGTTATTCTCGTCTCATTACACGTACAAAGTACTTCCAAGAAAAATCACTTGAACTTGAGAAAGAACTTATTTTTGCAAACGATCAATTGGCTTCGCTTGAGAAGCAAATCGAGTTAAGCAAAGATCAAGAAAGTACGATTGCGAGTTTGAAAGAAGAATTAAACGAGTTAGAAAAAAAGCTTGAAAAGCAGGCTCAGGAGCATGTTCGATTTCAAAACGAAGTGGATTCTTCGAAAAGAACTTCCGAGGTTAGAAAAGAAGAAAAAACAAAGATAAAAGGATACGAAGATTTACTGGCAGATATGCAATTGGAGATTAATGAAAAAGACAAGCGACTCCAACATTACCAGGGGAAAATTAAAAACCTTGAAAAAAGAGCACAATATCAGGCAGGTGATGTAACGGAAGTAGAAGCGCAGTCAACCAATGTCGTAGATCACTACGCAGTTAGTTACTTTAATACATCCATTATTATTAGTGATAAACAGTCTGTCATGATACGCGGCGACTTACAAATCGAAAATTGTGGAGCATTAAAATTAAGAAATCCGCTCGTTTGTTTTCGGTTTCTGCCATCAGAAATGGCAACATTAAAAGGAAGGATTTATTCAATTGAACATGCCGAAACAAAATCGCTTGATTCAAGCGATCGAATTCAATGGGTTTTTCCTGATCATGATTGGTTAGAGAAAGCAAAAGAAAAGGGAGAGATTTGGGTTTCGCCATTACATCCAGTGACGCTAAAACCAGGAGAGAAAATTAGCATTGAAAGTTTTCAGATCCCGATCAAATCTGAATTTAAAGAGCCTGTTATTATAGAAGGTTTTGTTTATTTTCAAAGTGATAACTACAGGATTAAGGTGTCCAATCAAATAGCATTGAGCTACTAATATAGAAGGTGCCCATACCTGTGTTTCTCTTCCTGCATAGGATAATGTGAAGTAGGAGGATAAAAGGGGGAAGGGTAAGAATGTCTGAAAAGAAAAGAAAACCACAAGTTATTCATGTAGATCGTGTGATCATTAAAGCGAATGAAGTTATTATCCAAGAAGAACGCGATGAGCATGAACACAAAAAAGAGGACCGAAGAGAAGATCGTCGTGATCCCTGGGGCTTTTTTGGTTCAACCGACGCAGCTGATGAGGAAAGGGAACGTGACGGTAGAGAAGATGAGGATGATAAGAAAGGGCGTTACTGGTTTTAAGAGCAGAGTATTCTGCTCTTTTTTTATTTTTCGTACTTCTGTAAAAAGACTTTATCATCTTGTTTCCACTCAAGAAGCAATACCTCTGAATAGTGATCAATATGGTGTTTCTTTAACGTTTTATTGAGCCATTCTTCGTTCAATCCAGCATCTTTTAAATTTTCCCAATCAATTTTTCCATCAGAGATAATCGAATAAGAGAGATATCCTCGAGCCGGTTTTAGATTAAAATCTTGTTTCGTTGGTTCCTGATAATCTGATCTCTTTAATACACTAATGCTTCCATTCGTCTCAAGGATGGCAAATTCAACTTCGTTCATTGAGAACACGTCTTTTTGGCGTAATAAATTTTGAAGTTGGTTAATATCGAGTTTGTTTCTCTTTAGCTGATCGCGATTGATTTTTCCATTGTGAATCACGATCGAAGGCTTTCCTTCAAGAAATGATCTTGTACCGCGAAATTTTTGCGTAATCCATTCAACAACATAAATAAGAACTCCCCAGAGAAGAACGGAGTATATGATTGAAAAAATATTAACGTGCTTATCATAAATCGCATTCCCAACTAGTTCACCAAGAACGAGGGAAGAAATAAAGTCAAAGGGAGTAATTTGTGTGATTTGAGTTTTTCCGAGAGCTTTCGTTAATATAAGTAAAGCTAGAAAGCCAATAAGAAGCTCAACCGTAATCGACCCAATGTTCAAATTATCACCTTCTCCTTTTTGTTTTCCTTACTTAGAATGTACGAAAGAAGGCAAAATTAAAGCATAATTTAAAAATTATAAATAAAAAAACACTGGCGGCAACCAGTGTCATAAATTCTTTGTCATTGTAACGTGCTGAATCCCGGCGTCCATGAATTGTTCTGATATGATTTTATATCCGAGTTTTTCATAAAATCCTACGGCACTTATTTGTGCGTTTAGCTTTGTTCCCTTGAGGCTGAGGTTTTTTGCATGGGTTTCGATTGCGCTCATGAGAAGGAACCCAAGTCCTGTGCCTCGGTAATCGCCGAGAACGCAAATGCGTTCAACTTTGGCCATGTCATCTAAAACGCGAAAACGACCGGCTGCAACGGGGGAACTTTTGTCATAAGCAACAAAATGGATCGCATCCTTCTCGTGTTCATCGATTTCGAGTTCAGCCGGAACGTTTTGCTCATCAACGAAAACGGTATGCCTTACTTTAAAGGCATCGCTCTGTTCTTTCTCTGTTTCAACCACGCGAACTTCCATTAGCGAACTTTACCAAGGTGGAACGTTTCAAAAACCGTCCACATACCATTTTCAAGCTGATAAAGAAGTTGGAAACGATCGATCATTTCTTCGTGGTTAACATCCTTCATTTGCAAGCTACCATATACATCAGAATGCTCATCATCCGAAAGGTTCTGTGCGATCGTAATATGAGGAACAAAGTTGTAGTCCCGCTCAGACAGCGCCTCTTCAGGATTCAACTTTCTATGCAAATCATCCAGTACTTCATTGTCTTTCACTTTAAAGTAAATCACGTTGTTAACGGGGTTAAAAGACCCTACTTTATAAACATGCATCGAAAAAGGTTTAGATTCATCAGAGATTTTGTGTAGAACGGGTGTTAACTTCTGAATCTCTTCTTCTGTTGCCTCAAAGCCTTCACGTAGCGTCAAATGTGGTGGAATGAGCGCATAGTGCGGATCATATCGTTTACGAAAGGAGTTAGCGACGTCTTGTAGTTTTTTCGATGGGAAAATTGCAATGCCGTATTTCATATTCCATTCCCTCCTGATTGATATACTCGATTGCCTTTGATCGACAAGTCATATAATGTTCCATTTATAATTATACCAAAAATTCGAAAATAAGAAACGATAGACTCATTTAGAGTTTAAACATGTGTAAAAGTGAGCGCTTCATATCCGGTTGCCAGTTCTTCCAAAGGTGACCCCCATCAAATTCATCATAGAAGTAATCAAATTCCTTCTCATTAATAATCTTATTTAATTCTCGATTCGGTTCTATAAAATTCTTTGTTTTGCCATCAGTGGTAGGAACCTCTGTTTCTTCTTTCCCAATAATGTGATAAAGCGAAAGCAGTTCAGGCTCAGCAAATCCTTTAACTTGATTCATGATTGCTTCATCAATGTATGGAGAGTGAAGAATAGCACGGCCAAATGTACGTGGATAATCAAGAGCAGCTCGTAGTGCAACGGTAGCAGCTAAAGAGTCGCCGATAAGACCGCGACCATACCCGAGGTGATAGGTTGCATACTCTTCATCCAAATAAGGAACTAGTTCATTAGCAAGAAAACGCAGGTAATCATCACTTTGCTCTCCATCAGGATGATATTTACGCCAGCGATCTTCTACACTTTTGTAAGGAATGCCGACTATGATTAGTTCTTCAATTTCATCATTTTCGATAAGTTCATCCGCAGTTCGTCCAAGTCGTCCTAATTTAAAGTAATCGCTACCATCATTGGCGATTAAAAAGGAGTATTTGTATAAGGGAGAATAGTTATATGGTAAATAAACTTGAAAAGGAATTTCCTCTTTTAAATACTCACTATAAATGGTTTCGTCTTTGTATGTACCTCTGTTCATTGAGATGCCTCCTATAAATTGTTGCAATTGTTAGATTGTTTGACAATGTAAAAAACATTAGTGATATAATGATTCTAACACATATATATTTATCGTTGACAGAGAGGGGTCTTATTATGAAGAAACGCATCCACAGTAGAGAGACAGAAGCAGCAGCAAAAGCCCTGATAAAAGAACGTGGCGTTACAATAGAGGATATTGCGGAAATTGTTTATGAAATGCAATCTCCTTATGTAGATGATCTTTCCATGGGAGACTGCGTAGAAAGTGTTGAGGCCGTTTTAACAAAGCGAGAAATTCAGCACGCCGTTCTTGTGGGCGTTGAGCTGGATAAGCTAGCTGAGCAGGGGAAACTCTCAGAACCACTTCAATCCATCGTGGAAACGGATGAAGGGTTATTTGGCGTTGACGAAACGATTGCACTCGGTGCCGTATTTGGCTACGGAAGTATTGCCGTTACCACATTTGGTCACCTCGATAAACAAAAGTTCGGTATTATTGAGAAGTTGGATACAAAAGTAGGCGAAAGCGTTCATACTTTTCTTGATGATCTAATCGCCAGCATCGCCGCAAATGCGTCCAGTCGTCTTGCACACCGCCTTCGTGATCGAGAAGAAGCGTTAGATAAGGAAGAGCGTGAAAAGCGCGATAAAGAAGAACGGATCGGTTAAACAAAAGGGCATCAATCGGATGCCCTTTTTCTAATATTTTCCCAAGAAAGGATTGACAGTTGTTTAAGGAGTCGTGTATATTAATAAATGTCTTAATGATCCGTTAGCTCAGTTGGGAGAGCGCTACCTTGACAGGGTAGAGGTCGTTGGTTCGAGCCCAATACGGATCACCATACATAAAATTATAAGCTGCATCTCAATTTCTGAGATGCAGCTTTTTTAATGTTATTAAAATTGACAAATAGTATAGAAAAGACAACTTCTCTAAAACTCAGGCAAATGATCTAAATTATTCTCTTTAATCCCATCCGACTCACTCCGAATGATGTCTCTTCCATACTTGTGGAAAACATCCACGCCAGATAGTTGACCATTCCTAGCTTTTTCTAATGTTTGTAGATAATCAAGTTCTTCTCCAGTGTTTGTCTTAAAAGCAATGAGGTCTCCGTCTTCATTTCTTCTGACAGCCGTAATGTAAGTGGCATCCTCTTTCGGAGTATTCACATTGACCTTGTTTGTACCGCTTTTTACATATTTTTCATATGCTTCAGTGAATCGATCCATTGTCTCTCACTCCTTTTAATGATTGGCAATTGTTAACAAATTTGGTATTTCAAGCTCCCAACGATTCGTAATGGGATTTTTTTTGGCTGTTATCTCAACAGTCGTCGTAATAACACCAGCATCTTTAATATAAACTTCAACATTTGTATGAATAAGTTGTGCAAAAGTCTTTTCGGTACTTTTGGTGACTTTCCACTTTGTAAAAGACAAGCGTGAGAGTGCTTTAAGATCCGTTTTTGTTATGTTTTTAGAAAGGGTTTTTTTTAGTATAGAAGTGTCAGTGTTATTAATAGCAAGCATCAGACTATCAACTAATTCATCCGGTGTTTGGTTCATTAAAAAGTGATCTAATTGACCGCTTGCTTTCATGATCATTAAGTGGTGAGCGGGATCAGGAGTTGGCGTTTTATGTGTCGTACTGTTGAGGAAGTGGAGACAGAAGTGTCCATTGAATCCATTATCTAGCGCTCCTGCCCCGTGAGGCATACCGTTCATTGAAGCTGCTATCGTCCTTCCCTCATATAAGACAATGACAGCTCTTCGTTTCCAACTCCATTCTTCATAGATCCCTTTTAATACACGCGTATCTTCTTTTGTTAAGGGTTGGATATCAGCGTGCTTGCTTCCTGCTCTTCTCTGAACCTGAAAAGAAGCACCGCTTTCAACATCAATCATCGTAAAAATGGCTTTCCGTGGTATGACCTCATCTACTTTCTCCCATGGTAGGAGTGTAATTTCACTGTCGATTGGTAGGAGGTCATAAAAGGGTTCTACAGCAAAAGTGCTTTCTGAAATGGAAATTGAGCAAAGCAACATTGAAAAAAAGAGTAACCGCTTCATTAACTCCCCCCTGTTTCTGTTGATCGTTCTTATTTTGCTCAAGCCATTTTGAACTATTCGATTTTATTAAAGAGGCTTATGAAGCATACTACGATCGAGTTCAGAAAGGGGAAATGACATGCTTACAATTCTATTAGCATTATCACTGGGGTACGCAGGAGATGGAAAAGAACAACTTATCATTCACCGGAATGGCGACAACCCACATCACATTGAAAAACAAGCGCTTTTTTCAGAATGGCTCGGATACCCTTTTTATGAGGAGGAAGAACTGAATAAATTAATGGAGAAAGTAGATAAGTCGATTTCAAAATCTCCAATAAATGCCTCTATCGATCCACAAGGAGTTATTAAAGAAGGGGTCAATGGGTATGCGTTAAACCGTAATGTTTTTCGAGAAGTGCTTTTGCAAACGTTGTATCAAGAAGGGACGACATGGATTGAACCAGAAGTGACCATTCGTTATCCGAGAGTAAATGCAGAGCTGCTCGCCTCGATACGAAGGAACGAAGTAGGCGCATTTGTTACTCATTTTAGAAAAAATAATCTAGAGCGTACGTCAAATATTGTGCTAGCTGCTGAAGCTATAAACAATACAGTGGTGTTTCCTGGTGAAACGTTCTCGTTCAATCGAACAGTCGGAAAACGTACAAAGGAAAGAGGATATTTACCGGCCCCAATTATTGTGAAAGGGGAATTATCTGAAGGGATAGGGGGAGGAATATGTCAGGTGTCATCCACTCTATTTAATGCGGTGGATCAAGCTGGCGTTCAAATTATCGAACGTTATTCACACAGTCGAAGTGTTCCGTACGTGAAGCCTGGACGAGATGCAACGGTAAGCTGGTACGGTCCTGATTTTTCGTTTCGTAATAGAAACCAACAGCCATTGCTCATTAGCGCAAAAGTAGTAGAGGGGTCTGTGGTGATTCGTATTTATTCATCTGAAGAAGAGGGATAAAGGTGTCATCGAACTATACAATTAAGAATTTCTTCCTATTCGAAAGCAGTAAATCGTTAAGTTCTCTACGCGTCAATGCTATAATGAAATCACTCTATTCAAAAGGAGACCGCGTATGGAATCTAATAAAACAAATCATCCGAAAATTTCCATGCTTAAAGCCGGCTCTGAATTGGAAAAGCAGGATATTAACCTCGAACTAATGGAGAAAAGCAGAAAGCTTGATCACATTTTTAATCATTCCCGAGATGGTATGACTCTTTCAGATCAAAATGGAAATTTGGTGGAAATTAATCAGGCTTGTTCCGAGATTTTTGAATTAGATATGGAATCGATTCATTCTAAAAAAATTGGCCACCATGTCGCTCCTGAAGGAATTCGCACGTTTCAAAAAATGAGAAGACATTTAGTTGAGGAAGGTTATGTCATTGAAAAGCTTCCTGTTATTCTTGAGAACGGAAAGCGTAAATTCATTGAGTTATCGATAACCTATAAGGCATACCGTGATTTAAATTTATCGATCATTCGAGATGTAACAGAAGAACAGTTTCTTTTGAATCAGTTAACGGAAAGCGAAGATAAACTTACGAATATTTTTGAAAATGCTCTTGATGGTATTTTAATCTGGAATCCAAAGCGAATGATAGTAGATGCAAATCCTGCCGCGTGTAAGTTATTTAACATAAGTCTTAACGAAATAAAAACGTATAATTTATTTGATTTTCTCGAAGGTAAAAATATAACAATTGGAAAAACTTTTCAGGAAAGAGTGGAAAGACACGGAGAGGTCCGTGGAGATATTCAGTTTACAATGCCTGATGGTGAAAAGAAACAATTGGAGTTCACAACAAAAAAAAGTGCATATGGCAATTTATATTTAACGATTTATCGTGATATTACTCATACAAAACAAATGATCCAAGAGCTTCAACAAAGTGAAGAACGCTTCCGACAGCTGTTTGAACGGGCGCTAGATGGGATGGCAATTCTCGATCATAATGGCTATATCGTTAATGTGAATGAGTCATTTTGTCAAATGTTTGAAGTAGATAAAGATCTCATTATTGCAACACATTATTCTCATCTTGAAAATGGTTGTGATATTACCTGGGATAATCCTGCAATGTTAGGGAGAAGTGGTGAAGGTAAAAGACATCGTCAAAGTACAGGTGAAAAGCAATATTTTAGTTTTACGCTAAGTTACGAGATTTACCCGAATCACCACCTTGTTATCATTCGAGAGGTGACAGAGATTAAGAATGCTGAAGAAGATTTACGTAAGACAGAGACCACCCACGTACTCGGTGATCTTGCTGCAAGCGTTGCGCACGAAATTCGAAACCCGTTATCGACTGTAAAAGGTTTTCTCCAATTACTTGATGGAAATGAAGCTGTAAATCAAGAGTTACTAAAAGTAGTGGGAGTTGAAATGCAGCAGCTTGAGGCGATTGTTAGCGAGTTTCTTTTACTTTCAAAGCGTGAATTTGTGTCATACGAAATAGTTAATTTAAATGAAATGTTGGCTGAATTAGTTGAAGATTTATCGCAGAAAGCAGCCGACCGCAATATTAATATTGTCGAGGTCTACGGAAGTATAGATGTGGAGTATAGATGTATTCGCTCACATATTAAACAAGTGATAATGAATTTAATCAATAACGGAATTGAGTCCATGCCAAATGGTGGTCAGTTAAAGACTAAACTATTAAAGACTGAGTATGGCGAAATTGTTATTGAAGTGGAGGATCATGGTGATGGAATACCAGACCACTTAATCAATCGCTTAGGTGAGCCTTATTACCAAACTTCAGAAAAAGGTACGGGGCTCGGATTAATGGTAAGCTATAAGGTAATTAAAGAACACGGTGGTCAAATCGAGGTAACGAGTAAGAAAAACGAAGGTACGGTTTTTCGTATAAAGCTACCTGCAAACCCACCATTCGTTCACATGGAAAAGGAGGAGTAGAAGTGATTGAGGTTCAACAAATACACCACGTAAGTTTAGCGGTTACAGACATTGAAAGAGCCAAAAGGTTTTATCGAGAAATCTTGTGCCTGGAGGAAATTGATCGACCGAATTTTGGCTTTCCAGGCGCCTGGTATCAAATCGGAAGTCAGCAACTTCATCTTATTGTTTATCCGGAAGCAAATACGCTTCGCGGGACAAATGAATTATCTTCAAGGGAAGGGCATTTTGCCTTTCGAGTGAAGAGTTATGACGATACGCTCCGCTGGCTTAAGGAAAAAGGCGTAACAATTTATGAAAACCCAACGAGTAAAAGTGGTTTTGCGCAAATTTTTGTTGCCGATCCTGATGGGAATTTAATTGAGTTAAATACTGAACAATAAAAAGGCGCCTTATGGCGCCTTTTTATTATGGATGAGAAGGAAATTCGTTCTTTTCACGTTGGGGATTAGCGCTTTTTTTCGCTTCCTTTACAACTTCCTTCGCTTTTTGTGCACGTCGTTGATCTTCCTTCGCCTTTTCTTCAATCTTTCTAATCTCTTCTCTTGAATGTTCCACTTTAGTTATCCTCCTATTTTTATCCAAAATTTGATGAGTGAATTGGATAAATGGTTATTTAACGTACCTTACCGTAAATTAATAAAAGAATCAAGTTTTTTCTGTTTATTCCGACATCTTATCTTATCTCTACACATATGATGGAAAGAAATGAACAGAGGAGGACTTCGATGGTAGGAGTATTGTTAACAATGGTTGTGCTGTTTCTTGGACTAGCTCTTTTTATGGCAGTCGTATGGAATGCAATCAAAGCTGATTCTGCAAAGTCTGATCTTGAAATGATGTGGGAAAAGTATGAGGAAGTGATTAGGAAGGAAGACGTGCTCTAGCCCGATTAGGGGCTTTTTTCTTTGGGGTAAACGAGAAATAGTTGGCTAAAATCTGATGAGATGTTGTTTTCAAATCCTAGAATCAGGGTAATTTAAAATAGAATTGAGGTGAAGCAACTATGGGGATACGAACGAAATTAAGAAGAAATCGAACTCAAAAAAAAGGAATGCCGCCGGGGTCTCTCGTTTATATTGGGGATGAACAAACAGAAGAAGTAACAATTTCAGCTATCGCTTTCGACAGTGATGGAATTGACGAATACGAGAATGCATCACTTGATGAAGTGAAAACAATGATTGATTCCGAAAAAGTTACCTGGGTTAATGTGAATGGTGTACATAATGTTCAACTGGTTGATCAAATAAGCAAGCATGTGGGGTTGCACCCATTAACAACAGAAGATATCTTAAATACCGAGCATCGACCGAAAATCGATTTTTTTGAAGATCACTTATTGGCAATTGTAAAAATGCTTCATTTACCAGAAGAAAGCCCAGATCTCGATGATGAGCAAGTTAGTTTTATCTTGATGGAAAATACCGTAATCACTTTCCAGGAAAAGCGCGGTGATTTATTTGATCCTGTCCGCCTTCAGCTTCAGGAAAGTAAGGGACGTATAAGAAAAAGCGGTGCTGATTTTCTTTTCTATTCGTTACTCGATGTCATATTTGATCAATACCTTATCATAATGGATGAGATGGATGATCGAATTGCTCAGCTTGAAGGAATGATCATGGAAGATCCTGATAATCATTCGCTACAAGACATTAATCAGTATAAGAACACCATCCTTCAATTAAAGAAAACCGTGTGGCCTGTAAGAGAAGTTGTGAACAAGTTAATTAATCGCAAAGTTTCTTACATTAAAGAAGATATCTCTTTTTACCTACAAGATATTCATGATCACATTGTTCAGGCGAACGATATGGTCGAAACATCAAGAGGTCAATTATATGGCTTATTGGATGTGTATTATTCTAGTTTAAGTATGAAAATGAATGAAATTATGAAAGTGTTAACCATCGTTTCCACTATTTTTATTCCATTAACGTTTATTGCAGGAATCTATGGGATGAACTTCAACAATATGCCTGAATTAAGTTGGAAGTGGAGCTACCCAGCTGTATGGATTGTCATGATTATCATTACTGGATTAATGCTCATGTATTTCAAACGAAAAAAGTGGTTCTAGGAGGAGAAATTGATGGATAAAGTCGCTGTTGTTACAGGTGCTGGTCATGGTATAGGGAGAGGCGTTGCGATTGCTTATAGCGAGCAGGGGTATCGCGTTATCCTTGCTGATGTAAATGAAGAAGGTTGCAAAGAAACGAAACGTTTAATCAAAGAAGATGCGACAGATATTATCCTTACAGACGTAAGTCAGCCAGAGGCGATCACCCGTCTTTTTCATAAAGTAGAAGAGAAATATGGACGTTTAGACATTTTAATTAACAACGCAGGCTTATCAGAATTTAAGAAAATGGATGAGCTAACCGTGAACGAATGGGACAAGGTTATGAACACAAATTTAAGAAGCGTTTTTCTTGGATCACGTGCAGCGGCAGCTGTAATGAGAAAAAATAACGGGGGATCAATCGTCAACATCGCTTCTACAAGAGCTTCTATGTCAGAACCGAACAGTGAAGCATATGCTGCTACGAAGGGTGGGATCGTAGCGCTCACACACGCGCTTGCCATTTCCCTTGCTGATGACCATATCACCGTCAATTCAATAAGCCCTGGTTGGATTGAAGTGGAGAATTATGATTCTCTGCGTGAGGTGGACCATGAGCAGCACCCGGCAAAAAGAGTGGGGAAACCTTCTGATATTGGACGTGCGTGTCTCTTTCTAACAAATGAAGAGAATAACTTTGTGACTGGTGAGAATCTGGTGGTTGATGGAGGCATGACTCGAAAAATGATTTATGAGCATTAATCGACTTACAGTTAACGGACAATCCCTATTCATGTTACTATAAAAGCAGACCTTCCTTAGAGAAAATTAACAGGGCGAATCATGCTTGAGGGGACGTTTTAAATGGCAAAACATATGGAAATACCTAATTTGTATGAAACAGGAATTGAAGATCTTGTAATTTCAGCAGAAAAAGTGGCGCATGTACAGCTGACGAATCCTTTGGAGCACGCAATGCTTATCTTGATCAAGTCAGGCTATTCATCGATACCCGTGTTAGATACAGAATATCGGTTAAAAGGATTGATCAGTCAGCCGCTTATCCTCGATTCTATCTTAGGGATTGAGCGAATTGAATTTGAAAAGTTAAGTGAATTAGTTGTCCAGGAAGTCATGAATACCGATATACCATGCATTAATGAAAAAGATGGATTTTTTAAAGGTTTAAAGTTAGCGATTGACCACCCGTTTCTCTGTGTTGTCGATGATGAGAACATCTTTAAAGGAATATTGACGAGAAGGGCACTTCTTAAATTCGTTAACCGTTATTTGCATGAATCTTCCGTGCGACAGTCATAATGATTTACCCGGTTCTTTAACCGGGCTTTTTTACATAGGTGGAGTTGAGAAAAATGAAATCGCTAACAAATCAAATATCCTATAGTATTAGAAAAAAAGAAACAAACCGACCACTCGTTCTCGGTGCGATTATTATCGGTATGTTTATGGCGGCGATTGAAGGAACGATTGTTTCCACAGCTATGCCTGGCATTGTAGGGGATCTTGGCGGATTTTCAACATTTAGCTGGGTTTTTTCAGCGTACTTATTAATGTCTGCCATCACCGTGCTAATTTTCGGGAAACTTTCTGATTTATTTGGAAGAAAGCCCGTTTATACGATTGGCGTCGTGATCTTTCTAATCGGGTCACTTTTATGTGGGTTTGCGGAGTCGATGGAAGCGCTTATCCTTTTTAGGCTCATTCAGGGGATTGGGGCAGGGGCCGTTCAACCGATTGCTCTTACGATTGTAGGAGATATGTATACAATGGAGGAAAGAGCGAAAATACAGGGATATCTTGCAAGTGTTTGGGGTATTTCAGCTATAGCAGGACCAGCACTTGGCGGAGTTTTTGTACAATACCTTGATTGGGCGTGGGTTTTTTGGATGAATATCCCGCTTGGTATTTTATCTTTGATTGGCATCGTTCTCTTGCTTCATGAATCAATTGATAAAGAAAGAAAGTCCATTGATTATGCTGGAGCAGCGCTTATACTTGTGTCGATCAGTGCGTTAATGGTCGTGTTAATTGAAGGAGGAGTTCACTGGGCTTGGACATCAGCTCCAACCTTAATTCTCGTCAGTATTTCAATTGTAGCGATGGTTCTGTTTTTTAGAGTAGAACGAAAGGTGAAAGAACCGCTAATGCCACTTGGGATTTGGCGGGACCCTGTTATCGCTATTTCAAATTCCGTTACGTTTACAACAGGGATGATTTTAATTGGAGTTTCGAGTTTTCTTCCGACATTTGTTCAAGGAGTTATGGAAGAGCCCCCTATCATTGCGGGTTTTACCCTTACAACGATGTCGATTGGGTGGCCGATTGCATCAACGATTGCTGGGAAGCTTGTGATCAAAATTGGATTCAGGGTCACTTCAGTGCTTGGAGGTATCGCCCTTATTAGTGGTTCTACCATCTATCTTTTGATGACTCCTGCACTTGGCCCTATTTTTGCAGGAGTTGGTTCGTTTTTCATGGGAGTTGGAATGGGGTTAACCTCTACAACGTTTATCGTAGCCATTCAAAGCGCTGTCTCTTGGAAACAGAGAGGCATTGCAACAGCTTCAAATATGTTTATGAGAACATTAGGAAGTGCAGTGGGTGCAGCATTACTTGGCGGTATTTTAAATAGCCGGCTGCAGAAATACTTAGCAAATCATACTTCAAGTGACGAGGTTAATATCAATACTGCCAATCAGTTACTTGATGAAGCAAAGAGAAAAAGTCTTGACCCAACAGTTCTTGAACTGTTACAAAGTGGATTAACTACCTCATTAAAGTGGGTATACGGGGGAGTAGCTGTCTTCGCACTTATTAGTTTTGTTCTGGTTCTTTTTTTACCCAAAAAAGCGACGAAGTCAACTTCCAAGGAAAAAGAACTTCATCATGAATAAAGTTGAGAAAAAACCCGACTCGGTCAAGAGTCGGGTTTAGCTATACGTGAAATGAACTCAATTCGATTACGGAAAGGATCATAGAAGCTAAAGCGCTGAAAACCTTCGATCGGGATTTCCTCTTGAATCGTAATGTTGCGCTTTTCGAGATACCCTCTTACTTCATTTAGGTTATTAATCTCAAATGCAGGGTGCCTTTTACCCGGGACGATCGTGTCCTCTGTTCCGATATGAAGCTCAATGTTCGCTCCTTTAAGCCAGAAGCCACCATTTTTCTTTAACGCTTCTGGTTTTTCTATTTCTACAAAGCCTAATGTTTCAATATAAAATTGTTTTGCTTTCTCTTCCTTCCCTGTCGGTATGCAAATTTGAACATGGTGAAGGCGTAGATAATCGATAATCATTTCAGCTCACTCCTAAAATTGGGTTTTTATAAGGCTATAGCAAACTTGAAAAATCAAAAGAATCGTCATCGAGCGTAGTAACCAGTTTACTTGACGAAAAGAAAGTTTATTTGCCATTCGAACAGAAAGCTGAGCCCCAGTAATGGAACCAGCTGCAAGAGGAAGGGCGATCGCTATATTGAGATGACCGTTAAGTAAATAGACGATGACGGCTCCGGTACAGCTTAGAAAAGTATTAAATCTTGTTAGTCCAATGGAAGTAAGATAGGCGATTCCGCTTTGACGAAAGAGGTGCATCTGCAGTGTCGCCTGTCCAGGACCAAATGTTCCGTCATACCATCCAATAAGCCCAATGAAAGGCAAAGATTGAACGGGGACCTTATGCGATGAATGAGTTGATTGCTTTTTTTTCATAAAGGATAAAACTAAAGCAAGCACAAGCATTGTTCCAGCGAAAATTTGAAGGGCCTGCTCCGAAAGTAAGGAGGCAAATAGACCACCAAGGACACCACCACATAGCGCAATAGGACCAGTTTTTAGTGCTTCCTTCATTGATAATTCTTTTCGCTTCAATAATACATAAAAGCTAGAGAATGAGCTTAGCATATTGGAAAACTTGTTAGCTGAAATAATGGAATGAATGGGAAGTCCGAGTAACATCATCGAAGGCATGTTAATGAGGCCTCCGCTTCCTGATAATGTGCCGACAAAGGTGGCAATAAGCCCAATGCCAAATAAGAAAAGTGAGTCCATGAATATCATCTCCATATGAAAGATCTCTTTATAGTATAGTCACCTTTCTTCCATAATGAAATTAGATTATAATAATGAATTACGATAAGTTATTCTTATAGTTAAAGCTTATTGGTGAGAAAGGAGAACTTCGATGAGCTCAGAATATCAAGTATTATCGATCCTTGCTGAAGAAGGAAATATGCGAAGAGCCGCTGAAAGATTGTATGTTTCACAACCAGCGTTAAGTCAACGACTTCAATCAATTGAAAAAGCGTGGGGTGTTCCAATTTTTCTTCGATCTCAAAGAGGATTAACGATTACACCAGCGGGAGAGCGTATCATTGCTTTTGCGAATGATACGATTCGTAGAGAAGAAAAAGTGTTTGAGGCGTTGACTGCGTTAAGCTCAGAAGTTCACGGAACGTTAAAATTAGCTGTTGCGTCTATTATTGGACAATATTGGCTTCCGGCAGTGTTAAAGAAGTTTGTTGAACATTATCCAAGCGTAAAAATCTCACTTGTCACCGGATGGAGCAGCGATATTTTACGGTACTTGTATGAAGATGATATTCATATTGGGATCATTCGTGGAAAGCCCGATTGGCGAGGGAGAAGTCAGTACTTGCTTTCAGATGAGCTTTACCTTGTGGATACAGCGATTCAATCGATGGAAGAGTTGAAGGAAACAGAAAAACCGTTTATACAGTTTAAGAGTGATTCGACTTATTTTCAAGAAATACAAGAATGGTGGCAAACTCAGTCATTTGCCCCCCCAAAGAAAACGATCGTCGTAGATCAAATTGAAACGTGTAAGCAAATGGCGTTAAATGGGATCGGCTACGCAATCTTACCTTCGATTAGCATTACAGAGAATGATAAAGAGTATTTTCGCATTCCTCTAAAAGATGGTGAAGGATTGCCATTAAAGAGAGATACGTGGTTATTAACCAATGATACGGCAATGCAATTGAAGCAAGTTCAAAAGTTTGTCGAATTATTAAGTGAGTAGCTTGAAAGATTAGACTTCACGTGATCGATCATGTACGATAAAATGTGTAACATGCTTTGTTTTATAAGCATGATAACAAAGGAGGAATTATCCAATGAAAATGATGGATGCAAACGAAATTATTAGCTTTATTCAAAACAGTGAGAAATCAACTCCTGTGAAAGTACATATTAAAGGAAACCTTGAAGGAATTGACTTTGGTAGCAACACGAAGTCATTCATTACGGGGAATACTGGTGTTCTTTTCGGAGAGTGGAAAGACATTAAAAAGGCGCTTGAGTCTGAAGCTTCAAATATTGAAGATTACGTCGTAGAAAACGATCGTCGTAATTCTGCAATTCCAATGCTTGACCTTAAAGGTATTCAAGCTCGTATTGAGCCTGGTGCTGTTATTCGCGATCAAGTGGAAATTGGAAATAACGCTGTTATCATGATGGGCGCGATGATCAACATCGGTTCCGTTGTAGGTGAAGGAACTATGATCGATATGAACGTGGTTCTTGGTGGACGTGCGACGGTCGGTAAGAACTGTCACATTGGTGCAGGCTCTGTGCTTGCTGGTGTAATTGAGCCACCATCCGCTAGCCCTGTCATTATCGAAGACGATGTTGTTATTGGAGCAAATGCTGTTGTACTTGAAGGTGTAAAAGTAGGAAAAGGATCAGTAGTCGCTGCAGGTGCCATTGTGACAGAAGATGTTCCTGAGTATACACTTGTTGCTGGAACACCAGCACGTGTACTTAAGAAAATTGATGATCAAACTCGTTCGAAGACAGAAATCAAAAAAGAGCTTCGTCAGCTGCAAAACGACTAATTCTGATGGATATTACATCTGTCCGAAGAGATTTACATCGAATTCCTGAACTAGGTTTTAAGGAATTTAAGACGCAGCGTTATTTGCTTCATTTTATTGAAAACTTGCCACAGGACCGTCTCCAGGTGAAAACTTGGAGGACGGGTATCCTTGTGCTAGTTAATGGAGAAAATCCTTCAAAAACAATCGGGTATCGAACCGATATTGACGGACTTCCGATTAAAGAAGAGACAGAGTATGAGTTTCAATCTGAGCATGACGGATACATGCATGCATGTGGACATGATTTTCATATGACAATTGCGCTCTCAATCCTTGAATACTACGCAACTCATCGCTTGAAAGATAATTTGTTATTTGTTTTTCAACCAGCAGAAGAAGGCCCGGGCGGTGCGCTTCCAATGCTTGATAGTGAAGAGTTTAAAGCGTGGAAGCCTGATCAAATGATTGCATTACACATTGCACCTGAGTATCCAGTCGGGACGATCGCAACAAGACCAGGATTGCTTTTTGCGAATACATCTGAGCTGTTTATCGATTTAACTGGTAAAGGTGGGCATGCTGCATACCCGCATCATACGCGTGATATGGTCGTTGCCGCTAGCCATCTTGTCACCCAGTTCCAATCCATTGTAGCGAGGAATGTCGATCCGCTTGACTCAGCTGTTGTCACAGTAGGGAAAATTGACGGTGGTACGAAGCAAAACATCATTGCAGAAAAAGCGCGATTAGAAGGTACAATTCGTACACTTTCGGCTGATTCAATGTCTAAAGTAAAGGACCGCATTGAAGCGATTGTAAGAGGGATTGAGGCATCATTTGAGTGTGAAGCTTCAATTGATTATGGTTCAAACTATTATCAAGTGAACAATACGCCAGAGTTAGTTAAGATGTTTATGGATAAAATGAAGCGTCTTTCTGACGTATCATTAGTGGAATGCCGAGAAGCCATGACTGGTGAAGATTTTGGTTATTTCTTAAAAGAAATTCCTGGATTTATGTTCTGGCTTGGTGTGAATTCTTCATCCGGTCTTCATACATCTACCCTCAAACCCGATGAGTCTGCAATTGAAACTGCGCACCATGCGTTAACATCCTATTTAAATGAAATAGCAAACTAAGTTTGTGAGCCTTCAGGTCTTTATGCCTGAGGGCTTTTGTTGTTTCAAGTGAAAGGCGTATAAAATAACGAACGTTGGTGAACATAAAAGGGTAGCAGTTACATATTAAAAGAGGGAAGGAATGAGTAAAGTGAAACGAATTGCTGTTGAAGACACGCTTTCTGATGTGGCTCAGGCTTTACAAGCAAAAGGATATGAGGTTGTTTCTTTAAAGCAAGAAAGTGATGCAAATGGCTGTGATTGTTGTGTTGTCTCCGGTCAGGATAAAAATGTGATGGGGATGCAGTCGGTTAGTACACAAGGATCAGTGATTAATGCGGATGGCATGACAGCTGATCAAGTATGTCAGCAAGTGGACAGTCGCTACCAATAGAAACACAAAAAAACCCCTAAAGTGAATTAGGGGTTTTTGCTTAGCTGTTTTTTTCTTTTTGTACCCAGTTCCCATTGTCGTTCTTTTCATATTTCTTTTCCACAGCACTCCAAGCGACTTTAAATGCTGTTTTCTCAGAATCATATTGCTCAGAAGCGGAGTTAAATGCTTCTTTAAAAATATCCTGTGCGTGGCTCGGTAAATTATCTTTCACTTGATCTGGCAATTCACTTTTCGAATTGTAAGGCAATTGAATCACGCTCCTTCTGTGTGATATCTTTACCCACCGAAAAACGGAACTAAACTATTGTTCTTTCTTTTCAATGAAAACTTGATGCGGAAATGGAATTTCAATTCCGTTTGCGTCAAGCGCTTCTTTAATTTCTTTACGAAGCTGGCGCTCGACACCCCATTGCTCCATGTTTTGCGTTCGGCACAATATACGAAGTACAACATCGGATGAACCAAGACTTTGAACGCCAAGGACATCAGGTCCTTCTACAACAGCTTCATTGGTCGCAGCAACATTATCACATACTTTCTGAATCACGCGAATGGCTTCGTCAATGTTATCATCATAGGAGATCCCAATATCGACAAGAGCACGCATGTTACCACGTGAATGGTTGCTTAGTGAGCTAATCTCACGGTTTGGTACGTAGTTCAATGTTCCATCAAAGGAACGGATATGGGTGGTACGAAGTCCGACTTCCTCTACAATTCCACCGAAACCGCCTGCAGTGACGTAATCCCCAACATCCATTTGCTTCTCAAGAAGAATGAAGAAACCTGTTACAACGTCACTTACAAGGCCTTGAGCACCAAAGCCGACGGCAAGCCCTATAATACCTGCACCAGCGATTAACGCTTTAATATCAAAACCGAATGTTTCGAAAATAATAGCAACAGCCATAAAGAGGAGAACGTACGTAAAGATGCTTTTTGATAAATTTTTCAGCGTATTCGCTCTTCCAGGACTCATGTTTTGTTTCTCAGATACTTGAGTAAAGGTTCTTTCAATAAATCGGTTTCCGATTGCTTTTACGATGGCGTAAATGATTAAGATCGCAATAAGCTTAAGAATAATTATGCCCGTAGCAACTAAGAAACCTTCCCAGTTAATGTTGTCAAATAAATCCAATAGACTTCCTCCTTTAATTATACCTCAAACATTATAGTTAGCACTCGGTCAAATTATAGCGAAAATTGTCATCATAATTCAAGTAAAGCGTTAATACGCGACGAATGAAATGATTTTCGATATACTAAAACTACCCTGTTTAGTACGCAGTAAACGTGGGTACGATAGTGGGGGAAGGTAATTAACCCACATTAAATTAATTATCATTTAATATTGACTAAAAATAAATCGTGTACTATAATGTCATTTGTGGGCGAAAGCCGCAGGATATTTTCTAGGAGGGATTTACACATGGTAGAACGCATGGTAGGTAAACAAGCACCTCGCTTCGAAATGGAAGCAGTGATGACAAACAAAGAATTTGGCAAAGTAAGCCTTGAAGAAAATATGAAGAACGATAAATGGACAGTCCTTTTCTTCTATCCAATGGACTTTACATTCGTATGCCCAACTGAAATTACAGCACTAAGCGATCGTTTCGAAGAATTCGATGATCTTGATGCAGAAGTAATCGGTGTATCAACTGATACAATTCATACACACCTTGCATGGATTAATACAGACCGTAACGATAATGGTCTTGGTGATCTCAACTATTCACTAGCTGCAGATACAAACCACAAAGTATCAAAAGAATACGGCGTATTCATTGAAGATGAAGGTGTTGCACTTCGCGGACTATTCATCATTAACCCTGAAGGTGAGCTTCAGTACTCTGTAGTGAACCATAACAATATCGGCCGTGACGTAGACGAAACACTTCGCGTCCTTCAAGCACTACAAACTGGTGGACTTTGCCCAGCTAACTGGAAGCCAGGTCAAGAAACACTTAAATAAAATTAACCAACCCCAGAGAGCACGGCTCTCTGGGGTTTATTTTAGTTTAATTAACCTCATCATCTTGAAAAAACTCCGTACAGTTACCGCTCATTTAAAAAATTCCGAATTTTAAGCCGAATAGGTGGTTATTTATTTCGAATTCCGATATATTATGTATATTGTCACTCTATTTATCATTACATACTGTCAAAAGGTGGTGTTGGAATGGAAACGTTTAAAAGATTGAAAGACTTTTATTGGCCATATAAAAATCTTTTTCTATGGTCCGTGTTTTCCCTTCTATTTGTAACAGGTATTACCGTCCTATATCCTATGCTTCTTCAATTCACAATTGATGACGTAATTCTTAAGCAAGAATACAAATGGGTTCCGTATCTTGCATTTGGTTTTATAGGAATTATGATCGTGAAAGGGACCGCTACATTTTTTCAACAATACTTAGGAGATCTGTTTGGCGTTACCGCTGTTTACAGGCTAAGAGAGGAGCTTTATAAAAAACTGCAGTACTTGCCTTTTCGTTATTATGATAATGCAAAAACGGGAGACTTAATGTCGCGTTTAACCGCTGACGTAGAAGGATTTCGCTTTTTCTTATCGTTTGGATTTGCTCAGGTGATCAATTTTGTTCTTATCATAAGCTTTAGTTTAATCGTAATGTTTAGCTATTCAGTTCCGCTAGCTTTCGTTACGTTAGGGATGCTGCCATTTCTTGCGATTGTCGTTTATCAATTTGATAAGCGGGTCCATCCTGCATTCCGTGGGATTCGGAAGTCGATGGCACGCTTGAATACAAAAGTACAAGAAAATATTAGCGGCATTAACACCGTAAAATCGCTCTCAAGAGAAGATTTCGAAATTGATAAATTTGTAAATAGTAATACGGATTATCGTGATAACTACTTAACAACGTCTTATATTTGGGCCAAATTCTTTCCGTTAATGGAGTTTATCGGTAACTTATGTGTCGTTTTTCTTCTATCTTATGGTGGTTACCTTGTCTTTCAAAACCAACTACAGCCAGGTGAACTAGTCGCTTTCTTTAGTTTAGTCTGGTATATCATCTGGCCAATAATGAATCTTGGATTTGTCATCAATACCTTCTCTCAATCAAAAGCGTCAGGCGAAAGGTTGCTTGAAATTCTTGATGAGCCTGAAGACATTTTTGATCTCGAAGGCGCTGTTAACGTTGACCGTTTTGAAGGAAATGTAGCATTTAACAATGTAACCCATCAGTATGCTGTTGATGACGATGAAGCGTTAAAAAACATTTCATTTCATGCTCCGAAAGGGACGACGATTGGTTTATTGGGAGCAACAGGAGCTGGTAAAACGACGCTCACTCAGCTCATTGCACGTTTTTATGAACCAAATAGCGGTGAGATCATGATTGATGGTCGAAATATTAATGAGTATAGCTTGAAATCTCTCCGAAAAAATATCGGTGTCGTTCTTCAAGAAACATTTCTTTTTTCGTCAACAATCAAAGACAATATTGCTTATGGTGATCCCGATATCTCGTTTGAAGCCATTCAGGATGCTGCAAAAAGAGCACAGGCCCATGACTTTATCATGGAAATGCCAAATGGGTACGATACCGTTTTAGGAGAGCGTGGTATGGGACTTTCCGGTGGCCAAAAACAGCGGATCGCGATTGCTCGTGCAATTTTAACGGATCCAAGTATTTTAATTCTTGATGATGCCACGAGTGCAGTTGATATGCAGACGGAAGTAAAGATTCAGAAAGCATTTGAAGAAGTGATGAAAGGGAGAACAACCTTTATCATTGCGCACAGAATTTCTTCTCTTAAACACGCAGATGAAATCCTAGTATTAAATGAAGGAGAAATTGTTGAGCGAGGGAAGCATCAAGAACTGATTGAACAGAATGGATATTACCGGAGTATTTACGATATTCAATACCAAGATCGTAAGGAGATTATGGCCAAACAGACTGGTTGAAATGGGGTGAAGGCTTGAAGCAAAACCGAAGAGAACGGTTCCATTATTCGCAGGATACAGCGATTGAAAAGCAGTTTAACTGGAAACAGATGTCACGCCTCCTTGGGTATATGGACCCTTACAAGAAAAGTTTATTACCAAAAGCGATTATTTCAATGCTGCTATCAACAGCAGTTCGACTAATCGTCCCGATCTTCATCGGGGTCCTGCTGTTTGATCACGCGATAAAGAATCAAGATCAAACGTTACTTGTCCAATTGATTTTTGGCATAGCAGGCTTGTATTTGCTATCATGGATCGCCAATACGTACCGAATTAAATGGACCAATCAGCTTGGTCAATACATTATTTATGACATTAGACAGGGTTTGTTTAAGCATATTCAGAGACTTTCCCACGGCTTTTTCGATAAACGATCGGCAGGTTCTATTCTCGTTCGAATTATCAATGATGTGAACTCCATGCAGGAGCTTTTCACAAGTGGCGTTATTAACTTACTAATGGATATTGTTTTATTACTAGGGATCATTGTGATTATGTTTGTTTTAAGTCCTCAATTAACGCTCGCTATTATGATCATTTTGCCGCTTATGTTTTTGATCTCAACGAGCTTAAGAAAACGAATCCGTCGTTCCTGGCAAGATGTTCGGATCAAGCAGGCGAAAATAAATTCTCACTTAAATGAAAGTATCCAAGGAATTCGCGTTACTCAATCCTATACCCAGGAAAAAGGAAACATGGAATTTTTCCAGGGTGTAAATCAAGAGAATTACGCAAGCTGGAAAGATGCCACGCAAAAGAGTGCTATTTTTAGACCGTTTGTTGAAATGTCAAATGCAATTGGAACTGCCATTTTAATTTGGTTTGGCGTATATCTTATTCAAAATGGCATGGATTATGGTGTATTCGTAACGTTTGCTTTCTATCTAGGGATGTTCTGGGAACCAATTTCCCGTTTAGGGCAAGTTTACAATCAACTCCTCGTAGCCATGGCTTCTTCAGAAAGGATTTTTGAGTTTCTAGATGAACAACCAAATGTCCCTGAAAAGAAAAATGCAATTGAGCTCGACGAGATTAAAGGAGAAATCACATTTGAAAATGTTGAATTTTCCTATGATGAAAGTCGTAAAGCGCTCCATGAGTTAAGTTTGAAAATGCAAGCGGGTGATACGGTTGCACTTGTTGGCCTTACCGGTTCAGGAAAATCAACTATTGCAAACTTAATTAGTCGTTTCTATGATCCGACAAGTGGAACTGTTCGAATTGATGGAATGGATTTAAAAGACGTGAAACTCGATAGTTTGCGAGAGAAGGTTAGTGTCGTTCTTCAAGATACGTTCATTTTTTCCGGAACCATTATGGAAAATATCCGTTTTGGACGTCCAAGTGCAAGTGATGAAGAAGTGATTGAAGCGGCTAAAGCGGTAGGGGCTGATCACTTCATTCAGCGCTTAAGTAATGGTTATGAAACAGAAGTAGAGGAGAGAGGGAACGTTCTCTCGGTTGGTGAGAGGCAACTATTGTCCTTTGCGAGAGCGCTACTCGCTGATCCCCGTATTCTTATTTTAGATGAAGCTACTGCAAGCATTGATACAGAAACCGAGCTTAAAATTCAAGAAGCTTTGAATGTGGTCCTAGAAGGTCGAACGGCCATTATGATTGCACATAGACTTTCTACGATTCGTGAAGCGGATAATATCATCGTTCTTGACCACGGTCGAATTCTAGAACAAGGAAATCATAGTGAGTTGATGCGTAAAGGCGGAACCTACTATGAGCTTGTAAAGTCACAATTTAATATGATGGATGCTGTTTAAAAAAGAAGCCTTCTTGGCTTCTTTTTTTTGGATAGAGAATAACGAAAGGAAATTTTAATAAATGTGAACAGATTATTAACGAACAGAAAATTAATCTTACTAAAAAAGATTGTGATACTTGTCACAATCTCAGCGATGATTCATAATAAAGGTGTAAACAAGAGGTTCTCTGTTTCTATGTGCAATGATAAGGGAAGATGAGTAACAGATGATGAGAAATTGGTACAAAGGGGATGAACAATTTGGAACTAGATTCAGCGATGCTAAGTCGTCTTTTAACAAGTCTAACGTTAGGCTTTCACATTATTTTTGCGACGTTAGGTGTCGGTGTCCCGTTATTAATTAGTCTAGCTGAATGGATCGGGATTAAACGAAACGATCCCTATTACACGCTACTTGCTCGGAGGTGGGCGAGAGGTTTCGTCGTTACAGTAGCGGTAGGTGTTGTGACAGGAACTGCTATTGGCTTACAATTATCACTTTTATGGCCTAATTTTATGCAGTTGGCAGGTCAGGTAATTAGTTTACCGCTATTCCTTGAAACATTTGCTTTCTTCTTTGAAGCGATTTTTCTAGGAATCTATCTTTATACTTGGGACAGGTTTAAAAAGCCGATTTACCACTGGTTAATTTCAATTCCAGTTGTCATTGGCTCAACTTTATCCGCTGTCTTTATTTCAACTGTTAATGCTTTTATGAACTCCCCGCAGGGCTTTGATATGGTAGATGGTGTGCTTACCAATATCCAACCGCTTGCAGCAATGTTTAATCCTGCAACGCCAACAAAGGTTGGGCATGTTGTGATGTCGGCGTATTTAACTTCTGCGATCGTACTTGCTGCTATTACAGCGTTCCATATGTTAAAGGGAAAGCGAAGTACGTATTATCGAAAAGCGCTCAAATTGACGATGACGGCTGGTTTTATCTTTGCGATCGGAACAGCTGTCATTGGAGATTTCTCAGGGAAATATTTAGCCGAGTACCAGCCGAGTAAGCTAGCCGCCGCAGAGTGGCATTTTGAGACTTCTGAAAATGCTGATCTTGTTGTTGGTGGTTTTCTAGATGACGAAACGAACGAAGTAAAATATGGTCTTGTTTTACCTAATTTCTTAAGTATTCTTGCCCATGGTGATCCTAATGCTGAAGTAATGGGACTTGATCAAGTTCCGGAAGATGAAGTACCTCCGCTTTACATCCACTATTTATTTGATGGGATGGTCGGCATCGGGATGTTTCTGGCCGCTTTAACGTTCTTTTTTGTTATCGCTCTTCGATTAAAACGTTTTAATACCGAAAATAAATGGTTCTTGCGATTAATCGTGCTTGCTGGACCGCTTTCAGTTCTTGCGATCGAGTTTGGATGGATTTTCTCTGAAGTGGGCCGTCAACCGTGGATTCTTTGGGACATAATGAGGACGGGTCATGCTGCTACGTCTGCAAATGGTGTAGGATGGATGTTTGTTCTCTTTCTTCTCTTGTATATTGTACTTGGCACGCTTTGTGTAACCGTGCTTAGAAAAATGTTCAAAACGAATCCAGCTGAAAATGAGCTAGAGGAAATTGCTAGAAGGAAATAAGGGCTTTCAATAAAAGGGGTGAAAAAATGGATATTCAATTACTTGGAATCACCGTTCTGTGGGTTTTTCTTTATGGCTATCTCATTACAGCCTCCATTGATTTTGGAGCGGGCTTCTTTGCTTATTATGGAGAGCTTACGGGACGCGACCACATTATTAATAAAATCATTAGTCGTTATTTATCACCTGTATGGGAAGTGACCAATGTCTTCTTCGTTTTCTTTTTCGTTGGCCTCGTAGGCTTTTTCCCTGATACGGCCTATTATTATGGAACGGCTTTACTTGTACCAGGTAGCATCGCCATTATTCTTCTGGCGATACGAGGGTCATTTTATGCATTTGGAAACTATGGAGCGAAGAAAAGCCGAGTTTATACGTTTTTATATGGGGTTACAGGCTTATTGATCCCAGCTTCACTTTCAACTGCTTTAACGTTATCAGAAGGTGGATTTATTGAAGAGGTTAACGGAGAAGTGAAATTTCTTGCCGGAGAGCTATTTTCAAGCTTCTACTCATGGTCTGTTGTCCTGCTTGCGATTGTATCCGTGCTCTTTATTAGTGCGGCGTTTCTCACTTACTATGCTAGTCGGGCGAACGATGAGCCCGCGCTTGAGCTGCTTAGAAAGTACGCGCTGTTTTGGAGTGCACCAACAATTCTATCGAGTATTCTGGTTTTCGTAGCACTACAACAACATAATTCCGTGCATTTCGAACGAACGCTAGATTATGCCTGGTTCTTTATTGCTTCACTTTTTTGTTTTTTAATTGCGACGTATTTGATTTTCCATCGTAAACGATATGGAACAGCATTTATTTTCGTGATGCTACAATTCTTTTTCGCATTCTTCGGGTATGGCATTTCTCACTTACCATGGATTTTATATGATCACATTACCATTTATTCAGGGTATACGAACGAAACAACTGGGATATATCTTGTTCTCGCCTTTATAGCTGGTCTTTGCTTACTCGTGCCTTCCCTCGTGTTATTAATGAGGCTATTCTTATTTGATGCAGAGTATGTAAAGGGGAATAAGTCCTGAAGAAGAAATATTGACACTGATGATAAGAGTGGTAGGATAGATATGATAGTGCGTCAGCAATGTGGCTGGCGCGCGTTTCTTTCTGAATGAGTAGGAGGAGTGTGCGTTGAAAAAGCAATTTGCCGTTATTGGACTCGGTCGTTTTGGAGGAAGCATTTGTAAGTCACTAAGTCAGCAGGGGATGGAAGTTCTTGCGATTGACATGGATGAAGATAAAGTGAATGAGTTTTCTTCTGTAGCGACACATGCTGTTATCGCTGATTCAACTGATGAAAGTGTTCTTAAAAACCTAGGCATTCGTAACTTTGATCACGTTATCGTAGCAATTGGTGATAATATTCAATCGAGTATTTTAACGACGTTAATTCTAAAAGAATTGGGCGTAAGTAAAATTACGGTAAAAGCCCAAAATGATTATCATGAAAAAGTATTAAACAAAATTGGTGCAGATAAAATTGTGCATCCCGAACGCGATATGGGTGTTCGCATTGCTCATAGCATGATCTCAAATAGTGTATTAGACTATTTAGAGCTCTCTGATGAGCACAGCATTGTAGAGCTGATTGCAAACTCTAGAATGGACAATAAAACAATCATTGAATTGGATATTCGAGCAAAGTATGGTGCAAATATTGTTGCGATCAAAAAAGGTGATGAGATTATCGTCTCGCCTCAAGCTGATCAAAAGATTTCAAAAGGTGATATTCTTATCGTGATTGGTTCAGATCAGGACATTAATCGCCTTGAGCGCCAAATTTTAAATCGTGATTAATCTTCAAATAAAAAACAGCCTGTCGAACGATCGACAGGCTGTTTTTATTTGCTCAAATTTCCATAATGATCGGAAGGATCATTGGACGACGCTTCGTTTTTTCATATAGGAAAGGTGCAAGAGTATCTGTTATTTCATTCTTAATTTCAGACCACTGGCTTGTACGCTTTTCCATTACGCCATTCAGATGCTTTGATAAGAGCTCTTGAGCATCATTAATCAAATCACCGGATTCTCTCATGTAGACAAATCCTCGAGAAATGATGTCAGGACCGGAAAGAATTTTAAACTCTTTCATGTTAATGGAGACAACAACAATAACAAGACCTTCTTCAGAAAGAATTTTACGGTCTCGTAGCACGATGTTTCCAATGTCCCCGATTCCTTTTCCATCGACATAGACAGATCCAGAAGGAATCTTACCACTAATGGAAGCTTCATTTTCGCTTAGCGCGAGAACTTCACCGTTATCCATAATGAAAGAATGATCCTGCGGAATGCCACAATCTTGCGCGAGCTTTGTATGCATCTTAAGCATGCGGTACTCACCGTGAATTGGCATAAAGAATTTAGGCTTAATGAGACGAAGCATAAGCTTCTGCTCATCTTGACCACCGTGACCAGAAGTGTGGATGTCACTTAGTTTATGGTGAATCACATCAGCACCTGCGCGAGATAGTTGGTTAATGATTCTCGATACACTTACCTGGTTTCCTGGAATAGGTGAAGAAGAGAAAACAACTGTATCTCCAGGAATGATTTGAATTTGACGATGTGTCGCGTTCGCAATTCGAGATAGAGCAGCCATCGGTTCGCCCTGACTTCCTGTACAAAGAATCGTTACTTTATTTTCTGGAAGACGGTTTATTTGATTCGCATCAATAAATGTGTCCTTAGGTGCATTGATGTACCCAAGTTCCTGACCAATCGTAATGTTTGATTCCATACTGCGTCCGAAGACTGCTACTTTACGTCCGTTTTCAACTGCTGCTTCCACAACCTGCTGAAGGCGGTGAATATTTGATGCGAAAGTTGCGAAAATGACACGACCATCTACTTTTCTAAAGATATCCTGGATCGTTTCCCCAACGCGACTCTCAGACATTGTAAAGCCTGGCACTTCACTATTTGTACTATCAGAAAGAAGCGCTAGAACGCCTTCTTTACCGATTTCAGCCATTTTAGTTAAGTTTGCTGGTTCGCCAACCGGTGTGAAATCAAACTTAAAGTCTCCTGTATGAACGATGTTACCAGGAGGTGTTTTGACAACAACACCATAGGAGTCAGGAATACTGTGAGTTGTTCTAAAGAACATCACCGATGTTTTACGGAACTTAATGATGTCTTCTTCTGTGATTTCATTTAAAGAAGCACCTCGAAGAAGTCCGTGCTCTTCAAGCTTATTGCGAATAAATCCTAATGCAAGCTTACCACCATAGATTGGCACGTTAATTTCACGAAGTAAGTAAGGGATGCCACCTATATGGTCTTCGTGACCGTGAGTGATAAATAAACCTTTGATTTTATCCTGGTTTTTAACGAGGTAAGAATAATCAGGAATAACGTAGTCAATTCCTAGTAATTCTTCTTCTGGGAATTTAATCCCAGCATCAACAAGGATAATTTCATCCTGAAACTGAATACCGTACATGTTTTTACCGATTTCTCCGAGTCCACCTAAAGCGAACACGGCGGTTTGATGATTTTTAACAAATTTCATAGTCTATACATTCTCCAATTCAAAGTGCTCTGATTTTTGCTCAAACGCCAGGAAGTCATCTTCCACGGTTTGAATAAACTCAATATTAAGGTCGCGGTCCTTTAATTTGTAGCGAACTTCCCGTTCAGAAGTAGCCTCTACGTAAAGGCTCATTGTTCGCTCTCTTACAGGGACCTCCTTTTTTGTCTCTTGATAAAATACCTTATAAATCATTCTAAATCTCTCCTTAACTCAGACAATTTGTGTGCATCTTCGTTTATTATATAGGAAATTGGTTTCTTTTTCATGTTTCTAATCACATTTCCATAAGAAATAGGAGAATTTGCACGAATTTAAGGCTAGAAAAGGTTAATCAATGGAATATTTAGGTTGTGGAAATAGCACGTTCCTCCAGGTTTTTTTTAATTTACGCTTCATTTTTCGATACATTAAGCTCATCCTTCCTTTTTTTATAACTATTTTTATTATTGATCATGGCGTTAAGAATTAGTTTGGAAAAAGATGGAGGAATAGTAGGGACACCATTTCCTTAATCATGTAACATGTTAATGAATTAGCTTATAAGGAGGATGAGATTTGAAGTTATATGTTGCGCTTATTTCATTGAGTTTAATATGGGGCATGTCGTTCATGTTCATTAAATTGATTGTTCCGATTACGGGGCCATGGGGCGTAGTCTTTTTTCGCTGCTTACTTGGCGCTGTATCGATTTTTCTTTACTTAATAATAAGAGGAAGATTAAAGAAGTTAAAAGGCAATCTTAAGTGGGGAAGTCTTATTTTAGTAGGGATTATGAATGCGCTCATTCCCTGGGGAATGATTGCGCTTAGTGAAGAAAGTATTTCGAGTAGCCTGGCTGCTACGTTAAATGCGACTACACCACTATTTACAAGTATTCTTGGCGCTTTTTTATTCGGGCGAATGCTATTACTAAAACAGTGGACTGGTATTATCGTTGGATTTATTGGCATCCTTTTTTTAATTGACCTTGATCCAAGTGCATTGGTAAAAGGTGAGTGGAGAGGGGTTTTTCCAATGCTAATTGCCACATGTTGCTATGGGTTTGCTTCTCAATATACAAAAAAGAACTTAAAAGGCGTACCTGTTGATGTGTTGTCGTTCATTACATTAACGATCGGAGCGGCAGGAGGACTTCTAATGATGCTCATTAGCGGGGAAGGGGGTATTCAGTTTACGTTACTCCTTCAACGTGATATTCTAATATCGCTAATTGGTCTAGGTGTGTTTGGATCGGGTCTTGCTTATTTGCTCTTCTATTATATGATTCAACATGGTAGCGCAGAGTTTGCGACATTAGTGACATACCTTGTACCTGTCACCGCCTTGATCTGGGGAAGCCTTTATTTAAATGAAAACATTACACTACCTATGATTGTCGGATTGCTACTTGTGTTTTTTGGAGTTTATTTATCGGGTAAACATCAAAGAACGGAAGCAAACACGATAAGAAAATCAGCATAACGTTTCTCAAGATAGTTATAGTAAAAAATAGCGGAAACAGGTGAATGAAGATGCATAATGAAAAGATTGTATTTTTTGATATTGATGGCACACTTCTTAATCATGACAAAAAAATTCCAAAGTCAACGCGGGAAGCTTTAAAAACACTTACAGAGAATGGGGTTCATGTTGCCATTGCAACAGGTAGAGCGCCTTTTATGTTCGCAGATCTTAGAGAAGATCTTGGAATAGACACGTTTATCAGTTTTAATGGACAATACGTGAAGCACCAGGACAAGGTTGTTCATACAAATCCGCTAAGCCGAGATGAAATTAAAGTTCTTGAAGAAGAAGCCAAAAAAAATGGCCATCCAATGGTATTCCTTGATCATGAAGCGATGATGAGTAACCATGATGAACATCCTCATATTTTGAAAAGCATGGACGACTTAAAAATGCATTATCCTGGATATGATCCTTCCTATTATCACAATAGAGAAATTTATCAGGCTCTTCTGTTTTGCGAAAGTAATGACGAGGGGGGCTATCGTGATGCTTATGGAAACCTTGATTTTATCCGCTGGCATGATTATTCCATGGACGTGATTCCACCTGGAGGCTCAAAAGCGAAAGGGATAGAAGCTATGATTAAGCATCTTGGATTTAAACGAGAAAATACGTACGCTTTTGGAGATGCACTAAACGACATCGAAATGTTGAAGTTTGCAGGCACGGGAGTCGCAATGGGAAATGGATATCAAGAAGTGAAAGAGGTGGCTGATTACATTACGGATCCAGTCGACCAAAATGGTATTCAAAAAGGGCTGAAAAAAGTAGGCTTATTATAAGAAAAGGGATCGCCTATTGAAACGGCGATCCCTTTTCTTATTGTAGAATCAAGCTTATCGGCCTAAAGGTGTTAATTCACTTGCTTCTTCATTGTTAATACGATCGTAAAACATAATACCATCAAGATGATCAACTTCATGTTGTACAACGATAGCAGGCAGCCCCTTTAATCTTAGCTTTAGAGGATTACCTTCAGCATCAACCCCTTTTACTGTAATCCGAGCATATCTCGGTACAGCACCAGGCACTTCACGATCAACGGATAGACAGCCTTCTCCTCCATCTAAATACGTTTTTTCAACGGAATGGCTAATGATTTTTGGGTTCATAATGCCATAGCTATATAGCGTGCCTCTATGATCAGATACGTGCACCGCAATCATACGTTTGCTAATGCCGATTTGTGGTGCAGCAATTCCGATACCTGAGCGTAATTCATACTTTAAGGCAGCTTCAGGATCTTGACTATTAATAAGAAATTCAAGCATTTCTCTTAAGGTTTGCTTTTCTTCTTCAGTTGCAGGAAGGGCAATTTCATTTGCAACTTCAGTTAGGATTGGATCCCCTTCTCTACGAATATTTTTCATTGTTAGCATGTTATGTTTCACTCCTATTCAAAACGGTCTATCATAAGTATATTCAACTTTTTGTAAGGGTTAAAGCAAATGCTCTTTTACTAGTGGATGATTATCGATACTTTAATAAGTAAGCAAATCACTCATCACCGTAAAATGAGAAACTTACAACAGTGCTAGTTTAGCACAACACGATTTATCAGGGAATCCTCTTGGATGACCTGTTTAGAAAGAATATGCGTAAATTGAAGCAATGATTGAAAATGGAGTATTCTATTGAGATCTGTATTATGGTATAGTAATCAGGGATGTAATTATTATGGTATGAATTGGATATGTGGGGGGACTTTTTTTGCTACGTAAATATCGTTTAGGAATTATTTCTCTTTTTTTCTGTTTTCTAATGGTTGGGTTAGCTGGTTGTCAATTTGGTGGTAGCCCAGCAGAAAAAATGTATGACCATTTAGAGGAAGCTGTTGCTCTTGAAGATCAATTTAGAGAACAACAAGAACCTTTGGCGAAGGCAGAGAAAAAGGAGCAAGACATTTATAATGAAATTGTTGCGCTAAGTATGGAAGAGTTTGATAAGATTGAAAAGCTTTCTAAAGAAGCTGAAGAAAATACAGATCAGCGACTTGAGTACTTAAAGAAGGAAAAAGAAAGCATCGATGAAGCATATGAAGAGTTTGAAGAGGTTAAAGATTTAACAGAGGACCTTGAAACGGATGCAGCTAAGAAAGATGCCAAAAGCTTGATTGAAATTATGGATAAGCGTTATGAAGCTTATGGAAAGCTACATAAAGAATACAAAGCAGCTGTTGAACAAGATCAAAAGCTCTACAGCTCACTACAAGATAAAGAACTAACTTTAGAGCAACTCCAAGAACAAATTAAAGTCGTTAACGAAAAATATGGCAAGGTGGCTGAGCATAAAGAAAGTTTCAACAAATTCACGTCTGAATTTAATGAAGCCAAAAAAGCTTTTTATGAATCAGCTGAATTAAATGTTAATTACGGGGAATAGAAACCGCTCATCTGAGCGGTTTTTTCTATGTAATTTGAAATATTTTGACCGCGCGATCGTTTGTATGAATCAAAAGAGAAAGCATTTTTATAATGAAATTTGAAGCAATCTCTCGTGATAAAGAGTCATAAAAGATCTGCTCTCCTAATTATTTACACTAATACAGTCTGTCAAAACAGAATGTAACAGTTTTAATATCATTCCTTAACATGCAATTTATAAATCAATTAATTGACTTGAAACTTACTGTATTGTAAACTTAAAAACGAACTTACTCATGAAGAGAAGCACTCCCTTATTCTTACTGATACAGACTATTATTCGCAGTAATACATAGCACTAGGGATTATTTCTTCAGAATTAAGGGTATGACATTGAGTGTTGTCTTAAGTAATGCAAATTAATGAATGGTATTTGTCATTTAATAACGTTGAAATGGACATGCTAGTGATGTCTGTAAACTGAACGACCCACTCACAATTGCAACATTTGCAATTCAATAATCTATCTCTTTATGAATGAAAGGATGAGGTGAAAGGTATGGGAACTAAAACCATCGAAAACATCGAAGGCCAATTCGAAATGTTCCAGATTCTAAATGAAAATGGCGAAATCGTTAATGAAGAAGCAATGCCTGAACTATCAGATGAGCAGCTTCAAGAATTAATGCGCCGCATGGTGTACACACGTATTCTTGATCAACGTTCAATCTCTTTGAACCGTCAAGGACGTCTTGGCTTCTACGCACCAACTGCAGGACAGGAAGCTTCACAACTAGGAAGTCAATTTGCACTTGATAAAGAGGACTGGATTCTTCCAGGTTATCGTGATGTTCCTCAAATCATCTGGCACGGTCTTCCACTATATAAAGCATTTTTATTCTCACGTGGTCACTTTGTAGGAAACCAGGCTGATGGTCTTAATGTATTGAGCCCACAAATCATTATCGGTGCTCAAATTACACAAACAGCTGGCGTTGCACTTGGACTTAAGAAAAAAGGCAAGAAAAACGTAGCAATCACTTACACTGGTGATGGCGGTGCTTCTCAAGGGGATTTCTATGAAGGAATGAACTTTGCAGGTGCTTATGCTGCTCCAGCGATTTTTGTTGTGCAAAACAACCGTTTCGCAATCTCAGTTCCAGTTGAAAAACAATCTGCTGCGAAAACAATCGCTCAAAAAGCAGTTGCAGCTGGTATTCAAGGTGTTCAAGTAGACGGTATGGACGTTCTTGCTGTTTATAAAGCAGTTACGGATGCTCGTGAGCGTGCGATTAATGGCGAAGGCCCAACACTAATTGAAACAATGACTTACCGCTATGGTCCACATACAATGGCTGGTGACGATCCAACACGTTACCGTTCTGAAGATCTTGATAGCGAGTGGGAAAAGAAAGATCCAATCGTTCGTTTCCGCAAGTATCTTGAGAGCAAAAACCTTTGGTCAGAAGAAAAAGAAAATGAAGTAGTTGATAATGCGAAGGACGAAATCAAAGCGGCTATTAAGAAAGCAGATGGCACTCCTAAGCAAAAAGTAACGGATCTTATTTCTAACATGTACGAAGAGCTTCCACAGAACCTTCGTGAACAATACGAACAATATAGTGCAAAGGAGTCGAAGTAAGCTATGGCGCAAATGACAATGATTCAAGCAATCACTGATGCGATGCGTACGGAGTTGAAAAATGACGAGAACGTACTCGTGTTTGGTGAAGACGTAGGTCAAAACGGCGGCGTTTTCCGTGCGACAGAAGGACTTCAAAAGGAATTTGGCGAAGATCGCGTGTTCGATACTCCGCTTGCTGAATCAGGTATCGGTGGTATGTCTATCGGACTTGCACTTACTGGATTCCGTCCAGTACCAGAAGTTCAATTCTTTGGTTTCGTATACGAGGTAATGGATGCTATTTCTGGTCAAATGGCACGTCTTCGTTACCGTTCAGGCGGCTCTTTCCACGCGCCGATTACTGTACGCTCACCATTTGGTGGAGGAGTTAAAACTCCTGAGCTTCATGCGGATAGCCTTGAAGGTCTTATGGCTCAACAGCCAGGACTTAAAGTAGTAATCCCTTCTAACCCTTATGATGCAAAAGGACTTCTAATTTCTGCGATCCGTGATAACGATCCAGTTATTTTCCTTGAGCACATGAAGCTTTATCGCTCTTTCCGTCAGGAAGTTCCTGAAGAAGAGTACACAATTGAAATAGGTAAAGCTGAAGTTAAACGTGAAGGTACTGACATCACAATCGTAACTTACGGTGCGATGGTTCAGGCTTCACTTAAAGCTGCTGAAGAGCTTGAGAAGAACGATATTAGTGCAGAAGTAATCGACCTTCGTACGGTGAGCCCACTCGACATTGATACAATTATTGCTTCTGTTGAGAAAACAAACCGTGCAATTGTCGTGCAAGAAGCTCAAAAGCAAGCTGGAATTGCTGCTAACGTTGTTGCAGAAATCAATGACCGCGCAATCCTAAGTCTTGAAGCACCAGTACTTCGCGTAGCTGCACCAGATACTGTATTTGCATTCTCTGCAGCTGAAGATGTATGGCTTCCTGATCATACTGATATTATCGAAAAAGCAACTCAAGTTGTTAATTTCTAATTAACTCTTTATAAAAAACATGAAGTGAAGCTGCGATCCGCGCTTCGCTTCAGATCTTATATGAGCAAAATTTTTCTACAATTAGGAGGCGAAGTCCCGTGGCATTTCAATTTAAGATGCCGGATATCGGTGAAGGTATCCATGAAGGCGAAATCGTAAAATGGTTTGTTAAATCCGGAGATGAAGTTAAAGAAGACGATATTCTTGCAGAAGTACAAAACGACAAAGCTGTTGTTGAAATTCCTTCTCCAGTAGACGGAACAGTGAAAGAAGTTCACGCTGAAGAAGGCGCAACTGTAATCGTTGGAGACGTAGTGATTACTTTCGACGCAGAAGGTTATGAAGATGCAGAAGAAGAACCTGCAGCTGAACAGCCTCAAGCGGAAGAAGAAGCTCCTAAAGCGGAAGCTAAATCAGAAGCAAAAGAAGATAGCGCTGGATCAAAACCACTTCCTGAAGATGAAGAAGAAACAGATCCAACAAAACGCGTTATCGCTATGCCTGCAGTACGTAAGTATGCTCGTGAAAACGGCGTAAGCATTTCTAAAGTATCTGGTTCAGGTAAAAATGGTCGCGTCGTAAAAGAAGACATCGACACTCACCTAAATGGTGGAGGCGAAACGGCTTCTGAAGCTCCAGCAGCGTCAGAAGAAAAAGCTGAAGCGAAGCAAGAAACGGCTACTACATCAGCTCAACCACAAGCATCTGCACAGCCGGAAACTCGTGAGAAGATGAAAGGTATGCGTAAAGCAATTGCGAAAGCAATGGTTAACTCGAAGCATACTGCTCCACACGTAACTCATATGGATGAAGTTGTTGTAACAGATCTTGTTGCTCACCGTAAGAAATTCAAACAATATGCTGCAGACAAAGATGTGAAGCTAACTTACCTTCCATACGTTGTGAAAGCTCTTGTTTCTGCACTTCGCGAATTCCCTATGTTGAATGCATCAATCGATGATTCTACAGAAGAAATCGTACACAAGCATTATTACAACATCGGTATCGCTGCTAACACTGACGCTGGACTAGTTGTTCCTGTCGTAAAAGAAGCAGACCGTAAGCCACTTCTTAATGTTTCATCTGAAATTAATGAGTTGGCTAAAAAAGCTCGCGATGGTAAACTATCAGGGGACGATATGAAAGGTAGCACATGTACTATTTCTAACCTGGGTTCTGCTGGTGGTCAATGGTTCACTCCAATCATCAACAATCCGGATGCTGCTATTCTTGGTATTGGTCGTATTGAGGAGAAGCCAGTTGTTATCGACGGAGAAATCGTTGCTGCACCTGTTCTTGCTCTATCGATCAGCTACGACCACAGACTTATTGATGGCGTAACAGCACAACTTGCTCTTAATCACATCAAACGTCTGTTGAACGATCCACAACTCTTAATGATGGAGGCGTAATAATATGGTAGTAGGAGATTTTCCAATCGAATTAGACACACTTGTAGTAGGAGCTGGACCAGGTGGATATGTGGCTGCAATCCGTGCAGCACAGCTTGGTCAAAAAGTTGCCATTGCTGACAAAGGCACTCTAGGCGGAGTTTGCTTAAACGTTGGTTGTATTCCTTCAAAAGCAATGATCAATGCATCTCATAAATATGAGTCTGCAAAGCACTCCGATGATATCGGAATCACAGCTGAGAACGTGAGCGTCGACATGAAAAAAGTTCAGGAGTGGAAGTCTTCTGTTGTTGACAAGCTTACTGGCGGCGTAGCAGGACTTATGAAATCAAATAAAGTTGATGTAATCAGCGGTGAAGTTTATTTCGTCGATAAGAACACAGTTCGTATCATGGACGAAAAGAACTCTCAAACGTATACATTCAACAATTGCATCATCGCAACAGGATCTCGCCCAATCGAACTTCCAAGCTTCAAATGGAGCAAGCGCGTTATTTCTTCAACTGGTGCACTTGCACTTGACGAAGTTCCTAAGAAAATGGTTGTTATCGGCGGAGGATACATTGGAATCGAACTTGGTACTGTGTATGCAAACTTCGGTACTGAAGTAACAATCCTTGAGGGTACGAAGCAGATCCTACCTGGATTCGAAAAACAAATGAGCTCTCTTGTTTCTCGTCGTCTTAAGAAGAAAGGTAATGTAGAAATCATTACTCAAGCTCTTGCGCAAGGCGTTGAAGAAACAGAAGACGGCGTAACAGTAACAGCAGAAATCAAAGGTGAAACGAAGACGTTTGACGCTGATTATGTTCTAGTTACAGTTGGCCGTAAGCCAAATACAAATGAAATCGGTCTTGAAGAACTTGGCGTTGAAATGACGGATAAAGGTCTTGTGAAGATCGACAAGCAGTGTCGTACAAACTTCGATAACATCTATGCAATTGGTGATATCGTAGAAGGTCCAGCACTTGCTCATAAAGCTTCTTATGAAGGTAAAGTAGCTGCAGAAGTAATCGGCGGTGAAAACTCAGTAATTGATTACCTTGCAATCCCTGCAGTGGTATTCTCAGATCCAGAACTCGCTTCAGTTGGTTATACTGAACAAGAAGCAAAAGATCAAGGATTCGAAGTGAAGGCATCTAAATTCCCATTCGGCGCTAACGGCCGTGCATTGTCTCTTAACGACAGTGAAGGATTTATGAAGCTTATCACTCGTAAAGAAGATGGCCTAGTGATCGGCGCTCAAATTGCTGGTCCTAACGCTTCTGATATGATTGCTGAGCTTGGTCTTGCAATCGAAGCTGGTATGACAGCTGAAGACATTGCACTAACTATTCATGCTCACCCAACACTTGGAGAAATTACAATGGAAGCTGCTGAAGTAGCTCTAGGTACTCCAATTCATATTGGTTAATTTCTTATTAAAAACTTCGGAGACACTAGGTCTCCGAAGTTTTTTTGATGAGCGAAACTTGTTTTAGAATTGATTGAGGAAGAGAAGCAATTTTTAGCGATAAGAGGACATACATATAAATAGAATAATTGCTTCTAGTAGAGGTGGTGTGGAATGTATTGAAAAGTACTTTGCTTTCAGTTCATGATCTGGTTTGCTTTTTTTCAAATCATTCATCATTCTCCACGTGATCCTATTGGATTTAAGATTGTATTGTTTCTCGTTTTTCTCTATCTGATTTGTACGATTTCAATACAAATGGTGAAGAGAGGGAAGGAGCTTCTTTTTCTCATTTCTTTCTCTACAACAATTGCATTAGTCATTAATTATTTCTATATCTTAATAATATGAGTTGTAGTCCATACAAAAGCGCACTACCAATTTGGCAGTGCGCTTTTATTATTTTGGCTCATCTTTTTTAGGTGGTCTTGACGGTATTTTCTCTTGTTTAAAAGCTTTTAATAGAGAGATAACCATACCGATGATGATAATAGCAAACGGGAAAGCGGCTATGATAGACGCAGTTTGCAGAGCACCCAGGCCACCAGACCAAAGGAGAACTGCAGCAGCAGATGACTGAATCACACCCCAAGTTAATTTCACTTTGGTAGAAGGATTCATACTTCCGTTCGTCGTTTGCATTCCAAGAACAAATGTTGCTGAGTCAGCCGATGTAATAAAGAAGGTACTGATTAGTAAAATCGCAATGATCGACATGATCGTACCAAGTGGATATTGCTCTAATACAGCGAACAGCGCAACTTCCATACCCTGGTTGTTAATAATGTCGTAAATACCTGTTCCGGCCATATCAAGTGAAATGGCTGAACCTCCAAACACGGAGAACCATAATCCACCGAAAATAGTTGGCACTAAAAGAACGCCAAGAACAAATTCTCTAATCGTTCTACCTTTTGATACACGAGCGATAAAGGTTCCTACAAATGGCGCCCAGGCAATCCACCATGCCCAGTAGAAAATTGTCCAGCTTTGAATCCATGATGACCCTTCAAATGGTCTCATACGAAGACTCATGCTAGGTAAATTTTGAATATAAGAACCGAGCGTTGAAGTAAACAGATCCATAATAAAGTTTGTCGGTCCTGCAAAGAGTAGGAAGAACATAAGTAATATCGCAAGGACAATGTTTGTATTACTTAAATATTTAATTCCTTTTGAAATTCCAGTTGAAGCCGAGATCATATAGAGAACTGTTACAATCAAAATAATGATTAACTGTGTTGTAAATGAATTTTCGATCCCTGTTAAATAAGAAATTCCTCCACCAATTTGTGAAGCTCCGAATCCAAGTGAAGTAGCGACGCCGAATACAGTTGCAATAACTGCGATCACGTCAATTAATTTACCGATTGGCCCATTTACCCGCTCTCCAAGAATCGGATAGAAAATGGCACTAATAAGGCCTGGTGCACCTTTTCTAAATTTAAAGAATGCTAATGCTAAAGCAACAACCGTATAAATGCCCCACGGATGAAGTCCCCAATGGAAGAAACTATATTGGAATGCAAGTCGTGCTGCTTCATCTGACTGAGAAGCTGCGCCGGCAGGTGGATCGTAATAGTGGAACATTGGCTCAGCAACGCCCCAGAATACAAGTCCAATTCCCATTCCGGCTGAGAATAACATTGCGAACCATGTAATTAGATTATACTCGGGTACATCTGTTTCTTTTCCAAGGCGAAGTCTCCCGTACTTCGAAAAAATAAGATAGATCGCAAAAATAAGAAAGCCTGACGCTGCTAATAAATAAAACCATCCAAATTTCACCTGAATAAAGGTTTGTAGTGAAGATGTTGTTGCGTCTAAAGACTCTGGAGAAATGGACCCCCATGAAATAAAGATAAGAGATAATACTACAGAGATTATAAAGACTGCTGTAAGCTTATTCAAATTTCATCATCACCTTTCTGAATAACTAACTGTACTTTCATCCGAAAAGCTTTTTTAATAAATCAGAAATAAGATGCATGTGTACTCAATTTCACCTGTCGTTACCAAAACTATGCAACGAGCACCCTATTTCCTATTATTAACAGGCTTTGTAACGGATCGCGAAATTTGCCACGTTGTCTAGTATATTTGTTGAAATCAACGTTGTAAAGGAAAAAACCATGTCAGAGAGGTAGTCAGAATTGTAGGATAATGAAAAGGAATTTGTTGGTTAAATGTGACATTCTTCTCTTTCTCCTGTTCCATAATTGGTTTATGATGAAAGGAGACTACATAAGGAGAGAGAGAAATGACAAATACGTTAAAATGGATGATGTTGGCAATACTGCTTTTTGCAGCTGCTTGCTCAACAAATGCAGGAACAGAAACAAATACCGATGCATCAAAAAACGAAGCTAGTAATAGCGAACAGGCGCCGAATGAGCAAGAAGCGAGCGATGACTCTTCTAATGAAGAAGCAGATTCAAAAGAGTCGAGTGATGCTGAACAAGAGGAGCAGAAAGAGGAAGAAGAGGCCACTGCTGAAGAGACAGAGCCTGAATATCGTTTGAATGAGGCATTTTGGGGATTTGAACCAATAAATGATGCTCCGGCTGAAGCAGTGCTTCTTACAATCGATGATGCACCAGATAAAAATTCGGTTGAAATGGCAAAGACGCTTAAAAACCTTGATGCTCCTGCGATTTTCTTTGTGAATGGTCATTTTATTGATACTGATGAAGAAAAGGCTAGATTAAAGGAAATATATGATATGGGCTTTGCAATTGGCAATCATACGATGACACATGCTGATTTGAAATCTTTATCTAAGGATGAGCAAAGGGAAGAGATTTTGAAATTAAATGAGATGATTGAAGAAGTAATTGGGGAGAAGCCGAAGTTTTTTAGAGCGCCATTCGGATCAAACACCGATTATTCTAAGTCACTAGCTAAAGAAGAAGGCATGCTTGTGATGAATTGGACGTATGGATATGATTGGGTAAAGGAATATCAAAATAAAGCTGCACTAGCTGACATTATGGTCAATTCACCACTTCTACAAAATGGAGCAAACTTGCTTATGCATGACCGTGATTGGACAGCTGCCGCCATGAGTGACATTGTGTCCGGTTTAAGAGATAAAGATTATGATCTCATCAATCCAGAAAAAATAGAAACAGTTAAAAAATAAACAGCCATTTGGCTGTTTATTTTTTTGCATATCGCATTTTCCGACCATTAAAAAGGATGAGATCTGCTTTCAGTTTTGTAGCAAGAAATTTACATAGTTCATTTGCTTTAGCTTTATCACCATGAGTCGAATGATCAGGTAGAACAATCTGTATCCTTTTCTCAACTAGACCAATTACAATTGTACGGTAAGCATCATTTTTGCCTCTTAAATAAAACCATCCATCAGAGTCAGCATTTTCAACAAGTGTATAAGGAAAAGCAAAGTCACCATACGACCAGGAAAGCTGTTCTCCAGTTTTCGAAGTAATGTTCATGTAATAAGTGAGCAGTTCTTTAACGTGAATGAGTGACAGATCGTCTGTTACTGGAGTGAGATAAGCGCTTTGTGGCATCAAATCCTCCTTTCTTCATCCCCATTAGTTTACAGGCAAATTTGTTTTCTGACAATTAGTAGTTTAGAACACATAATAGCGCAAAAAGAATATAATGTGATATACAATATAGTGTTGACAAAACAATTGTGACACACTATTATGGAATTAAGCGAAACGGAAGCGTTTTCAAAACTAACTTAAGGGGTGTTGAGAATGGGTATTATCATTTGCCAAACTTGCGAAAAAACGATTGATCACGTTCATGAAGAGAAGGTAAGCACACTTTATAGCAGATGTCCGGAATGCAATAAGAAAGATAAAAAATAATTTTGATAAGACAAAGAGGCGGCCATATGGCCGCCTCTTATTTAATTGCTTTGTATTCTTTGATCACACGGATATCGTTTAATTGATCATCTTCGGGTCCTTGAACAGGAAGACCAGCTTCAATATTTTCCACAATATAATTCAAGTTTTCTTCCGTAATGATTTCACCAGGAATAAAGATTGGAATGCCTGGTGGATACACCATAACGAATTCAGCTATGACGCGCCCCGCTGACTCAGTAAATGGAATAATTTCCGTTTCGGAATAAAAAGCATCCCTTGGAGAAACGGCTAGTGTCGGTATATCTGGAGCATGAACGTCAAACTTTTCAGTAACTGTACCATCTGATTCTTTAAAAGCTTCTACCATATCTTTTAAGGCGTATACGAGCGCGTTAACGGATTCTTCATTATCACCTGGTGTAACAATACAAAGCAAGTTATACAAATCGGAAAGCTCCACTTCCAGGTTTGCCTCTTTTCGTAACCATACTTCCGCTTCATACCCCGTAATCCCTAGTTCGTGGACAGAGATAATCAGTTTTGTTGGATCATAGTCGTATGTGGCATTCGTTCCTAGAATTTCATTTCCAACACAATAGAGTGGTGAGATATCATTAATTTGATTCCTTGCTCGGTCTGCTAGCTGTATAGCATTTTCTACTAATTCGTACCCATCCATCACGAGTCTCTTCCTTGCAACATCAAGAGATGCAAGGAGAATATAAGAAGTAGAAGTTGTTGTGAGCATGCTGATAATCGTTTGTACGCGCTTAGCAGAGATTAAGCCTTCTTTTACATTTAGTACAGAGCTTTGTGTCATTGATCCGCCGAGTTTATGAACGCTAGTTGCGGCCATATCTGCACCTGCTTGCATCGCTGAAACTGGCAAGCGATCATGAAAATGAATGTGAACACCATGTGCTTCATCAACTAAAACGGGAACGTCATATTCATGAGAAATTGAAACAATTTCTTCTAAATTCGCAGAAATCCCAAAATAAGTAGGGTTAATGACGAGAACGCCTTTAGCATCAGGATGCTGTTCGAGCGCTTTCTTTACTGCGACCGGGGTGATGCCATGAGAAATGCCGAGCTTAGGATCAATTTCAGGGTGAATGAATACGGGCGTGGCACCTGAAAAGATGATGGCAGACATGACCGATTTGTGGACGTTTCTTGGCACGATAATTTTGTCACCAGGAGAACATACGGTCATAACCATTGTCATGATCGCGCCACTTGTTCCTTGAACAGAGAAAAATGTGGCATCGGCACCAAAAGCTTCTGCTGCAAGGTCCTGTGCTTTTTTAATCATGCCATGCGGATGATGAAGGTCATCAAGGGGCTGAATATTAATTAAATCAATCGAAAGGGCGTTATCGCCGATAAATGCACGAAATTCAGGATCCATCCCATTTCCTTTTTTATGGCCAGGAATATGAAATTGAATTGGGTTTTTATTTGCGTGGTTAACTAAACCAGTGAATAATGGTGTTTCGTTTTGTTGCAAATCAAGCACCTCTTTATTTATACTTTAGTACAGAAAGCATTCCACAAAGGTTTGGGGAATGCGAATTTGATCTTGAATAAGCTGTCGCGAATGGGAAAAGGTTTATTGTTCCGTCACATCGACCTTTTTCATCCTTAAACAAACTGAGTATAATCACATAAGTACTATTTTGCAAGTTTTATTTTGATGCTAGGTCAGTTCCGAAAAAGGAGATCCTCTCTTATTCTCGAAATGGATTATGTGAAGGAGAGGATAACTAATGAAATGGAAGACGCGACTTACGGAGTTATTAGGTATAAAGAAACCAATTGTACAGGGGGGACTTGCCTACCTTGCCTATCACGAGTTAGCTTCTGCGGTTAGCAACGCCGGGGGGCTAGGTCAGCTCACAGCAATGTCTATGGATACAGAAACACAGCTGAAAAAGGAAATACACCTTACTAGAAATTTTACCGATCAACCGTTCGGAGTCAATTTTGCAATTGGCCAGCACGGGAGGCCATTTGAACACATGCTTGAAACTGCTATCCAAGAAGGAGTAGAAATCATTTCCGTTACGGGTGGTAATCCTAAGCCTGTTTTTGATATGGTGAGAGGGACAAATGTGAAAGTCCTTGTTTTAACAGCTGGGAAACGACAGGCCATTAAGGCGGAAGAGCTAGGTGCATCAGCGGTCATGGTTGTTGGTCAAGAAGGTGGCGGACATCTCGGAAAGGAAGATACAGGGACAATGGTTCTCGTTCCTCAAGTAGTTGATGCAGTATCGATTCCCGTTATTGCATCAGGCGGTATAGGAGATGGGCGGGGGTTAATGGCCTCTCTCGCACTTGGCGCTGAAGGAATTGAAATGGGAACAAGATTTATTGCTACGAAAGAGTGTACACACGCTCATGATGCATACAAACAACGTTTGTTACAGGGATCCGAGACGGATACAATGATTATTAAGCGAAGTCTTGGTGCGCCTGCTAGAGTAATCCGAAATGTTTTTAGTGAGCGAATTACCGAAATTGAAGCAAGTAATGGTGGATATGACCTTCTGAAAGAATACATAAGTGGTGAAGCAAACAGGAAGTTTATATATGAAGGAAAAGAAGAAGATGGTTTTGCCTGGGCAGGACAAGTGATGGGAGCGATTCATGACGTTCCTTCCGTACACGAGTTATTTGAACGGATCGATCAAGAAGCAAATGAGATTCGAATAAAATGGCAACTTTAGAGAGGGGTTAAAAAATGGAAGTTCAATATCCTATTTCCATTGATTGGAGTAAAGAAGAAGTTATTAAAGTAATTAATTTTTTTGAGTTAATTGAGAAAGCGTATGATCAAGGTGTTCATAAAGGTGAATTAATTAGTAGCTATCATGAATTTAAAGATGTTGTTCCTTCTAAATCGGAGGAAAAACAAATCTTTAAACAGTTTGATAAAGAGACGGGCTTTTCAACTTACCACGCTGTCAAAGAAGCGAAGCAAACAGAACATGAGCGAGTAAAAATGGCAAAATAAAAACCAGGGGGATAACCCCTGGTTTATTTTGTAGATTGAAGTGAAAGGTGATAAAATGGCATGAGCGTTTCAAACGTTTTGTTAACTTCTTGAATAAATTGTTCCCCGTCTTGCAACAGTGGGTCATCGTTCGTAAAGTGGCGTCCAATGAGAAATTCGCCTTTTTTAACATCTCGGAAGCGGGTAAGAACTTTATGGAGTTCAACATCCGTGATAGGCTGACTTGCTTTTTTCTTTGTATGATCAGTTGAAATCCAATAGGATGCTGGAATGTCATTTTGAAGCTTGTCCATATGGTCTAAAAATAACGTAGCCATTTGTGGTTTTCCGGGGAGCTCATAAATGTAAGCAAGCCATACAAAAACATGATCATCAAATAGGCCAATTTGAAAGTGAGGATGCATTTTGTAACCGCGTTTATTATGAGAAAATGCCATCCACGTATCAACTGGTGGGTTCTTTGTTCTTCGTGCATGACGTGCAATGTGAAGGTGCATTTCATTACCGGCAAGAATTTCTAGGTCACTTTTCACGTCATCGCTGATCGCCTGAAATTTTGGCTGAATTCTTTCCTGAATTGCTTCCATTCTTGCATCAAGTCCTTCGATTTGGAAGGCGTTAAAATCGTGTTGAGTAAATCCCTTAAATGACATAATATCCTCCATTGCGACAAAATTTTATACGTTTATAGTAACATAGAACTGCAATTTATATGAAAACTGACGATTGATGTGTAAGGATAGGTTTGAAAAATAAGCAAAAGAGGAAAAATAGTAACAAATAAAGAGGTTGCATAGTGAGCAGGGAAGGCATAAGATATAGTAATCAAAGCAGAAATATCAGAATATTCCGTCTTATAAGGTTTCTCTGATAACTATGACTGCTTACTCGAAAAGAAGAGGGGTGTAGGTTACCATGAAACAAGTGATTCAGTCATTACAAAGAAATGAAGCAGAGAAGCGGATTCCGGTATTGAGAATGGAGATTGACTATGAGCTGGCAACGCTACACGATGCAATGACGGCTAGTGATCAAGATGAAATGGCGAGATGTAAAGTGAAGCTTGAAGAACTTCGTAAAGAAATGGTTAGATTGGAAGCGTAGCGAAACGAACCTTGCAAAAAGGTTCGTTTTTTCTTCTTTTCCTGTCATAATAAGATATAGAATGAAATATAAGGTAAAAGGAGATCGAACCATGACACAGCAGACGAACTGGAATCGCGTATATGATGATACCATTAAATGGATTAGAGAAGCGGGAAAAGAAATCATGTCTTCCTTTACAACATCTTTTAACATTGAGTCAAAAAGTAATCCGAACGATCTCGTTACAGACATTGATAAGCAAACAGAGAAATTTTTTATTGAGAAAATCAAAAGTACTTATCCAAATCACCGTATCATGGGTGAAGAAGGGTTTGGAGATAAAATAGAAAATTTAGATGGGGTTATTTGGTTTCTTGATCCGATTGATGGAACGATGAATTTTGTTCATCAACAAACCAATTTCGCGATATCGATCGGGATATACGAAGATGGAGTAGGGAAACTTGCTTTTATTTATGATGTAACAAAAGACGAGCTTTATCATTGTAAAAAGGGCTCAGGTCTATACCTCAATGATACACAAGTAAAACCGTTGCAGTCGACGAATCTTTCAGAATCCCTATTAGCTATAAATGCAACGTGGGTCACGGAGAATCATCGTATCGATCCGCGCACCTTCTCACCACTTCTAAAAAAAATAAGAGGCACACGGTCTTATGGTAGTGCTGCAATTGAAATGGCTTTCGTAGCAGCGGGGCGTCTTGATGGGTATGTCTCTTTACGACTCGCCCCGTGGGATTTTGCGGCTGGTAAAATGTTAATTGAGGAAGCGGGAGGTGTTTGTACTACGGTGGATAATAAGGAAATTGATTTGTTGGATAAAAACACCATCTTTGTCGGTACTCCACTGTTTCATTCACAGGTTCAAAAAGAATATATCCAACCAGCGCTTGATAAAAACTTCTATTTAAGAACTCCTTCAACAAAATGAAATACGTAACTTCAACAAGCAAGGAAAGGTTCGCCAACCTCCTTATTGAATGGACAATGGAAGATAAAGATTGGCTTGATGAAGAATTTGGGCGACTGCCAATCGCAGAAGATATGCTTTCATATATACAAACTTATGAAGGAATGGGGTGTGAATTTAGGCTTTGGTTTATAGATGAAGAACCTGTAGCCATTACAGCCGTTCTTGATCAGGCTCCATCAAATCAAAAGTCCTGGTTAGGTACGATCGTAGTCGATCCTGCCCAGCGAAAAAAGGGAGTCGGTCAAGACGTTATACACTCTTTAGTAAGTGAAAAAGAAGAGGTTGTTTTTGCTGGCATTCCCTTGGAGCGGAATGAGTGGAGTTTGTTTTTAGGGAAATGTGGATTTGAACAATACGCCATTGAAGGTGAAGAAAAAAAGTATTTAATTTTTGTTCATCCTAATGAGGGATAAATGAGCTTCAAAAAAGAGCTGTTCATGGTGAACAGCTCTTTATTGATCTTATTGTTCAGCTTTACGTTTAATTCGAAAACCCATTCCCATAAAGAAACCTACTCCAATAAATGAAAGAAGTCCGCCGATCCAGCTTTGTTCAGCTATAGAAATACCGATTGCACACATGCTTGCAACCGCCAGAATGGCCATTAAGAGTAAAAGGAATTGATGCTTGTTCATGCGGAAAGCCCCCTTTATAGTACTAGTGTACAATAACAGGGTTAAGGTGGAAAGAAGAGAAATTTCGCCTAAAGCGATATCTGTGTTATAATGGTCTAGTTATTGAGTTTATCGTCAGAAATAAGACGAGAATACGAGGAGAGAATAATTAATGGCAATAAGAGAAGATATTCGTAACATCGCAATCATTGCCCACGTTGACCACGGTAAAACGACGCTGGTAGACCAAATGCTTCACCAATCAGGTACGTTTCGTGACAACGAGCAAGTAAGCGAACGTGCGATGGATTCGAATGACCTTGAAAGAGAACGCGGGATCACAATCCTTGCTAAAAATACGGCAATTAACTATGAAGACAAACGAATCAACATTATGGATACACCTGGTCATGCTGACTTTGGTGGTGAAGTTGAACGTATCATGAAAATGGTAGACGGTGTTCTTCTAGTGGTTGACGCTTATGAAGGCTGTATGCCACAAACGCGTTTCGTGCTTAAGAAGGCACTAGAACAGAAGCTAACACCAATTGTAGTTCTTAACAAAATTGACCGTCCTGCAGCACGTCCTGAAGAAGTTGTGGATGAAGTCGTAGATTTATTTATTGATCTTGGCGCGGACGAAGATCAGCTTGACTTCCCTGTTGTCTATGCTTCTGCAATTAACGGAACGGCTAGCCTTGATCCTGAAGTGCAAGATGACAATATGAAAGTTCTTATGAACACAATTATTGATAACATCCCGGCACCAATTGACAATAGTGATGAGCCACTTCAATTCCAGATCACACTTCTTGACTACAACGATTACCTTGGAAGAATTGGTATCGGACGTGTGTTCAGAGGAACGATGAAAGTCGGCCAGCAAGTTGCATTGATGAAGGTTGATGGGACAGTTAAACAATTCAGAGTAACAAAGCTCTTTGGTTTCATTGGCTTGAAACGAACAGAGATTGAAGAAGCAAAAGCTGGAGACCTCGTTGCAGTATCTGGTATGGAAGAAATCAACGTTGGAGAAACAGTTTGTCCATACGATCATCAGGAAGCACTTCCTATCCTGCGTATTGATGAGCCAACTCTACAAATGACGTTCCTTGTAAATAACAGTCCTTTTGCTGGTAAAGAAGGTAAGTACATTACAAGTCGTAAAATTGAAGAACGTCTTAGAGCACAGCTTGAAACGGACGTAAGTCTTCGCGTTGAAAACACAGATTCTCCAGATGCATGGGTTGTATCAGGACGTGGTGAGCTTCACCTTTCAATTCTCATTGAGAACATGCGTCGTGAAGGATTTGAACTTCAAGTTTCAAAACCTGAAGTTATCGTTCGTGAAGTAGACGGTGTTGCAAGTGAACCTGTTGAGCGCGTTCAAATTGACGTACCTGAAGACTACACTGGTTCTGTAATGGAATCACTTGGTGAGCGTAAAGGTGAAATGGTCAACATGGTGAACAACGGTTCAGGTCAAGTTCGTCTTGAATTTATGGTACCTGCACGTGGTTTGATTGGTTACTCAACTGAGTTCCTTACACAAACACGCGGTTATGGTATTATTAACCATACATTCGAAACTTATATGCCTCTTATTAGCGGCCGTGTAGGTGGACGTCGTGCTGGTGTACTTGTTTCCATGGAAAAAGGGAAAGCATCAGAATACGGCATTATGGGTGTTGAAGATCGCGGTACAATTTTCGTAGCTCCAGGTACTGAAGTATACGAAGGTATGATTGTTGGTGAGCACACTCGCGAAAATGATATTACTGTTAATATCGTTAAAGTGAAGCAAATGACTAACATGCGTTCTGCAAACAAAGACCAAACGGTTTCAATGAAGAAACCTCGCGTTCTAACGCTTGAAGAAGCACTTGAATACTTGAACGATGATGAGTATTGCGAAGTAACGCCGGATTCCATCCGTCTTCGTAAAAAAATCCTTGATAAGAACGAACGTGAAAAGCACGCTAAAAAGAAGAAAACAGCCCAATAAGGGTGTCTAATGCGATTCAAAAGGGGCATCCCTTTTGGATCGTTTTTTTATTGTTTTACAAATCGTATCTTTCTCTGTCCTATATAGGACTTTTTTTCTAAATGGAAAGAAATCGTTTACTTTTATTTGTGATTTCATTTATTATGCTTTTATACCGGGGGTGGAAAAGTGAATACAGAACCTACTATACAATCTGAAGATTTATCTTTTTTCGCTAAGTTAGTTGGCATTGAAGACAATATGACGATGGGATTTTATTTGCTATATGCGATTATTGTTATCCTTTGTATTGTTGTTTATCGTCTTGGCTTTGCCAAAAAACTACCGATCCTTAAAAACGTTATCGTATACGCTGTTCTTGTTATAGGGTGTTTTCCGCTAACCTTTTTTGGAATAGGTTTGCCTGTTGCTGAAGGATTAGTGGCTTCTGCTGTCGTATTAATTATTTATAAGATGCGACTCAACCAGTCGAAGAAAAAAGAGGCCTAACGTCAAAGGAGGGAAGCTTTGAACCTTCAGGATGCAATGTACAATTGGCTCAGTATTAAAGTTGTGGCGAATCAAAGACAGGACGATCAGGCGGCGCAAGATACGTATGAATTCTTTCATGACATATTAACGGAAGATCATCTAGTCTCGGATTTGAGTGTGGAGGTGTCACATGAATATTACGTTGTACATTATCGACAAAATGGAGAAGAAGATTCAAAGAAATTTCCTGTTGAATTAATCGAAGCGCTGTTAACTTCGATTGAAAATGAACCAAAATATAATCATCAATAAGGAAGAAAGACGTGCTTCGAGCACGTCTTTCTTAAACGAAGTTATTTTTTACTCCATGTATAGATGACGAACAAGAGTGCAGCATAAATCAAATGCCCAAATGTCCAGTAGCTAATGGCTGTAACGTCCCATAAATCAGGAGTTGGCTTTATTGCCAGGTAGGTGAGCGGAAAGTATAGAAACACGGTGGGAAGTGTGAGCACATAGGCGAAAATAGCCTGCGCTTTTTTTTGATTAGGGAAATAGCGAGTACTTCCAATACTGTAGACAATACCGATAATAAGAGAGATTAAAAGGTGAAATAGGAATTCGATCCATTCAGACCAATTGATATCTCCGATAATTGGTATAAAATCAATGTTTAGGAGTAGCGTATAAACAAGCTTACCTGTTGCGGCTTCGATTCCTTTTAAGATGAACCCTAGAGCAATTCCAGAAATCGTACCAGCAATAAGTCCATACTTGATTTTACCACTCATCATTTGTTTCATCCTGATGATACAGCTTGAAATTTCCTGTATCTTTACGTTCTTTTGTGCGACTTTCAATTCGATCATTGCAGGTGTCACACATATAAGTGTGGATCGGTCTGTTGCGAAGTTTTTTAGCTAGCGGACTACCGCTTTCAATTTTTTCAATTTTATCACATAGTACACATTTTACACGCATTGTTAACACCTCTCATTCCATGTTGCTAGTATAGCATGAATAATCGTATCCTTTGCAGTATAATGCGTTAAATCGAAGGAATTAACTGGAGGGAATAGTATGCCTAATAAAGTAGACGTTACTCTTTCAAATGATCTTTTAACACTTCTTAAAAGAGAGCAATATGTTCTTCTTTCGACAATTGATCATGAAACAGCTGGGCCGAATGTAAGTGCTATTTCTTGGCTTTATGCAGTTGATCAACAATCAATTGTCTTTGCTGTTGATCAAAAGTCGCGAATCGTCTCTAATATAAAGGCGAATGATCAGATCTCAATCACGCTAATTGGAAACGAAAGTACTTATGCCATTACCGGAAGAGCTATTTTAATGGAAGAGAGGATGGAAAACGTTCCACTGAAGCTTACGAAGTTTAAGCTAGATATTAAAGAAGTACGTGATATTATGTTTTATGGAGCGAAAATGTCAGTAGAGCCTGCATATGAAAAAATTTATGATCCAGAAGCTGCGGCTAAGTTAGACCGCTCCGTGATGGCACAGCTAAAAAAAGAAACGAACCGCTAAGGGTTCGTTTCTTTTCTTGAATGAGTAATCTAATTATTTGTCTAAATCCTGTTCTTCTTGCTGTTGTTTTAATTCATTTTCTTTTGATTTAGGTAGCTGTTTATCGTTTGAGCGAACCGGTTCTGGTTCGGATTTATTTGATTTACTCGGAACTTCAGGCATTAACCTACCAACAATATCTGCAAGTTCTTCCATAATGCCGCCTACAGGATGCCCTCGTTTAATTTCAGTTGCCATTTGTTTTAATCGATAAGTTGTATCTGCATCTGCAGTAACGACAGCATTTGCACCGTATGGATCTTTTTGAAGTGCTTCTGCTACCGTATATTTAATTGAACTAACTCGAGAACGATCGAGTTTTTGGTTCACATCAATTCCCACTACTGCATACTTTCCAGTAATAACTGCGGTTGCGTCATTCACATCAGGAATTTGTTTGGCAACAGTGACGAGATGTTCTGCAATCTCTGTCGCTGACATATCTTGATTCTCAGGTGTGCGCACCGACTGCTTTACGTATTGTACGCGCTCCGTCTGCTCTTTTTTTTCTGCAACAGGTTCATCATTTGCCTGACAGGCTGCAAGAAGAAAGAGAGCAATAATCCATTGCATTTTATACATTCGATTACCTCCGTAATGAGCAATTTAGAAACAAATCACTGCAGTTTATTAATTATTTTCTGAATAACCGTCTAACTTTATACGCTAGTTCATAGATTATAGAAAACGTAGATAGTCCCAACTGTTTTTCGTACCTGTTACAGCAATTTAAATTTGGTCAGGAGGCGAAGTGTTGGATAAGGTTTACGTCCTAGATACGAACGTGTTACTCCAGGATCCAAATGCGATTTATTCGTTTAATACGAATGAAATTGTCATTCCGGCTGTTGTGTTAGAAGAAGTGGATTCAAAGAAAAGGTATATGGATGAAATCGGAAGAAATGCAAGGCAAGTTTCGCGCATGATTGATGGCTTTCGAGAAAGAGGAAAGCTCCATGAGTCGATTCCTTTAGAAAATGGAGGAACGCTTCGAATCGAACTCAACCATCGATCATTTCAATATTTACAAGATAAATTTGTGGAGAAAACAAACGATAATCGGATTTTAGCCGTGGCGTTAAATTTATTTCTAGAAGAAGGAAAGTTAAAATCGGGACGTACAGTTATTCTTGTGAGTAAAGACGCGTTAGTTCGTGTCAAAGCAGATGCAATGGGAATACAGGCAGAGGATTTTTTAACTGATAGAGTCGTTGAATTTAACCAAATTTACACAGGGTATGAGGAGAAGTATGTCGATTCAGAACTGCTGAATCAATTTTTTGAGAAGCAATTTATTGAGGCTAAGAAACTTAAGGGAAGGCCGCTCTATCCTAATCAATATGTGATTTTAAAAGACCCTGTACAGGCCTCTTCGTCAGGTATCGGTAAAGTCGATAAAAAAGGGAACAGAATTGAAAAAACGGCGATGGAAACGGAGTATATGTGGGGAATTGGTCCTCGAAACGTTCAGCAAAGAATGGCATTGGACCTGCTTGTTCGAAATGACATTCCCCTCGTCACTCTAGTAGGCAAGGCAGGCACAGGAAAAACCTTGCTTGCGATGGCAGCTGGTTTAATGCAAACAGAAGATTTAAATCGATACAAAAAGCTTTTCATTGCAAGGCCGATTGTACCTGTTGGTAAAGATATTGGGTTTTTACCTGGTGAGAAAGAAGAGAAGCTACGTCCCTGGATGCAGCCGATCTATGATAATTTGGAGTACTTATTTAATGTGAAGAAAACGGGTGAGCTTGAAAAGATTCTTTCGGGAATCGGTTCCATTCAAGTAGAAGCCCTTACGTATATACGAGGTAGGAGCTTACCTGATCAGTATATCATCATCGATGAAGCGCAGAATTTAACGAAGCACGAAGTGAAAACCATTTTAACGAGGGTGGGGGAAGGAAGTAAGATTGTGCTTCTCGGTGATCCGCAGCAAATTGATCATCCTTATCTAGATGAATATACAAATGGGCTAACGTATGTTGTAGAAAAATTTAAAGATCAGCCGCTTAGCGGACATGTTAAGCTCGAGAAAGGTGAACGTTCTCTGCTTGCCCGAATTGCAGCTGATCTTCTTTAAATGACGGTAATACCTAAAATATTCTTAAAGGGATCTGAACCGTTTGATCCATCTCCAAAATAGAAGTGGGTAGGTCCATCTTCCCTGAGCGGCTTTCCATCTTTTGAAAAGCGAAGAAAGCCGTTCATTGCTTCTTCCATTGTTAAAACATGCTGGTTTCCATCACTCGATTCAAGCTGAACCCTTTCACCGTCTTGAGTGGGTTCTGCATTTGAAAGGAATGGTTTTAACGGGATAACAAAGCTTCCGGTTAAAACACGTTCTTTCTCAAAACGCTTAATGCTTTTGTTAACGGGAGGTTTGATCCCTGTGCGTTCTCTTTCCCACCGCTCGGCTTGAGCTCGGATGTAATCGTTCTCATTCTTTTTAATTGAATCGTCAAATTTCAAGAAATCCTCTAGTTCAATCTTGCGATCATCAAAAATCCATACGCTTGCATCTAAGGTAATGGCATATTTGACTTTCCCCTTGATGGGTAGAATCGTTTCCATCTCATACACCCCACTATCAAAATCTTTTGCAAACCAAGTATACCGGTTATGCTTGCATTTGTCACATTTGGGGAACAGTAGGGCGAGAGTCAATTTTTTCCGAGCGGGAGGATTTAATATGAGATGTCGTACAGAAGAAGAATTAGTAGAGCTAGTCAGACGAAGTAAACCTTATACAAAGGATGGGAAAGTAGCGGACTATATTCCAGCTCTTGCAAAAGCAGAGCCTGATAAACTTGCCATTGCCATTTATTCTAAAGAAGAAGGTTGCTTATCTGCAGGTGATGTTGGGGAGACGTTTACGTTACAAAGTATCTCTAAAGTTCTTACGTTAGCTCTTGCCATCATGGATGCAGGTGAAGAGCACGTTTTCTCAAGAGTAGGGATGGAACCGACGGGAGATCCCTTTAATTCAATTGCGAAGCTTGAGACAATGGTGCCCTCAAAACCTCTTAATCCAATGATAAATGCAGGAGCTTTGGTTGTAACAAATATGATTCATGGAAACTCGGTGGAAGAAAAAGTTGGACGGATTTTACAGCTCATACACGACATGACGAATAACTCAAGTATCGGAATAAATATGGAAGTAGCTGATTCAGAATATGAGTCGGCCAATCTTAATAGAGCATTAAGTTACTTTATGAAACAACATGGCATCATTGACAATGACGTAGAAATGCTTCTTGAAGCCTACACTAAACAGTGTGCCATTGAAGTGAATTGTAAGGACCTTGCTAGGATCGGGATGGTTCTTGCAAATGAAGGTAGGGATCCTGAAACAGAACGGAGAATTATTCCTAGATACATTGCGAGAATTGTAAAAACATTTATGGTAACGTGTGGTATGTACAACGCTTCAGGTGAATTTGCCATTAATGTAGCGATACCTGCGAAGAGTGGCGTTTCGGGTGGAATTTTAAGCCTTGTACCAAATGAAATGGGGATTGGAGTCTACAGTCCGCCACTTGATGCGAAAGGAAATAGTATAGCTGGTAATAAGCTCCTTGAAAATTTATCTTCACAGTATGGACTAAGTATTTTTTAAAGATGGTTGCGTTTACCCTGCTTTTTCTTGCAATTTTTTTGTATTCCTTTTATGATAATAGAAGGAATGGGAAAGGGAACGGAGGGATCAGATTTGTCAACTGGTATGGCAACAGGACATCGTGAAAAAGCATACGAGCTGTTAAAGGCCGATGCTCATAAGATCCTAAAACTTATCGAAGTTCAAATGGAGAATTTAACGATGCCTCAGTGTCCTCTGTATGAAGAGGTTCTTGATACGCAAATGTTTGGTTTATCTCGCGAAATTGACTTCGCGGTTCGTCTTGGATTAGTTAATGAAGATGATGGCAAGGAATTGCTTGAATCACTCGAGCGCCAGCTTTCAGCTCTTCACGAAGCTAGTATGAGGAAATAATGAAAGCTCAAACTATCGTAGATAGTTTGAGCTTTTTGTTTTTCTGAAGAGGATCAAGTTTAAATAAGTTCAAAGTGAAATTGGCTTGTTCTCATTCAAGCAGACACATTAATTTCCGAGTATGAGCAGAAAATATGATAGAATACGAGTAGGTTATGAAAGAATTCAGAAGATTTTAGGAGTAGATACGAATGAATGATTTGCTCATGGTGCTCCTGATCATTGCTCCAATCAGTTTGTTATTTCATGAAGCAGGTCATACGCTGGCAGCAAACATTTTCACATCCTCCAGTGTAAACCTTCATCTTGGGATTGGACCAAGAGTACTGACATGGAAGTATTCTAGAGGAGAAGTAGCCGTTAACGCCTTCTATTTTGCAGGAGGAATGACCATCAGCTCACAACCTGAAAAAGCCTATGGAAAAGTAGCTATCGCCATAGCAGGTCCGCTCGTTAACCTATTGATCGCTGCACTAACACTTCTTTATCCGTTCCATCCATCTATCACAACCTGGGTTTTATTCTTTAATCTCTGGCTAGGCATAACTAACCTGATTCCTTTCAAACTGCTAGGAAAAGAATCAGACGGATGGACTATAGTAAAAGCCCTTATCAAAAAAACTTAATTTCTATAGGACAGGCAGGTTTCAAACAAAAACCATCGAAACCTATACATACTTCGAAAAGCGGAGCGTGCCCGCTAAAACACTTAAAAGGTATCTAAATGAAAACCACCATCGTCAAAGAAAACTGTGAGCTGGTGAGAACTTCTAAAGAGAAAATAAACAGGTAGGATGACGTCTATGATTAAAAAATTATTTAAGCATTATGATTACTCGCTAATCATTAGTGTACTACTATTGTGCGGATTTGGACTTGTGATGGTTTATAGTGCAAGTATGGTATGGGCTGTTATGCGTCACGAAACAAATAGTGCTTATTTCTTTAATAGGCAAATGATTTGGCTAGCGGCCTCCCTTATTATGCTTGTCCTGACGATGATGTTCCCTTATAAAGCCTATAAGAAGTTTATTGTGCCGATTCTTGGATTATCCGTTATTTCACTATTGCTCGTGAAAGTAATCGGATCAACAACGAATAATGCTCAAAGTTGGATTGATATCGGCTCCTTTAGCTTTCAGCCATCTGAGTTTGTCAAACTTGGGTTAATTATTTATCTTGCTGCCATTTACTCAAAAAAGCAGGCTTATATTTCTAATTTTGTAAGAGGCGCTATGCCGCCACTTCTTGTAATTGGATTAATTTTTGCATTAGTCGCTTCACAGCCCGACCTGGGTACAGCTATGATTATCGCAATAACCTCTGGCATAGTAATTTTTTGCTCTGGAATGAAGTGGAGTCATATTTTTGGCCTTATCGTAATTGGTGGCATTGTGTTCGGCTTAGCTTGGATGTCACTATCGCCTGAACAAGCTTCAAGGTTTACAGGTGCATATGATCCCTTCTCAGATCCAGAAGATAGCGGATTCCATCTCATTAATTCTTATATTGCGATAGCATCAGGTGGCATTACTGGTCAGGGCTTTGGACAAAGTATTCAAAAATATGGTTTTCTCCCTGAACCCCATACAGATTTCATTATGGCGATTATCGCTGAAGAGTTGGGGCTGTTAGGGGTTGTATTTGTAATAGGATTGCTAGGTTTTATCGTTTTTAAAGGATTTGTTATCGGAATCAGATGTAAAGATACTTTCGGCAGTTTGCTAGCGATTGGGATTTCTGGAATGATCGGTGTTCAAACGGCAGTTAACCTGGGGGCCATTACTGGTTGGTTACCTGTTACAGGCGTGACGCTTCCATTCATTAGTTACGGAGGTTCATCATTAATTCTGCTTATGATATCAGTAGGGATATTAATAAACGTTTCTGCGTTTGTGAATATAAGAAAAGAGCAAAAAACAGGTTATATCAACAAGGATAGTAACGTTCAAATGGAGCTTTAGTTTAAGGAGGAATTATCATGACAGCTATTTCAAAAATTCTTGTCGCCAACCGAGGAGAAATCGCAATTCGTATTTTTCGTGCATGTACGGAGTTAAATATTCGTACAGTCGCGATTTATTCAAAAGAAGACAGTGGTTCTTATCATCGATATAAAGCAGATGAAGCTTATATTGTTGGAGAAGATAAAAAGCCGATCGATGCTTATCTTGATATTGAGGGAATTATTGAAGTTGCCAAAACAAATAACATCGATGCTATCCATCCTGGTTATGGTTTTCTTTCTGAAAACCTTCAGTTCGCAAAACGTTGTGAAGAAGAAGGCATAATATTTATTGGTCCAGAGCTTGAACACCTCAGAATGTTTGGAGATAAAGTGGAGGCGAGAAAGCAAGCGATTCTTGCAGGTCTCCCCGTTATCCCTGGAACAGATGGCCCGGTGGAAGGACTTGATGAAGTAAAGACTTTTGCTGAAGAAAATGGCTATCCTCTGATGATAAAAGCTGCTCTTGGTGGCGGTGGAAGAGGAATGCGGATTGTGCGAAGTCAGGAAGCGCTGGCGGATGCATACGATCGCGCGAAATCAGAAGCGAAGGCCGCTTTTGGTGCCGATGATATTTATGTGGAGAAATTTGTCGAGAATCCTAAACACATTGAAGTTCAAATTCTTGGAGATAAACATGGAAATACGATTCACCTCTATGAAAGAGACTGCTCTGTACAGCGTCGCCATCAAAAAGTTGTTGAAGTAGCGCCAAGCGTATCTCTTAGTGAAGATTCTAGAAAAGAGATATGTGAAGCTGCAGTCAAGCTGATGGAAAATGTGCAGTACGTTAACGCAGGTACAGTAGAATTTTTAGTTAATCAAAACGGTGAGTTTTATTTTATAGAAGTAAATCCCCGCGTGCAGGTTGAACATACAATTACAGAAATGATTACGGGAATCGATATTGTGCAATCGCAAATTATGATTGCAGAAGGAGAACATATTCATGGTGAGCGCCTCGGTATTCCAGAGCAAGAGGAGATCGACTGTCACGGATATGCCATTCAATGTCGTGTTACGACGGAAGATCCGGAGAACAACTTTATGCCAGACACCGGAAAGCTGATGGCTTACCGATCAGGTGGTGGCTTTGGTGTACGTCTGGATGCAGGGAATGCTTACCAGGGCGCAGTTATTACGCCATATTATGATTCATTGCTTGTTAAGCTCTCCACCTGGGCACTAAACTTTGACCATGCTTCATCTAAAATGGTCAGAAATTTAAAAGAATTCCGGATTAGAGGAATTAAAACAAATATTGCTTTCCTTGAAAATGTAATGAAACATGAGAACTTCCGATCAGGTGTTTATGATACGTCATTCATTGATTCATCACCAGAGCTGTTTGTGTTTCCAAAGCGAAAGGACCGCGGAACGAAGATGCTATCGTACATTGGGAATATTACAGTTAATGGATTTCCTGGTCTTGATAAAAAGAAAAAACCATCATTTTCGAAAAGAAGGGTACCGCATTTAAAGTACAGTGAAGAAATCCCTCGAGGTACTAAGCAAATTCTTGATGAAGAAGGGGCAGAAGGGCTCGTACAATGGGTGAAAGAGCAGAAGAAGACGTTGCTTACAGACACGACATTCCGAGATGGGCATCAATCGCTTCTCGCCACAAGAATGCGTACAACAGATTTACTTCACATTGCAGGTCCAACTGCTAGAATGACACCGAATTTGTTTTCAATGGAAATGTGGGGCGGTGCAACGTTTGATGTTTCTCTTCGCTACCTAAAAGAAGATCCATGGGATCGTTTAATAAAATTGAGAAAGCAAGTGCCGAACGTCATGTTCCAAATGTTACTACGGGCTTCGAATGCTGTTGGTTATAAGAACTACCCAGATAACTTAATTCGTGAATTTGTACAAAAGTCTGCTGATGCAGGTATTGACGTATTCCGTATATTTGACAGTTTGAACTGGGTAGAAGGTATGACAAAGGCCATTGAGGCAGTTCGTGAAACAGGGAAAGTTGCCGAAGCATCGATTTGTTACACCGGGGATATCTCTGATCCATCTAAATCAAAATACAACTTAACTTATTATCAGGAGCTTGCTAAAGAGTTAGAACAAGCGGGAGCTCATATTCTCGGCATAAAAGACATGGCTGGCCTTTTGAAACCGCAGGCAGCATACGAACTCGTTTCAACTTTAAAGGAAACAGTCTCAATCCCAATCCACCTTCATACGCATGATACGAGCGGTAACGGAATCTATACATACGCGAAAGCCATTGAGGCAGGCGTAGATATTGTAGATGTAGCAGTAAGCTCAATGGCGGGGTTAACTTCTCAACCAAGTGCCAACTCCTTGTATTATGCACTTGATGGTTCAGACAGGCAGCCGGACATCAATATTAACGCGCTAGAGCAATTGTCTCATTACTGGGAGGATACTCGAAAATATTATAGCGGTTTTGAAAGTGGCATGACAGCTCCGCACACAGAAGTGTATGAGCATGAAATGCCAGGCGGGCAATATAGTAATCTTCAACAGCAAGCAAAAGGTGTTGGTTTAGGAGAACGATGGGATGAAGTTAAGCGGATGTACCGAAGAGTTAATGAAATGTTTGGTGATATTGTAAAAGTAACACCTTCTTCTAAAGTTGTCGGAGATATGGCGCTATACATGGTCCAAAATAACTTAACCGAGGACGACGTTTATGAACGTGGTGAAACGCTTGATTTTCCTGATTCTGTAGTTGAACTATTCCAGGGTTACCTTGGTCAGCCTTATCAAGGCTTCCCAAAAGAACTTCAGCAAATTATTCTTAAAGGGAGAGAGCCAATTACGACACGGCCGGGAGAACTGCTCGAACCTGTGAATTTTACAGATTTGAAAGAGACTCTTTACCACAAACTAAATCGTCAAGTGACAAGCCATGATCTTATCTCTTACGCGCTTTATCCAAAAGTCTATTTAGAGTATGAAGATGTTCAAGAAATGTTTGGTGACGTATCTGTTCTTGATACGCTAACCTTCCTCTATGGCATGCGTTTAGGTGAAGAAGTAGAAGTGGAGATTGAACAAGGTAAGACATTGATTGTAAAACTAGTATCCATTGGAGAGCCAAACATAGAAGGAAAGCGTACGCTTTACTTTGAGTTGAATGGTCAGCCCCGTGAAGTTGTTATTAAAGATGAAAATATTAAAACAGCTATAGCCGCTAAACCAAAAGCAGATCGCGCTAATCCTAACCACATTGGCGCAACAATGCCTGGAACAGTTATAAAGGTACTTGTTGAAAAAGGTGAGAGAGTTAATAAAGGCGACCATCTAATGATTACAGAAGCGATGAAAATGGAAACTACTGTTCAAGCTCCTCGAAGTGGGGTTGTGGAACATATCCATGTAGCAAATGGTGAGGGTATTGAATCAGGAGATTTATTGTTAGAAATGAACGAATAAGAAAAAGCTGCGCATTTTGCGCAGCTTTTTCTATTGTCTGCCACTTCGTAGAGAAAGCATGACAAGGTAGAGCAGAACGGTAAAGAGTCCTGATATAAATAGTCCATGGAAGAGGGCAAGAAATAAATTTAAATTTGAAACGACAACAAGCATACCACTTAACGCCTGTAAACTAACAAACACAAATGACACAATAAGACCTGTTCGCATCGTTCCTTTGGATTTAAATTCTTTCAACCCAATAATTAAAATATAAAGCAGCCAAACAAAAATGAATATTGCTGCCGTTCGGTGTAACATTTGAATTCCTTGCGGTCCAGTTACAGCAAAGAGTTGACCATCGCTACAAAACGGGACATTGTCGCATGCCATGCTCGCCCCTGTATGGCGTACTAGCGCACCGGTATAAACAACAATATATGAATAAATGGTAATCGCGTATAAATGAATGCGAATACGCTTAGGGACGTAAGGCGTTTTTTGATTACCCGAAGCTTCGAATACGAGAATGGTTAAAAGAACGACACTTGCAAAACTAGCTAGCGAAAAACCAAAGTGCGAAGCAAGGATAATATCTGACTGCCCCCAAACAACAGCAGCAGCGCCAAGCAACCCCTGGAAGACAATTAAGAATACGGAAGCAATCGCTAGAAATTTCGTTTCGCGAAGATGTCCTATTTTTCTCCATGTCCATATCGCAAGAATAATAACAAGAAGTCCTAATGCTGCTGAAACGATTCTGTGACTTACTTCAATAATCGTTTCAATTTCAGGTGCCTCAGGTAGAACCTTTCCATAGCAGAGCGGCCAGGAGTTACCACAGCCGTCACCTGATCCTGTTTTTGTTACGACAGCACCCATTAATAGAACGAGTAACATGCCAAACGAGGTTAAAATCCCGAATAATTTCAACAATTTATTCACAAATAACACCTTCTTATCTAATTGAGTGTAAATCATAGTACAATGAATGTGTGAAGAGGCAATAATAACATTGTGCGTATGAAAGGATGGACCATTATGAAACGACGTATACAAAACAATTAGATTCGTTTATAATGGATAAGGATTGCGGATACTGCTTCCTTTCACAAAACCAACATTATCTTACCATAGCTGTTAGCAAGATATAATAGTAAGATGTGAAGATTGATTTACATTTTACTTAACAGAATGGAAGAAACCTGGAGGGGTAATCGTGATAGCAAATAACAAACAGGGCTTACACAGTCTTCTTATAAGATTGTCTAACATGAATGATCGAAAGACTGATTTACTTCAGTCGATTGAAAAAGGAGGTGTGTAGATTGAGTAAAGCTAGAACTGCATATGAAGCTTCGAACCGCGTTATGGAACCAGGTCCTTTATCAGAGGCAAATCCGTCTGGTACTTGGAAAGATTTCTTAACACTTACGAAATTAGGGATTGTGTTTGATAATTTAATCACCGCATTTACTGGACTATGGGTTGCCTCAGTTGCTGCAGGATTTGATCTATTCGCTAATCCAATGGTACTTATTCTTACGATGTTGGGAACAGCTTTTGTTGTTGCTGGGGGCACGTCGTTGAATAATTACATTGACCGTGATATTGATCAGGTGATGGCGAGAACAAACACACGTCCATCTGTAACCGGTAAAATTCCAGCAAACCAGGTATTATTTGTAGGTCTCGGGCTAGCCATAGCTGGAACGATCATGTTGCTAATCGTTGAACCGATGGCGGCATTGTTAGGTCTATTAGGGCTAGTAATCTACGTTGTGCTCTATACAATGTGGACAAAACGGACAACTTCATTAAATACGGTTGTGGGCTCGTTTTCTGGTGCACTTCCGCCACTTATTGGTTGGGCGGCAATCGACCCAAACTTAAGCCCGGTAGCATGGGGAATGTTCTTGATTATGTTTATCTGGCAGCCGCCTCACTTCCTTGCACTTGCGATGAAGCGGGTTGATGATTATCGAGATGCTGGAATTCCAATGTTGCCAGTTGTGGCAGGATTTCCAATGACAAAGCGCCAAATTGTATTATATACGGCTGCACTTGTGCCAGTTTCCCTATTGCTTTACAGCTTTGGGCCAGTATATATTACCGTGGCAGCCATTCTTGGTTTCGGCTGGCTCGCGATTGGAATAGCAGGATTTTTTATGAAGGATGATATAAAATGGGCGCGAATTATGTTTGTATACTCGCTCAACTATATTACAATCCTATTTATTGTTATGATTGCTGTAAATATTAATCCTTAAGAGTATGAATGAAAGTATGGTCAGACATGGTGGGTAGGGATGCCCACCTTGTCTTCCTATAACTCAATTTTGAGTAAAAGCTATTATGAAAGTGAGGTTTAAGGTGCAAATGAAACGTTGGAGAAATGTTTGGCGTTTTTTACCACTGCTATCGGTAATTGCGTTAGCGCTTACGGGTTGCGGGAACGAACAGCTAACAGCTATGCTTCCTAAGGGAGAAGGGGCTGAAATGCAATTTAATCTCATGATGTTAAGCCTTTACATCATGATCGGGGTTTTCGTTGTAGTAGCACTCATTTATACAGTTGTGCTTGTTCGTTTCAGACGACGTGGTGAAAGCGACAATGAAATTCCAGAGCAAACGGAAGGTAACGTAGTTCTTGAGATTCTATGGACAGTCGTTCCGATTATTCTTCTTTTGATCCTTGCCGTACCGACAGTTATGACGACGTTTGCATTGGATGAAGGAACTGAAAAAGTCCCTGAAGGTGCAACCGTTATCAAGGTAACAGCACACCAATACTGGTGGGAATTTGAATATCCGGATCTTGAAGTCAAAACGTCTCAGGATTTACACATCCCAACTGGGGAAAGAGTTTATTTTGAACTCGTTTCCAAGGATGTGATCCATTCATTTTGGGTACCTACTCTAGGTGGGAAAATGGATACGAACACAGCTACAACGAACAAAATGTGGCTGAATGCTCAGGAACCTGGTACATATTATGGTAAGTGTGCTGAGCTATGTGGACCATCACACGCATTGATGGACTTTAAAGTAATTGCTCAAGAAAAAGAAGACTTTGAAGCCTGGGCAGAAAAAATGAAAGAAGCCGGTTCACAGGCAGCTTCTGATCAAGCAGCTCAAGGGGAAGAAATTTTCGCGAACAGTTGTATTGGATGTCACGCTGTAGGTAGTGAAGGCGGTAACACGGGTCCGAACTTAACAAACTTTGGAGATCGTGAAAAAGTCGCTGGAATTCTTGATCATACAGATAAGAACATCAAAGACTGGATCAGCAATCCATCAGAATACAAGCCGGGTAATAACATGCCTGCGTTTGGCGATCAGCTAAATGATGAAGAACTTGATGCTTTAGTTGTTTACTTGCAAGGACTAAAAGTTGAAGAATAGTCATCGGAAATAAGGAGGTTTCATTCGTGTCAGCACATGCTTATAAAAAGAAAAATCCTGTATGGGATTGGCTTACTACCGTTGACCATAAGAAGATCGGGATTTTGTATCTCGCTTCCGGTGCTTTCTTCTTTCTAATCGGTGGTTTAGAAGCTATCTTACTACGGGTGCAGTTGCTTTATCCAGAATTTGATTTTGTAGGAGCTGAAACATTTAACCAGCTGCTTACGATGCACGGGACGACAATGATCTTCCTGGCAGCCATGCCGCTCATATTTGGGTTTATGAATGCGATCGTGCCGCTCCAAATTGGGGCACGAGACGTTGCGTTTCCATTTGTAAACTCCCTTGGCTTCTGGTTGTTCTCACTTGGTGGCGTGCTATTGAACCTTGGTTGGTTCATGGGGGGCGCTCCGGATGCAGGTTGGACCGGGTATGCACCACTATCAACGACAAGTCCTGGTAACGGAGTTGACTTTTACGTACTTGGACTTCAGATTTCAGGTATTGGAACGTTAATCGGGGGAATTAACTTTCTTGTTACCATTATTAACATGCGAGCACCAGGTATGACATTTATGCGTATGCCTTTGTTCACATGGTCTAGTTTTATTACTTCTGGTCTTATTCTTTTTGCTTTCCCTGCACTAACAATTGGTCTTGCACTACTTATGTTTGATCGTTTGTTTGGTTCTCAGTTCTTTGCAGCTGAAGCAGGTGGAAACCCGATTATTTATGAACATCTTTTCTGGATCTTCGGGCACCCGGAAGTTTACATTCTTGTTCTTCCAGCTTTCGGCATGTTCTCTGAAATCATTGCAACATTCGCAAGAAAGCGTCTGTTTGGTTATTCAGCAATGGTTTTCGCAACGGCTCTTATTGGTTTCTTAGGTTTCATGGTATGGGTTCACCATATGTTTACGGTTGGACTTGGCCCAATTGCAAACTCTATTTTTGCTGTTGCAACAATGTTAATCGCTGTTCCTACAGGTGTAAAAATCTTTAACTGGCTCTTCACAATGTGGGGAGGAAAAGTAAGTTTTCCAACGGCTAACTTATTTGCAGTAGGATTTATTCCTTCGTTTGTACTTGGTGGTATGACGGGGGTAATGCTAAGTGTGCCACCTGCTGACTATCAATACCATGATAGTTACTTCGTAGTTGCTCACTTCCACTACGTTATCGTAGGTGGGGTAGTATTTGGTCTCTTTGCTGGTATGTACTACTGGTGGCCAAAGATCTTTGGAACAGTATTGAACGAATTCCTTGGAAAGCTTCATTTCTGGTTATTCTTTATCGGTTTCCATTTAACGTTCTTCCCGATGCACTTCCTTGGACTTATGGGAATGCCGCGTCGAGTTTATACTTATCTTTCTGGTCAAAGTCTCGATGAAGCGAACTTCGCAGCAACGATGGGTGCTTTCTTAATGGGACTTGCAACGATTATTATGGTTTGGAACATTATCCAAACATCTGTTAAAGGTAAAAAAGCTGGAAATGACCCATGGGATGCACGTACACTCGAATGGGCGATTGCATCACCTGCTCCAGAATATAACTTTGCTCAAACGCCACTTGTACGAGGGCTAGATGCCTGGTGGCTTGAAAAACGCGCAGGTAATAAGGAAATGATTGCCGCGGAGCCGTTAGATGATATTCATATGCCGGATTCTTCTATTCTTCCACTCGTTCTTTCTCTTGGGTTATTTATCGCAGCTCTTGCAGCGATTTACTCAAGCTGGATAATTGCGATCGGTGGTCTTGTGATCACGGCAGCTGCGATGATTCTTCGCTCTGTCATTGATTATCACGGCTATCATATCCATAAGGAAGATCTGCCTGCTGAAGGGAGGAAAGGCAAATGAAATCGAACGAAACAATGACTAAATTGCCTGCCAATCCAGAACGGGCTACATTAGATGGTAAAAACAAGTTTCTTGGTTTCTGGTTCTTCCTCGGAGGCGAAACCGTGCTTTTCGCCTCGCTTTTTGGGGTATACTTAGGACTAAGGAATGCAACAAATGGTGGAGTATCAGCCAATGAACTTTTTGAGCTTCCACTAGTCTTTATTGCAACTATGCTTTTATTAACGAGTAGTTTAACGTCTGTATTTGCAACAATGGCTCTCAAGACCAATCATTTTAAGCGGATGATTGGATGGTTTGTTGTAACAGGACTTCTTGGCCTTGCTTTCCTAGGTCTTGAAATTTATGAGTTTAATCATTATGTACATGAATATGGTCACACCATTAAAAGTAGTGCATGGGGATCTGCTTTCTACACGCTTGTAGGTACTCACGGAGCTCACGTGTTTGTGGGAATTTCCTGGATTACGATTCTTATTATTCGTAATCTAAGAAGAGGGATGGACCTGTATACGGCGCCGAAATTTTATCTCTTTGCTCTTTATTGGCACTTTATTGACGTTGTATGGATTTTCATCTTTACAGTCGTTTACCTAATGGGAAAGGTGGGTTAATTTAATGGCACATCATGAAGGTCATGATACACTGTCAGAGCACGATCAAAGTCATCTCGACATTCATCACAAGATTGCTCATGAAAAGGAATTTAAGCAACAGATTGTTTCCTTTGCCATGATGATTTTCCTAACGATGATTGCATTTGTAGCTGTAGCAAGCGATGCGATCTCTGATGCTTTTACCGTTATTTTCATCATGATTCTTGCAGGTATTCAGCTGGTATTTCAACTTTATATGTTTATGCATTTAAGTCATAAAGGTCATCAGTATCCAGCATGGGGAATATTCTTCGGAGTATTTGTAGCTGGAACGTGTGTAGTTGCACTAATGGGCATGATCTGGTAACCGGAATGAAAAAGAGAAGAAGCTGTTCACGTTGAACAGCTTCTTTTTTATGCATAATAAAAAGCGCAGCAAAGTGCGCTTTATTATTAAAGTTTAAAATTAAATTTAATTAGTCCAGCTTCTCTTGCTGAATTGAATGCAATTAGAAGAATTGGTCCGATAATAAAGCCCATAATTCCAAGTAGCTGTAAGCCGATATACATCGAAATGAGTGTAGACAGTGGAGAGAGTCCTATATGACGCCCCATTACTTTAGGTTCTACTGTTCGCCGAATAACAAGTAAAACGACGGCGAGGATCGCCATTTGACTTCCCGTTGCAATGTCACCTGTAATCAAGTAATAAATGGCCCATGGTCCAAGAATAACAATCGAACCAATAATTGGGATGAAATCAATCACCCATATAATGAAGGCCATTAAAAGCGCCACTTTTGGTGTAATCAGTAAAAGGCCAATTAAACTAACGACAAATATGATGATGCTGACAAGAAATTGCGCTTTAAAAAACCCAAAAATAACGTAAGATAAACGACTCGTCATAAATTGAACTTTCTCAGCCGTTTGGACAGATAAATAAGAATATGATTTTTTCTTAAGTCTTGGTAAGTCCATTAAAAATAAGAAGAGAGCAATTAAATAGACAACAATACTGACTAAATAATTAGGAATACCTGTAACAATGATGGTAATGATTTTTAAGTAATCAATGCTGCTGATTGTATCCTTCGTGTTTTCAAGGAATCGATCAACTTGATTGGTAAATTCCTGAACGAATTCAGGGGGGAAACTTTTTGAAACAGCTTCCATGTTTGATTCCATGTTATCCCACAACTGAGTAATGTTTTGTATGTACAGCGGGGAATTTTCGACTAACGCTATTCCTTCGGTAATCACCTTGGTTATAAGGAAGTAACCTAATAACGCAATGAGGATTACAAATAAAGTGAAGACAATAATAACTGGAAAATACCGCTTCAGTTTCGTATTCTTTTGAATCAGTTTAACAGCTGGATCAAGGGCAAGGGCGCTGAGAAACGCGAGAATAAGAGGAATGGAGACGGGTAAGATCCAGAAAGCAAGCACTGCTAAAAGCGCAATGACCAATAATATTAGTAAAAATCGTTTTGTGAGGAACTTTGGCAATCTTGTTCTCCTTTCTAAGTCAAACCATCTTACTCTATTATAGTACGGACTTACACGCTTTACCAGTAGAGAGAAATGAATTATTTGACGAATAATTCATTTTCAGCCGTTCATATAATGATAGGAGAGAAGGGCTAGAGGGGGGGAACATCATGAGAAAACCACTTCAACAAGGAAGCCTGACCATCTCAGAAAACGTGATCGATTTTATTTTAGAAGTTGCTATAAAAGAAACAGAGGGGATCCACTCGATTGAAGCGCCAGTTAAAAAAACGCTGAGGAAGATGGTGGGAAAAGGAAAGCGATCATCTTTCCAGTATGAAAACATGCACGAAGATGGGGGGTTAGCGTTAAAGGTAGAAGTAGCTATTGATTTTGGAGAAGTTATTCCATACACATGCTTCGTTCTCCAGGAGCGAATTAAAAATGATGTTGAAAAAATGACTGGGTTACAAGTAGATGAAGTAAACGTTGTTGTCGCAAGCTTACACCTACAAGTGGATGATGAGCAGGTATAAAGAAACCTCCCTCCTTAGTAATGGAGGGAGGTTCTTAGTATGCTTATTTTGAAATGAACATTTGCGTCCAATAATGGCCATATGAACCGCCAGAGATGTAACCGACACCAATTTCAGTATACCCGGGATTCAAGATGTTTTTTCGGTGACCTTCACTATTCATCCATGCCTTTACAACTTCTTCAGGAGTAGCTTGCCCTGCAGCGATATTTTCACCGGCGCTTCGATAGCTAACTCCGAAACTTTCAAGCATGGAAAATGGAGAGCCGTACGTCGGAGATTGATGTGAGAAATAATTTTTGTTTCTCATATCCGACGACTTATATCTCGCAACTCTGGCAACTTGCCAATTCCAGGTTAACGGAGATAGGCCGTTTTTCGCACGTTCCTCATTTGTTAAGTCCATTACTTGTTGCCCGACATCTTTTGATTTTTCGATTGATGGATTAGCGGTCGGTACGTTGACTTGATCACCAGGGTAAATAAGGTCTGGATTTTCAAAATGTGGATTGGCGCTAATGATTTCTGTAAGACCGATTCGATACCGCTTCGAGATTTTCCATAACGTATCTCCAGGTTTCACCGTATATGTAGTTTGACCAAGTGCCACATCTGGCAGAGCTATCATCGTTACGAGAAGACATGCCAGCAGCAATAGCTTTTTCATGTGATCATCCCCTTTCCATCGTAGTTTGACCAGAAGCGATAATAATCATTCTGAATGATTTAATCATTTATTTCATTTCAGTTTGGACAGGATAATAGTAGGCGTATTAGAGGTCATTCAACCAAGTAAACATTGCAACTACACTGCTCGTTATACTATTATTAAAGAGTGACCGTGTTGTGAATTACAAAGGAGGCAAACGAATTATGAAATTTGATAAGACTGGTCTTGAATCTACGATCGTTCAATTTTCGATTCTTGATCACATCATGCATGAAAACGGTTTAGTTCTTGCTGGGCAATGGGATTATGAACGCGTTACATATGATTATAAGTTTGAGGATATGACAAACGGTGATGTCTACTATCTTCGAGTACCTGGCGTTGCAGTCGAAGGTATGGTTGAATCCTCTTATGCTGTCATTAAATTAGGCAAGCCTTATGTTGGAAAGCATTACTACCCACATGGCGTGGAGTATGATGAGGAGTTCCCAGAAACAATTCTTAACACATGCTATAAGAAACTCGAAATTCTTCGTGATCAATTAGGTTCAGCTCTTCAAAGAAGTATGGTTTCAGTAGGGGATTTAGCACAATATGTTACTCCAACAAAACCATCTGATAGCGTTGCTGAAGCAGCTGCTATTATGAAAAAGGAAAATGTGACGATCGTGCCTGTGTGTGATGGAGAAAACTTGGTAGGTATTGTAACGGATCGTGCAATTGCGGTTGGTGGATTTGCCGATAATCAAGCGGGAATGACGAAAGTGGAAGAACTTTTAGAAAAGCCATCAATGACACTTTCTCCAGATATGAAACCTGAGCAAGCAGCAGATTTAATGAATGAATCGCGCTTAACAGAGGTTATTGTCGTAGACGGAGAGCGTTTTGTAGGAATCGTTTCCTATTTCCATTTAAAAGAAAAAATGAACGCATAAAAAAGAAGAGCCTGGTGCTCTTCTTTTTTGTCATTATTAAGAGAAGCGAACAGTTGCTTTTAAGCATGAGTGTAGCCAGGGGAAGAAACAGTCTAATCGTTGCAGTTTCTATAATGGATAAGGCATAATAGATACAACGAAATGGAGGCGACTGGAATATGAAAAATGTCCTTCGGTTCGCTTTGCTAATTGTTGTGATCGTCATTGGAATGGACGTTTACGACAAAATCGAGTGGCGTAACATCGGCACAGAAGTTGAACGAATCATTAACGAAGAGAAATTCGTGTTGGAAAACACGACAGAAGGTGTGAAGCAGGAAGAGTCAATAGCGAAAGATGAACCACTACCTGAGCTAACAGGCGTTGAAAAATGGGTAGGACAAGAAGTTGATACAATTAAATCGAATCTTGGTGAACCTGACCGGATTGATCCTAGTTCTTACGGCTATGACTGGTGGATATATGAACAGTCTAACTCGGCTTATTTACAAATTGGTGTAGAAGAAAATCGAGTTGTCACGGTCTTTTTTATGGGAGATGTGGATGCTGGAGAGAGATACCCAATGGGAGAACAAGCTTCAACTATTTTCGATAATGAAGCACCACAAGAGGAAATCCCAGTGAAATTTGATGCTTATGACTATCGTTTTCAATTAACAAAAGAAGAACAGCAGCTAAAACCATTAGTGGCGATTCACGGAGAATTATTTGCCCAATATTATTTTGATAAATTTAAGGGGAGCTTGCGGGCGGTTAGAATAGCAGAGCCTGGTGTACTCGTTGAACAAAGACCATATGCCATTTCTTATCGCGGTGAATTGCTCGAGCCCGAAGAGTTATCAGAAGAAGAATGGCAGGGCGTCCAGGCGGCAATGGAAAAGCAAATTTTTGCTATGACAAATGTTCTTCGTAACCTTTCAGAAAAGCAACCACTAGGTTATAACGATGAAGTTGCCAATGTGGCGTTTGGCCACAGTAAAGATATGGAAGAGAATAATTATTTTTCACATACTTCTCCATCTGAAGGAGAGCTTTCCGATCGTTTAAAGGAAGGAGACGTTCTTTATAGTTATGCAGGAGAAAACATCGCAGCCAGATATCCTGATGCAGGAGCTGCGATGATTGGTTGGTTAAACAGTAAAGGGCATCGTGAAGCGCTTCTGAATGAAGAATTTACTGAAATTGGGGTTGGGGTTTTCCGCGACTATTATACTCAGAATTTTATTAAACCTTTCTAGGAATAACCATAAAATTACCGGTGGCAGTGGCAACGATCGTGTCATCATCGCGATAGACGTTTGCTTTTACGACCCATCTCGTATGGCTTTTAAAAACGATGTGTGAGCGGCATCTTAATTCATTGCCGTCGCCTTTAGATAGGAAGTTGATGTTCATCTCAGATGTCACTGCTGCCTGATCAGAAGGAAGTGATTGGTGAACAAGAGAGCCCATCGCAATATCAATTAAGGATGCCGTGATGCCTCCATGAACCATTTGCAGAGGATTATGCACAAGGTCTCGAACGGGTATGATGCTTTCGTATGTATTATCATCGAGAAGCTTGCTCTTAATTCCCATAAACCCAGCTAAATACGTCTTATACTCATTTCTTTGTTTCTTTAGCACGCCTTCTAATAATGAATAGAGAGAGCTTTTTTCACTTTCATCTGCTTCAGCTAGGATTTCTGAAAAAAATTGAAGTAGTTGCTGCTCTTCCATATAAGTACCATTCCTTTTGACAAGTTATTGTTTCTACTAGTTTATCAATAATGGTCGTATTCACCAATAAATAGGCGCACAATTGTTAAAAGTCTAATTATGATGTAGTAAGACCATTTAGGTTTCATGGAAGTGGAGGTGGCGAATTTGCCTGAAGCAAAAGAAAAGGGAAGTCAAAAAGTTCAGGAATTTAAAACGTTCGTCAAAGCTCATCCTCATGTACTAAAAAAAGTGAAGCAGAAGGAAAAAACGCTTCAGGAGTTGTTTGAGGAGTGGATGCTTTTTGGTGAAGAGGATCCAAGCTGGTATGAAGAAAATCAAGAAGAAGATCGAAAAGCAACTAATGAAAAAGGGATAGGTAGCATGCTCGGCGCGATTAAACAAATGAATTTTGAAGAGGTTCAAAAAGGGATTGAGCAATTCAGCGGCGCCGTTTATTCAATTCAAGAGGTTTTGTCTCAATTTCGCTCTAAACCAAAGTCACAGCCTCCTTACTCCCAATCCCATTCTCCTTTTCCGTTTCGACATGACTAGGAGGAGATGCAATGCGTGAGGAAGTACAGGAGTTTTTAGCCAATCGTCAGGATCTTGTTTTTTTTCTAAGAAATCAGCCTGTTTGGTATCGCCGATTAAGTAGAGAACCATATGCGTTGAAAGAGTTTGAAGAAGCATCAAAAACGTTCTACGGTCAGACCTTTCCGCAAAAAGTTGACCGTTTCCAGAACCAATTAAACATGGTGAATATGATGCTTGCTTTAATGACCCAATTAAAAAATTAGGGTCTTTTTTTATTATTCTTTTCACTCGTGGGCACACTTAGGAAAGAAGGGGTGTGGATGCACATGGTTGTTAAGCGTTTAGGAAGGCATCTGATGGTCATTGCTTTAATGATTAGCTGTTGTGTACCAGTTGTTGGGTTCAGTCAAGCACTGCAAGAAAATGTCTCAGCTAAAGAGAACACAGAGCCAGTTATATTAAATCATCGGGTGAAAGGCTCTGACGTTTTTATTGAGTGTTTGATTCCAAATTTTTCATTTGACGATGGAAATACGACAAAAGAGTATCATGGATACTTAGATGTCTATCTCGATGGTGAAAAGTATCAAACGGTTGACCGAGCTGCGTTTGTCGTACGTAACTTACCTGAAGGAAAGCACTCGATTCGTCTTGATATTATGCGTGAAGACGGTGGGCGGTATTTATCGTTAAAAGAAATGAAAGTGGAAATAAAATAAGCCTCTAATAGGAGGCTTACGGTTAAGATATTTGCTTAAATGGTGTTGTTGGCGGGACGATAGGTGGAAACTGCTCTTGTAAATAGTTGAAAATCAATTTCTCAACTTCAATTCCCTGTTGGACAAGTGCTTGATTACCAAATAAACAGTTGAATTCCAAAAAGTAATACTTTCCATTAGAACAAACAACATCAAAACCGGCATGATTAATCCCAAGCGCTTTTGCGGTCTGATCAACTAAATCGAGCGCTTCTTCAGGAATATCATGGAAAGAAAGTTTGCCGCCTTGTGCGACGTTATTTAGAAATGATTCGCCTCCAACACGCCAATAGGCTGATACAACAGAATTCCCAACATAAACCACGCGAAGATCTTTTTCAATTGGCAAATATTCTTGCACATAGAGAACCTCATTGCGTTCTGCATACGCGCGGAATTCTTCCTCTGTCCGAATCAAAAAGACACCATTTCCCATTGAGCTTCTAACTTCTTTTGCTACAAATGGGAAAGGGAACGTATTGAGAATGCGTTCAATTGACTCGTTAGAACGTCCTGCAATTTCTGTATAAGGCATAAGATCTGGCGAAAGGGACCAAAAAGCTCTCGTCATTTCGACTTTATCGAAGCCAAGTTGAATCGATTGGATCGAAGGGAAAATCTTTTTATTTAATCCATAAACAAGAGAATTCACTTGCCACTTTTCTGGAAATAGCAGCACATCTGCTTCTCTAATTGCATGAATATCTTTAAACATATGATCGGGTTTAAGATAAGATACGCCTGACATACCAAGAGTTCGAAACGGATTGAACGTAATAAGTTTCACAGTTTTCTTTGTCTTCCTTTCTTAGATGAAAACACATAAATCTAGAAAATTATAGATCCAATTACATAAAAAGTCAATAACCAAATCGTGGATATTCACTTTACTACTATAGTAGAGGACTGGTCAGGGGGTTCCTAAAAGTGGTAAGATAAAGGTGGAGGTGTAGGTATGATTGCTACTCTAGATAGTGTTATGATTTTAGATCAGGCTGAAGAGCTTGGATTTTTGATAAAAGATTCAGAAGTAGCTCATGAATATCATGAGGCTAGGAAGCAGTTATCAAAAGATCGGGAGGCGCAGCGTTTAATTAAACGCTTCACGGAAATGAAAGAACTTTATGATGAGGTTCAACGTTTCGGGCGTTATCATCCCGACTTTATGACGATTACTGTAAAAGTACGTGAAGCGAAGCGAGATATGGACCTTCACGAAGCGGTAGCGGCATTTAAGAAAGCGGAGACAGAGCTTGAAGGCCTTCTTGTAGAGGTTTGTTCTCTATTAGCTGGTGAAGTTTCTCCTTCTATTAAAGTTCCTTCCGGAAATCCTTTCTTTGATAACCAATCGTGTGGTGGCGGCTGCGGCTCAGGCGGCAGCTGCGGTTGTGGATAACCAGAGCATTTGCTCTGGTTTTTCAATTTCGAAACCGAATGCAGTCAGGACAGAGGTTCCCGCAACAAAACATTTTTTCTTGGGGTACTAAAAATCGTACGCGATAAACAAGCAGCTGCTCTTCTTCACGAACGAAGGAATATTCCATCCTTAATTGCTTTCCTCGCATGCTTTTAGCAGCTTCCAATTTAATTAACATCTCAATCTCAGCTTTTCGAATATTCGAATTTACTGTAAGATAGAGAAAGGGAATACCAGTTATTGTTTGTTTTGAAACGGTGTTCACATAAGTTGATTCGGCCAGTCGATTTAGAAATGGATTCCATATCTCATTAAGATTCATTTTAGAGCATCCTTTCTTAAAGACGGTCTCCTAATATCGTAACTGAATCATCATCAAATGACCACTCCGTTTAAGAGGGGAGTGGAGTTCATAAGTAAAGGGGAAACGCGTCATGTTTGTAGAACGGGTTGGCCTAGCAGTCTATATTCAGTCACTAAAGCATGCCAAACAGCTAAGAAGGTTTGGAAATGTTCACTACGTTTCCTCAAAACAAAAATATGTCGTGATTTATATTAATCTCGATCAATTGGAAACAACGAAAGAGCGCTTGAACTCTCTTCACTTTGTCAAGCGAGTGGAGCCTTCAAAGCGTCCAGAAGTGCAAACTGAATATCAAAACGCTAAGCCTGATAAAGCAAAACAATATGATTACAAAATGGGTCTCTAAAAAGCTAATCCTTTTAGGAGGCTTTTTTTATGTTCATTTTTAATAAACCAATCCGAAATGGTTGATTATTTCGGCTACCGAAGTATATAATGGTCGAATTAAAGGAAGTGACATAGTGGAGAATTGGAAACGAAATGTGTGGATTTTGTTTGGTAGTCAATTTCTAGTCCTAGGTGCCATGACGATGATCATGCCATTTCTCCCTTTATACGTGCAAGAACTCGGTGTAGAAGGAGAAAGTCAAATTAGCCTCTGGTCAGGCGTCATTTTCGGAGCGAATTTTTTAACAGCATTTTTATTTTCACCATTCTGGGGACGTATGGCAGATCGACATGGACGAAAGCTGATGCTTCTTCGTTCTGGCTTCGGTATGGCAATCGTAATTATTTTAACCGGATTTGCCACAGGTCCCTGGTCTTTACTTGGTTTACGTTTGCTTAATGGAGTTGTTTCAGGGTTTATCCCTGCTGCAATTGCACTTGTTGCAACGAATACACCAAAAGAGCACGTTGGTTATGCTCTCGGTACGCTAAATTCAGGTGCGGTCGCAGGTGCCATTTGTGGTCCTTTATTTGGGGGATTAATGGCAGAAACGTTTGGTTTTCGAATGATCTTTAATATTACGGGTATTGTTATTTTACTTGCAGCATTTGTTGTCCTATTTCTAGTGAAAGAAGAGAAAAAACCAGAGCCCTCAGCCAAAAATGAGAAAAGCAACGCGATAAAAGATTTTAAAAAAGTAACGGTGAATTCTCCGATGCTATCTTTAATGCTTGTAGGTTTTCTTGTACAGTTTGCGCTTCTTGGTATGAATCCACTCATACCTCTTTTTGTCCAGCAGCTTACAACAGGCTCGAATGTGGCTTTATTTGCAGGTATTGCGGCTTCTGTCATGGGAGTAGCCAATATGCTAGCTTCACCGAAACTTGGAAAAGTTGGAGATCGTAAAGGCTCTCATCACGTTCTCTATTACTCGTTAATAGGGGCAGCGATCTTTTCTATTCCACAGGCATTTGTTCAAGAACTTTGGCAATTAATTACTCTCCGTTTTTTATTAGGGTTATGTATTGGGGGATTGCTTCCTTCAGTCAATTCCTTAGTTAAAACGTTATCGCCTGCTGGCATGGAAAGTAGAACGTATAGTTTCTCCAATAGCGCGGTATATTTAGGAAACTTACTTGGACCTGTAACGGGGGGAGCCATTGTAGCGTTGGTTGGGACAAGAGGTCTCTTTTTATTTGCTGGTATCATATTGCTGATTAGCGTAGCGTATGTAAAAAGAAAAGTTCTCCCAATCCTTGATCGCAAACGCGCAGTTTATGAAGCGAAAGAAATTCCATCATAAAAAGCAGGAGCCATTGGCTCCTGCTTTTGTTCATTCTATGAACTTACTGAAGCGGAGGAATCAAGTTATTTAAGCGAAGAATCCCAATAATATAGTTGAAATAAAGATCTACTTCGTTAAATTCACTTGAAGGCTTTACTTCAATAGGGATGATTGGCGTTTCGAGCTCTTTGCTTAATGCTTCAAATAGTTCCTGGCGCTGTACAGAAGGCTCTTTTGCAGGAATACCTTCTCTAGATATGTAAAGAGGCTGTAGGTTTCCTTCGCCAGCGGGTTTTAAGACGACTACTGGTGATAAAACTTCCCTGTTATTCTTAATGGTTTTAAGTACGAGTAAACGGTGAACGCGATGGGAATTCGTTCTTGCCAGTTCAACTAATTCATATATATCAGAATAGCCTTCACCAAGTTCGATAAAGCGTTGAATCATGTTGTCACTCTCCTTTCCTTTAAATCAGAAATCCAATCATAATGTAGCATGAATTCTTTATGATGGAAAGGATGAAGCGTTTGCATTAGAATGAAAGAAAGGAGGTTCTTCTATGGGCTCGATTCTGCTTCTGGTTGGTTTAGTAGGTGGGTTGCTTTATCTATACTGGAAAGGAAGACATGCTAAAGAGGAAACCATCGATAAAAAGTTGATACAGGGATTGATTATCGCAGACATTCTTGCTGCACTTGTGTTGCACGGGGTCATAACAGCAGCAGAAGCTGAAATGCTTTCAGAGCAATCTCTTTCAGAGGTAGAAGATTATTTGTTTAATCATACGAGTATTACAGAAGGGTCATTTAGCGACTGGGTTCATCACGATTGGGATGGTGTACAGATTGTTGATGCACTCGACATTGATCCTGGCTAAATTAAGAAACCTCTTATTGTTTGATAACGATAAAAAAACCCGCAGGATTTCCTGCGGGTGCCTTAAGCTATGAAGCTAAGGCAAATGGGAGAGGAGAAACCGGAGGAAGAACTTATGGGGAAACGTAAGTCTTCTTCCGCGGTTGGCAACATCGTTATGAACGATGCTACTACGTTTAGTATCGCCATCCCAAAAACGTTTATACATGGATTTTAGCTTTCCCTTTTTTTGTGGTAGGATAAGTAGGAATATGGAAACGATAAGGTTGTGAGAGAGATGCGTATTATTGCAGGACAATGTAAAGGAAGGCAAATCAAGCCTGTTCCTGGAACTTCTACAAGACCAACAACAGATAAAGTAAGAGAATCGATTTATAATATCATCGGCCCATTTTTTGAAGGGGGTCTCGCTCTTGATTTGTATGGAGGTAGTGGAGCACTAGGCATTGAAGCTTTAAGCCGTGGTATTGAAAAATGTGTGTTTGTGGATCGAGAAAGTAAGGCGATTGAAACAATCAAATGGAATTTGGAGCAAACAAAATTTACAAAATCCGCTGAAGTTTTTCGGAATGATTCAAAGCGTGCGCTAAAAGCTCTTCAAAAACGAGAGGTTAAATTTTCACTTGTTTTATTAGACCCTCCTTACCATAAAGAGCAAATCTTGCACGATCTTGAAAAGCTTACGGCTTATCATTTGTTAGACGATCAAGCAACGATTGTCGTTGAGCACAAAAAAGAAGTGACGCTTCCAGAATCCTATGCAGGATTGCGAATGATTCGTGAAGAAACTTATAGCGGGAAAACAACGATATCCATTTATACATATGAACAGTTGCGTGTTGAGGAGGAGAATTAGTCATGGCAAAAATTGCAGTATGCCCGGGTAGTTTTGATCCAGTGACTTTTGGTCACCTAGATATTATTAAACGAGGTGCAAGAGTGTTCGATGATATTAAAGTTGTCGTGCTTAATAATCAGAGTAAATCCACGTTATTCTCAGTAGAAGAGCGTGTCGCTCTGTTAAAAGAAGCAACGAAAGACATTCCGAACGTTACCGTTGATTCTCATCACGGTCTTTTAATTGAGTATGCTAAAAAAGTAGAGGCGTCAACGATCTTACGCGGATTGCGTGCGGTATCTGATTTTGAATATGAGATGAAAATTGCTTCAATTAACCGAAAACTAGAAGATGAAATTGAAACTTTCTTTATGATGACCAACAATCAATACTCCTTTTTAAGCTCAAGTATTGTAAAAGAAATTGCGAAATACCATGCACCTGTCTCAGATCTAGTACCTGAGATCGTTGAAAGTGCTCTCAGACAAAAGTATGCAGAATCCCCGTTAAGTTAACGGGGGTCTTTTTTCTACTTAAATATCCGTTGATTCCCAGCACGGTAAGTAACAAGGATGATAAATATAAGTAATGAAAAAAGGGTGATCCAGGGTCCTGTTTGCGTAAGAAAAGAATAGACGCTTTCAATAAAAGATGGGGCATCTTCTCGATTTAAAACAGGAAGAGAGCCATTACCTGAAGATAGGTAATCCAAATAAATAGGTTTCCAAATGATAAGTGTAAGAAAAGATGCGAAAAAGCCATGAAGCAATCTCGCGAAAAAAAATGGCTTGAACCGAATGTCGGTATCTGCCAAAATACTTGCCACCTGTGCCTGAACGGAGAATCCATTAAAAGCCAGAATGAAGCTTGTCACGATCGCTTGAGCAAGAAGTGTTGTAGAGCTTTCACTTGCTAGTCTGCTTCCTAACGTAATTTCAAACATTCCAGAAAGTAATGGGATATCTAGCTCAGGGGATAGCTGTAACAGTAACAGGATGGACCGAATTATTCCTGCAAGAATAGCAGCGATTCCAATCACACCGAGTAGCTCATTTAAAACAGAAAACAGAATAATGAAGCCACCAACCATTAATAGTGTTTTAATTGAAGAATGAACAGCATCTCCCATCATTTTTCCGAATGGACGTGGATCTGTAAGTCGTGTTTCATGGAGAGCTGAAAAAGCAAGTCCGAGTCTTGACTCAGAAGATCGGATCATTTCAGTAGGATGGCGGTCCTCAGGATGATGAAAACGCATCACGAACCCAACCAAAATATTACCGGCGTAGTGGGCGATCGCTAAAATAACGCCAAGTGCGGGATTATGGAAAAAACCAACTGCAACAGCGGCGAAAATAAAAAGCGGGTTTGAGCAGTTTGTAAACGAAACAAGACGTTCTCCTTCAATTGCAGTGATGTCATTATTTTGACGAAGATGAGCGGTATACTTCGCTCCTGCAGGGAAGCCTGACGCAATGCCCATTGCAAATACAAAAGCGCCTGAACCTGGAACACGAAAAAGGGGTCTCATCAAAGGTTCTAGTAAAATGCCAATAAATCGAACAACTCCAATGCCAATTAGGATTTCAGAGATAATAAAAAAGGGTAATAAAGAGGGGAATACAATATTCCACCACATGGATAAACCGCTTTTGGATGCCTCTAGTGTATGATCAGGAAATAAAATTACGGCGAGAGCAACGAACGTCACGGACGTTGCAAGCATTATGGTTTTCATTACTTGAACGTTCACAGTTGCATTCCTCCCACTTCATGAGCAGTAAACGAAAAAAGTTTCTCTAACCTGTCCGATTATTAAAATATACGTATGTGAGGCACAATTAGACCATATGATTAAGCAGGTATAGACAGGGAGGCGTTCTCAATGAACCGTCCAAAGATCGGATTAGCTCTCGGTTCTGGAGGAGCAAGAGGATTCGCTCATTTAGGCGTACTTAAAGTACTGCTTCAAGAAAAAATTCCGATTGATTGCATTGCTGGAAGTAGCATGGGATCACTCGTCGGTGCCATTTATGGATCGGGACATGATATCGAAACGATGGAGAAAATGGCATCGCTTTTTCGTAGAAAGTATTATTTAGACTTTACCGTTCCTAAGATGGGTTTTATTGCGGGGAATAAAGTGAGAAGTTTAATTGAAACGTTGACTCATGGAAAACAGATAGAAGACATGGACCCTCCGCTTGCGATTGTTGCAACAGACATTATTAAAGGAGAAAAGGTTGTTTTTCGAACCGGGTCTGTTGCGCAAGCGGTAAGAGCAAGTATTGCGATACCTGGAATATTAGTTCCAGAAAAGATTGGGGAACGCCTTTTAGTAGATGGAGGTGTAATTGATCGCGTCCCAGTTTCTGTTGCAAGAGAAATGGGCGCCGATCTTGTCATTGCCGTGGACGTATCCAACGTAAAGAAAGAACCTGATGTGACATCCATTATAGACGTCATTATGCAAAGTATCGATATTATGCAAAATGAAATGGTGCGGCTGCATGAAATTAATGCAGATGTCATGATAAAACCAGGTTTGGAATCCTTTCAATCAAGAGCTTTTACAAACGTATTGGATATCATTAAAATCGGAGAGGAAGAAGCCTATCGCCACCTTGAACAAATTCATCAGGCGGTGAAGGTGTGGAAGGAGAAAAATAAATGAATCGAAGCACCAAGAAATTCACCTATGTTTGGGCAATTATTATTGTATTGGTGGCGGCCTTTACTTTTATTGACCTCCCCTATTATGTGACAACACCGGGAGAAGCGAGAGTATTAGATGAAGTGATCAACGTTGATGGTGGTTCACAAGATGGTGGAGAATTTATGCTGACGACTGTTCGAGTGGGAGAAGCAAACGTTATTCAGTACATCTGGGCCCAATTTAACGAATATCATGAGTTGATTGAAGAAGATTTGATTAAACGTGAAGGCGAGTCAGATGAAGAGTACCATCAAAGACAGCTAGACGTCATGGCAAACTCACAAACGAGTGCGACAATTGTAGCATACCAGGCAGCGAATAAGGACATTACCATTACAAAAAATGGTGTTCTCGTAACTGGAATCATTGAAGGAATGCCGGCAGATGGGAAGTTAGAACTCGGCGACTTAATTGTCGAGGTTGACGGAGAGAAAGTGGAAGAAACCGAACAGCTTCTTGAGCAACTTGGCTCTTATGAAAAGTCAGACACGGTTAACTTAACCATTAAAAGAGAAGATAAGGAAATGAAGGTGGAGCTTGGTTTTGCAGACTTCCCAGAAGCTTATAATGCCGAAGACGGTAAAGTAGGCGTTGGGATCACAGGTCCTGTCACAGCAACGACGATCGAAACAGATCCTTCCATTAAAATCAATACGGACGAAATTGGTGGACCATCAGCGGGGTTAATGTTTTCACTTGAAATTTATAACCAATTAACAGAAGAGGATTGGACAAAAGGGTATGAGATTGCTGGAACGGGTACAATCAATGACGAAGGTGAAGTTGGACCGATCGGCGGAATAAAACAGAAGATCGTGGCTGCTGATGGATCAGGGGCAGAAATTTTCTTTGCACCGGTTGCTCATTCCAATTATGATGATGCATTAGAAGCAGGAAAAGATATTGATACCGAAATGAAGATTGTTCCTGTGGAAACATTTGAAGATGCTCGTGAGTACTTAAAACAATTGAAAGAAAAGTAAAAGCATTCCTAATGCAAAAGGGCCTGGCGATTACTGCCAGGCTTTTTTTAGATCATTAAAGGTACAGATTTATATTCTTTTTTAAGAAAGTTTTCTTGATGCTGACCATCGTATCCGAGTGCATAAACAAGGCTTGCTCGTCTTTCAATCGTCAGAAATGGGTGGTCCGATTGATTGATATTGGAAACGAGGGGAATAGAAAGAGCCCCTTTTTTCTGACTAAGAAACGTTCGCCCTGATTTTGTCATGCCAAGAATACGAATATATGGTGCTTTCCCATCTAGTGCTGGCTTCATGTCCTCCTTAGTCGTTTGAGTGAGGACGTGAAGAGCGAACCGTTGAATTCTTGTCCACGTGTATCGTTTGGTTTTGACAAACTCCATAAAAGATTGAAAATTTGGGGCTTTCTTAGCCATCGAAATAAGGCGATTCTCAAGCCCTTCCTCCGCTTCATAGATGAAAGAAAGGTCCTTATTATTCGTCGTAAGTAGTTTATAACGCAGCAGGTGATAAAGCTTGTGCCACCCGTGGAAGTCGCTATATGTATGCTGATAGTCGAGGAGCTTTTGGTAAGTTGGATGTGGCACATAATTGATGATGTGATCAAGAGTGCTACCTTTTAATAGCTCAATTCGGATACTTGTTGCGCTTGCAATTTTTACATCGACAAATTCTTGATCATGATAACCTGCTTTTGTTCGTAAAATTGTAAAGGGTTGTAGATGAGAATTAAGATCTTGAATCGCTTTAACATAGTGGTAACCTAGTATGTTATTTGGTTGAGAGAGATCAAGCACGTTTGCGTGTCCGTCAAGACTCTCAAAGGCAAGCGATGACGCTTTTGGGTAGCTATATCCCTGGCCCATGTAATATTTAATTCGTTCGTTATATTCTGGTTCATTGTTATGAATAAATGTTGTTGTCTTTTGGAACTCTTCTATTGCACCCGATTCACTTCCAAAACAGAGGGTATCCACTCCGAGGGAAGTTAGGAGAGATATTGCTCCTTTTGCAAAGATTTCCGCTTTTTGGGTAGCATATACGTAGGGTAGCTCAATCACAAGATCAACACCGTTTCTTAGAGCCATCTCCGTTCTTGTCCATTTATCAACGAGGGCTGGTTCTCCCCGTTGAAGAAACGAACCGCTCATAACGGCAACCACCACTTCAGCATTAGTCGTTTTTTTCGTTTCTTCTAGATGATAAAGATGCCCATTGTGAAAAGGGTTGTACTCTACAACAACTCCAGCAGCCTTCATACAGTCGCTCCTCTCGATCCAAATCTAATTGGACGTCCATTTTTATTAGTTGAATTCAAGGTTTTTTCTCTGGTATGATAAACATTATACCAAGATTACCAATGAAACAACTGGTGTAAAGAAAAAATATTGACATTTGCTTAATTTGTAGCTATAATACTTTTGTTGCCTTGAGGTGATACACAGATGAAATGGTCAATTGAACAATTGAAGTCCTATAAATTAAAAGGCCTTACAATTGACGAAGAAGTGAATGTAGAGGAACTGAAGGAACGTAATCCAGATATACGTGAGATTACGCCAGTTCATGTTACCGGTGAAACATCGTTTCATGGTAATAAGGTTACCTTTCATCTTACAGTGAAAGGCAAAATGGTTCTACCATGTGCCAATACACTTGAAGATGTTGATTTTCCGTTCGTACTTCGCCCAATGGAGACATTTGTGCTTGAAGCAAACACAAATGGCGTTGATTTTGAGGTGGAAGATGAAGAAATTCATCAAGTTTCGGGAAATACGGTTGACTTAGTTCCGTATATTAAGGAAAATATACTTTTGGAGATTCCGATTCGCGTTGTGAAATACAGCTCTGAATCTGAAGAAATGCCAAAAAAATCCGGAAATGGTTGGGAAGTTATTACGAAGGAACAACCGAAAGAAAAGGTTGATCCACGTATGGCCGGCTTAGCTGATTTTTTCAATAAGGAAAATGAGGATAGCTAATTCAAAAATTTCCGTAAGACAGTTAACTTTTTAAGGAGGTGGAAACAATGGCAGTACCAGCTAGAAGAACTTCTAAAACGCGTAAAAACAAGCGTCGTACTCATTATAAATTAGAAGTACCAGGAATGGTAAAGTGCCCTAATTGCGGCGAATACAAACTTTCTCACCGTGTTTGTAAAGAGTGTGGAAATTACAAAGGTGAAAACGTAGTAAGCAAGTAATCTTGTGAAACAGAGAGAGAAATCTCTCTGTTTTTTTACGTGTTAAATTATTTGATTTTTCTAAAAAGGGAGAGGGCGAGATGAAAAGTGTGATCGTTGAACATCGTAATCGAGCAGCAATCTTAACCATTCATCGACCTGAGCAAAGAAATGCGATTAATGGCGTGGTAATGGATCAATTAATGCACGCGATTGAAAAAGCTGAAGCAAACGAAAGCGTAAGTTATATTGTGCTCACAGGTAGCGGAGAGAAAGTTTTTTGTAGCGGCGGGGATTTGAAGGCATTTCAAGGGCTTAAGACAGCTGAACAGGCTTATCCCATGCTTCGCAAAATGGGTGATGTTCTTGATCGCTTGTTTTTCTGTAAGAAACCGACCGTTGCGCTTTTGAATGGTCATGCAGTTGGAGGCGGGTTGGAACTTGCAATGGCATGCGATTATCGGGTTGCTAAAAAGAACACGCAGGTAGGATTTATACAGGGATCGATCGGGTTAACGACTGGCTGGGGCGGATCTACTTATGCCTTAACGAGAATGAATTCTACTGAAGCTTTAAAGATGCTTATGAGCGCTGATCGCTATTCGAGTGAAGAAGCTCTTTTAAGCGGTTGTCTTACATATATTGCGAATGATCATCCATGGGAAGAGGATGCTTATCGCTACATAGAAAACCTTTTAAAACGGTCTCCACTAATTCTTTCTACTTATAAAACCTACTGGCTCAATAGCCTTGATCCACATTTCATCCGTCATCGAGTTGAAGAAGAAATTAGAAGCTGTGCACGCTTATGGGATACAGATGAGCATCATCAAGCCGTAAAGGCATTTTTAGACAAGAATTAGTAAATTTGTATAGTATAAAGTAGGTTTGATTCCAACATTTTTTTAGGTTGTTTTGTAATAAGAAAAGGTCTATCCTTCTCTCGCTAGGATTAAAAAAATAGATTCTTCATAAATAGAAGAGTCTACTATATCTAGTAAACGCATATGATGACTGTAAAACAGTTATTGGGGGGATTGCGATTGGTACCGATTCGCCAGGATGCTTGGTCGAAAGATGAAGATGTATTATTAGCTGAGGTTGTGCTACGTCACATTAGAGAATCAAGTACACAACTCGCGGCATTTGAAGAAGTAGGTAAGACACTGTCTAGAACTCCAGCCGCCTGTGGGTTTCGATGGAATTCGCTTATTCGTAAACAGTATGAGGCGGCGATCACGTTAGCTAAGAAGCAGCGCAAGGAACAGAAGAAAAATCAAGTGGAAGTGAAAGTAGACTCCGCACAAGAAGATCGAAGCATAGATTTAATCGATGAAGCCATTAGCCTATTGATAACATCGAAAACTTATCTCTCTCAAACAAGTAAAAGTGAAGCATCACTACAGGAGGCGCTGGCTGAAAACCTTCAGCTTAAGCAAAATCTTCATCAGTTAGAAAAAGAGTACCTGACAGTTCAGGAAGATTATCAATCGTTACTAGAAATTATGGAAAAAGCAAGGAAAATGGTGATCTTTCAAGAAGACGATTCAGGAAGTTTACGTTTTCAAATGGATGCGAACGGTAATTTAGAAAAAATAAAGAAATAGGAGCGTGTCAGCTCCTATTTCTTCGTTACTCCTGTTCGGTTACACCTTCAGGATACCATACATAAGGATTTTCTCCACGATCGCGTTCGGGCTGATAAGTGACTGCTTCAAAACCCATCTTCTCCCAAAATTCACCTGAACCTTGCCTAGCGTTCGTTTTAACCGGCAAATTAAAGGTTTTTGCGAAATTCACAAGCGTGGAACCATAATCACGATTATGATATTGCGGAAGTACTTCAAGTTTCCAGAGCTCAAGGTAATCCTGCGGTGGATCAAAATAGCGATCGTATTTGCCATCGATGCGATACAAGCTCATTCTAGCAACAAGCTTATCTCCATAGTAAATACCATAGAATGGAGATTCGCTATCATTCTCAATGATGTTATCTTGCAGGTCCTCCATCATTGAAAGTTCTTGAATACCAAATTCTTTAAACTTCTTAAACTCCTCGAGAGTTTTGTAATTGATTACAAGTGGACGAACTGTTAGATCTACCATAGTGGCCCCCTCCAAGCATGCTTCTTATTCTCTAAGATGATTAGAAGTAAAACTTCTACCTTTCTATTATAACCGAAAACACAAAACTTTTCCTCATTTCAAAAAACAAAGTATAAGAAGAATAATTTGAATATTTATTGAAACGCGAAGGTCATTTAATGATATGATAAATGTAAGGGTTTTCATACCTGTTAATTCATTATTGTGATGAGAGGGGCGATACTTTGAAAAAAATCCTAATTGCAAATCGTGGCGAAATTGCGGAACGAATTATAAGGACATGCAGCAAACTAGGTCTTGAGACGGTTGCTGTTTATTCGAGTGCAGATAAGGATCTTCCATATGTTAAGCAAGCAACAGTCGCATATGAGATTGGAGACCCACCTGCAGCAAAATCTTACTTGAATCAGGAGCAAATTCTGAGGGTAGCAAGTGAAGAAAACGTGGACGCGATCCATCCTGGCTATGGATTTTTATCTGAAAATGCTGCATTTGTAAGGAAAATCAATGAACATGGAATCACGTTTATTGGACCTACAGCAGATGTTGTGGAAGCGATGGGCGATAAGATTACAGCGAGAAAGACGATGCAGGAAGCTGGTGTACCGGTCGTACCAGGCAGCGGTGAAATTGTGGATGTAGCGGAGGCCATTGCATTTGCGAATGAAATCAACTACCCCATTATGTTAAAAGCAGCTGCCGGTGGTGGTGGCATTGGTATGCAGCGTTGTGAAAATGATCAAGAGCTAGAGAAAGCATTCGTATCGAGTCAAAACCGTGCAAAGGCTTATTTTGGTAACGGAGCGATGTTTGTAGAGAAATTCATTGACGATGCGCGACACATTGAAGTGCAAATTGTAGGAGACAATCATGGAAACATTGTTCACCTGTATGAGCGAGATTGCTCGATTCAAAGACGAAACCAGAAGGTGCTAGAAGAAGCGCCATCACCATTTTTGTCTAAAAGGACCCGCATACAAATAGGAGAAGCTGCTCTACTAGCTGCTAAGCACGTCCAATATACGAATGCTGGAACAGTTGAATTTGTCATGGACCAGGATGAGAATTTTTATTTTCTAGAGATGAACACAAGATTGCAAGTGGAGCACCCCATTACAGAAGAAACGATTGGCGTCGATTTAGTTGAGTGGCAAATCAACGTTGCAGAAGGGAAAGTACTCCCTCTCAAACAGGAAAACATTCAACCTACAGGTCACAGTATTGAGCTTAGACTATATGCAGAAGACCCAACATCCTTTATGCCTTCACCTGGAAAGATTGAAACGCTCCATTTCCCTAAAATGGAAGGGGTCCGCATTGATTCAGGTTATGCAAGCGGCTCAACCGTGTCCCCATTCTATGATCCAATGATTGCAAAAATCATTGTATCAGGCTCCAGTCGCGAAGAAGCGATTAAACGATGTGAAGATTTCTTTACTTCATTTTCGCTAACGGGGATCAAGCATAATGGACCGCTTTTTGCCCAATTACTTAAAGAAGAGAATTTTCAACAGGGGAAATATTCAACGTCTTATCTAGCAAAAATTCTTGTAAAAAAATAATACTACTGAAAAGGAATGATGAACATGCAAGAAATTAAAGCATCGATGGCGGGAACAGTTTTAAATGTAATGGTCGGAGAAGGTGATGCGATTACAGCAGGGCAAGAGCTCGTTATGCTCGAATCGATGAAAATGGAGATTCCGATTGAAGGTGTGGAAGAAGGAACGGTTGCAGAGGTTAAAGTGAATGTTGGCGATTTTGTAAACGAAGGCGATGTACTCGTTACGGTAAAGTAAGCTTGTGTTCTGAACGAGCGCTCGATCTAACCCTAAATGAAGGAGGATTTTTCAATGAATCATCTAGAAGAGCTTTTATCGTCTAGAGCATCAGAGGTTGAGTCTGGGGGTGCTGAGAAATATCATCAGAAGTTAAAGGAATCAAACAAACTTTTTGTACGTGATCGTCTGAAGCTTCTGTTTGATAATGGCGACTATATGGAAGACGGAAAATTTGCAAACCACCTTGCAAAAGATCTACCAGCAGACGGTGTCGTAACAGCGATCGGTAGTGTGAACGGGGAAAAGGTATGCGTGATGGCGAACGATTCCACTGTTAAAGCTGGCTCATGGGGAGCGCGTACAGTCGAAAAGATTATTCGCATTCAAGAGACAGCGATGAACCTTAAAGTGCCTCTTTTGTATCTAGTGGATTCAGCTGGTGCGCGCATTACGGATCAGTTAGAAATGTTTCCGAATCGTCGCGGAGCCGGAAGGATTTTTCATAATCAAGTAAAAATGTCTGGGATGGTGCCCCAAGTTTGCTTGTTATTTGGTCCATCAGCGGCAGGTGGCGCTTACATACCGGCATTCTGTGACATCGTTATCATGGTGGATAAAAATGCTTCAATGTATCTCGGCTCTCCAAGAATGGCTGAAAAAGTGATCGGTGAAAAAGTGACGTTAGAACAAATGGGTGGTGCACGTATGCACTGCAGTACAAGTGGGTGCGGCGATGTTCTTGCTGAAAATGAAGAGCATGCAATCGAACTTGGAAGGGGCTATCTAAGTTATTTTCCGGGGAATTTCCATAAGCAGCCGCCTCATCTAGAAGGGAATCTTCCTTCGGTTGAGAAATCAATCAGCGAGATTGTTCCTGAAAATCAAAATGCACCATTCAACATGTATGATTTAATCGATGCACTCGTTGATAAGGAAAGTTTTTTTGAAATGAAAAAGCTCTTTGCGCCGGAATTGATTACAGGCTTTGCGCGAATTGACGGACGAGTTGTTGGGTTGGTTGCAAACCAGCCTAAAGTAAAGGGTGGCGTGCTTTTTGTTGATTCAGCCGATAAAGGAGCTAAATTTATTCAGCTCTGCGATGCGTATCATATCCCAATTATTTTTCTCGCGGATGTCCCAGGTTTTATGATTGGAACGAAAGTAGAAAGTGCTGGTATCATTAGACATGGGGCGAAACTAATTGCGGCAATGAGTTCGGCGACCGTTCCGAAAATTTCAGTTGTTGTTAGAAAGGCTTATGGGGCAGGTTTGTATGCCATGGCTGGCCCTGCATTTGAGCCGGATTGTTGCATCGCTCTTCCAACTGCCCAAATTGCTGTTATGGGTCCTGAGGCGGCTGTGAACGCTGTATATGCGAATAAGATCAATGCGATTGAAGATCCAAAGGAACGAATTGAATATGTAAAAGAAAAACATCAGGAGTACAAAGAGCACATTGACATTTATAAACTAGCTTCAGAGTTAATTGTTGATGATATTGTACCTGGAAGTGAACTACGTAATGTGTTAGTAGAGCGGTTAAGCTACTATGAATCTAAAGAAGTGGAAGCACCATCTAAAAAACATCCGGTCTATCCGGTATAAAATGCTGAAAATCCCTTAACTTAACTGTTGAGGGATTTTTTTCTCATCAACATGATAAACCTGTGCTAAACTTTAAAATAAAGACTCACGATAGGTGGGGAATATGTTGAACGTAACGATAATTGGAGCCGGGTCAATTGGATTACTAGTGGCTGCGAAGCTTGCTATGAATGGCCAAGTAGTGACAGTTGTATGCCGTCGCAAACATCAGGCTGATCAGCTCCGAAAAGGCATTAACTACATAAATAGACGTAAGACTCAGTGCGTCAAAGTACAGGCAACACATCATCTGTCGTCAAAAAAAACGAATTTACTCATTGTGGCAGTCAAGTCAAATCAAGTTCCGTCAGTGCTGTCGTTGATTCAAGAAGTGTATCAAGATTCGAATTTGCCGGATATCCTTTTTATTCAAAATGGGATGGGGCATCTTTCCTATATCGATTTGTTGCACCATAATGTTCTTGTTGGGGTAGTTGAACATGGTGCCCTGAAGATAGATGAAAGAACAGTTGAACATACTGGTGATGGAATCATTAGAATGAGCGCTTACTCGGGTGTTCCAAATTCAATAACGGCGCTTTCTAGCGAAGATTTTCCGGTTTGTTACGAACATGACTGGTACGAGATGCTTGCGAAAAAATTAGTCGTAAATTGTGCGATTAATCCACTTAGTAGTATATTTGGTGTTTTGAATGGAGAGCTTTTGCAAAATGCAAGGTTTTATAGTTTGATGAGAGAATTAGTAAAAGAAGCTTGCGAGGTTCTCGAGTTGGAATTTGAACGGTCATGGAATGATGTGCAGCTCGTATGCAAAAAGACGAGCTCGAATACGTCTTCGATGCTCGCGGATTTAAAAGCTGGAAGATTAACTGAAATCGATGCAATCACTGGATTCGTACTAAAAGAAGGAGAAGCACGCGGGAAACATGTTCCTTTTTCAAGGTTTGTCTTTGATAGCGTGAAGGGTCTTGAGATGGTAACGAGATAGAGAAGGGAGTCTCATGAAATGGAAAACCTCTTATCATGGATTGTAGCAACGGCTGTGACAGCCCCACTGCTCGCATGGTACCTGGTCTATATTATTACGGTGAAAATGACACGAAAGAAAAAATTCTCTTTTCGTCTTGCAGTAGATCTTTCTACAATCTTTTTTATTTTAAGCGTGCATTTTATTCTAATTGAATTAGTTGGAAAGTCTTTTCTATGGGTTATTTTATTAATGATTATTGGAGCCGCCGGAGCCTTTACGATTCTGCACTGGAAAACGAAAGAAGACATTCACATTCATAAAGTGATAAAAGGCGCGTGGCGATTTAATTTTCTATTGTTCTCGACAGGGTATGTAGTTCTTTTGCTTATTGGGTTAGTTCACCGAATTATTTCGGTCTAACTCATAAGCTTTTTTTTTGGTAGCGATGAGGAAGTTTGATATACTAACAAAGGATTAAATAGGCGGATTTCAGTAACGGTGTCAAGAAAGGAAGAAATATTAATGAGACTCAAAGAAACATTCCTTCCAGGATCAAATGTCATTGCGGCAGACTACATCGCTGAGAAAACAACGCTCTCAGCTTTTTTTGACTATACATATCATCATGATTCCTCGTATGAAGAGCGATACAAAGAGTTAATGGAACGTCATCAAGATCGTGCGAATTTAACTGAACACTTGATGACGTTTAATGAGAAATTTGAAGCAGAAGGACCGGCGCTTACAAATATCGAGCGTTTACAACAAGCAGAAGCGGTCACAGTTGTTGCCGGACAACAGGCTGGCGTGTTAACTGGTCCTCTTTATACGATCAATAAAGCGATATCGGTCATTAAATTAGCAGAAGAGAAAGAACGAAAGCTTGGGGTGCCTGTTATACCTGTTTTTTGGGTAGCGGGTGAAGATCATGATTATCATGAAGTAAATCATATTTATTCGTATGATGAAGGGCGCGAGCGTAAAGAGGCAGTGCCTCAAAAACAAATGACAAAACAGGCATTATCCGATATATCGCTTGATCATGACGCGATGAACACTTGGACGCGTGACATGCTCAAACGATTTGGGGAAACCTCTTATACGAAAGAGATTCAAGGGTTTCTTGAAGGTGTAACCGAGAAGTCAAATACTTACGTGGATCATTTTTGTTACATCATGACAAAGCTTTTTTCAAAGCATGGACTTGTGCTCGTAGATTCAGGTAACCGAGATTTTCGCCGTCTTCAGACGGACGCGTTTAAACAAATGATTCATCAAAACGAAACAATCAATGAAGGGGTTTTAACCCAGGCGGCTCATCTTAGTGAAGAGAATTATCCAATTGGTGTTGCCGTTGATGATCAACAAGCAAATTTATTCGTAAAGGTAAATGGCGAGCGAATTTTACTAGAACGACTAAACGGAAGATTTGAGGGAAAAACGGCTTCCGTTTCATACTCAAAAGAAGAACTGCTTGAATTAGCGGAACGTCAACCGGAAGATTTAAGTAACAATGTTGTGACACGACCGATCATGCAGGATTTAATGTTTCCTGTGCTAGGATTTGTGGCTGGACCGGGTGAATTAGCCTACTGGGCTTTACTTAAGCCTGCTTTTCATACTTTTGGAATAAAAATGCCTGTCATCGTGCCACGACTTACATTTACGTTTGTTGAGCGACATATTCAAAAGTATGTCGATGATCTCTCTTTATCAGATGATAAAATACTAAAGTCAGGGATTGATCACTCAAAAGAAACTTATATGCGCCAGTTAGATGATGTAGGGATTGGGACCACATTTAACGATGCTAAGTTGAAAGTGGAGGAAATTCATCAAAACCTTCGCGATTTAACAGAATCCGTTGATCGTGGACTTGAGCGCTTTGCGGAAAAGAATGGCCGGTTTCTTCAAAGGCAGCTTGACCTTCTTCAACAAAAACTCTATCAATCACTCGAGTTTCAGCATGAAAATACGCTGGCTAAATTCGATGAGGTGGGATTTGCATTAAAGCCTAACGGCGCGCCGCAAGAGCGAAAGTGGAATGCTGTCTATTATTTAAATTGGCATGGTTTGGATTTTGTGGATCAAATGATGGAACTGGAGCTTCCCTTTAATGATAAACATAAGGTGATTTATCTTTAGAGGATAGAAGGGGCAGGAGCTGTTATTTCGATTCCTAACTATATAGTAGAAAAGCTGCCGGAGAATTCTGGCAGCTTTTCTTAGTTTGGCCAATATGTTTGAGATTTGGCCAATATAATGCTATAAGACATTGTTTCATTCGACAAATAGCGGGGGGGGTGACAGGCACCCGCGGAATGTTATGTAGTCCGTTTGTTAGAAAACCAAATATTTTTAAAGAAAAATCCTGCTGAACAGCAGGATTTTTGTGTTGTGGTACGAATTAATTTTTTAGTGGTGAAAAGTGGGGAGTTGTGGTAACTTAGAGGTAGAAAGTGGGAGAGGTGGATGAAGCCATGTTTATGGGGGAATATCAACATACTGTTGATGAAAAAGGCAGAATGATTATTCCCGCTAAGTTCCGTGAAGAACTTGGAGACAGCTTCGTCCTCACCCGCGGGTTAGATAAATGTATCTTCGGCTACCCAATGACCGAATGGGAAGTACTTGAAGAGAAAATGAAATCACTCCCTTTTACAAAGAAAGATGCTCGTGCTTTTACCCGATTCTTTTTCTCAGGTGCAACTGAATGCCAACTGGATAAACAGGGCAGGGTAAATATTGCCGGAACATTACGCCAGTATGCAGGGCTTGAGAAAGAATGCGTTGTAATTGGTGTTTCAAATCGATTAGAAATTTGGGACAAAGCGGTCTGGGAAGAGTATTTCAATGCATCAGAAGATTCTTTCTCTGAAATCGCGGAGAGTATGATGGATTTCGATTTGTAGAAGGTCAATATGGAATGAAGGTTAAGGTGTCGCTATGTTTGAACACATTACAGTACTAAAAGAAGAAGCGGTAAACGCACTAAATATTAAAGAAGATGGCATTTATGTTGACTGTACGCTTGGTGGCGGCGGTCATTCAAAAGCAATCCTGGATAAGCTTACCACAGGGCACCTCTATGCTTTTGATCAGGATCAGTGGGCAATCGATAATGCCAAAGCAACACTTGCAGGTTATGAGGAGAAGCTCACGGTTATCGAACGAAACTTTAGCTTTATTAAAGAAGCGTTAGCTGACCTCGGTGTTGAAGGCGTTGATGGGATTTTATTTGACCTTGGTGTTTCCTCTCCGCAGCTTGATAAAGGCGAGCGGGGGTTTAGTTATCAGCATGATGCACAGCTGGATATGAGGATGGATCAATCTTCCAGTTTATCAGCGTACGAAGTGGTGAATGAGTGGGAGTACGAACGTCTCGTCTCGATTTTTTTCAAATTTGGTGAAGAAAAGTTTTCAAAACAAATCGCTCGCAAAATTGAAAAAGCAAGGGACTTAAAACCGATTGAAACCACATTTGAACTCGTTGATCTCATTAAAGATGCTATTCCTGCACCTGCGAGAAGGAAAGGGGGACATCCCGCTAAAAGAATTTTTCAAGCGATTCGTATAGCGGTAAATGATGAGCTGAAAGTATTTGAGCAGGCTCTAATTGACGGAATGTCCATTTTAAATCCAGGCGGACGGATGAGTGTCATCACATTCCATTCTCTTGAAGATCGGATTTGCAAAACTACGATGAAAGAAGCAGCTTCGGGGCCAGAACTTCCACCAGGAATGCCTATTATCCCAGACGCATACCAGCCTGATATGAAGCTTATAACAAGAAAGCCAATTCTACCATCTGAAGAAGAGCAGGAAGCAAACAGACGTGCACGATCAGCGAAGCTTCGTGTGGCAGAGAAAATGTAAATATAAAAAATAAAAGAAGGTGCAAGGGGGAAAATGATGAGTAACCTGGCGTATAAGTATCAGCAGCAGCATCAAACGCAAAAACAAGTTGAAACAAAAAAGCAAGCGGTTTATGTAGAACGTGGACGTATTACAAAGGGAGAGAAAATGCTCTGGATGATGCTTGTACTTACGTTTGTGGCCGCGTCAATCTTTATGGTTTCAAATTATGCTACGATTTATAATTTGAATACGGGTCTGCAGCAAGCAGAAGCAGATCAACGTGCTCAAGTGAAACAGAACGAAGAGCTTCAAGTGAAAGTGACTGAGCTAAGTGCACCCGGTCGAATTGTGAACATTGCCGAAGAAAAATTAGGCATGGAGCTAAATGATCAAAACGTAGAAGTGATCAACAAGGGATCATAATTTCGGAGGTTTGCACTGTCATGAAAGAAACAAACAAGAACTCACATATTAATGTTGGAGCAGCGATTTTAATGTTACTATTTGTCCTGCTCTTTTTTGCTTTTATTGGAAGGTTTTTCTATATTGAATGGACGCAGGCAGTTTCGGGTTCCGATGGTGAAAAGGTGGACTTAATGGAGCTTGGAAAAGATAAGTGGACGCGAAGCAAGATTCTTGAAGCGGATCGCGGTACGATTTATGACCGCACAGGAGAAAATGCGCTCGCCACTGACATTCCTTCATTTACACTGCGAGCGATTTTAGATGAAAATTATGAAGATCATGTAAAAGATGTTTCAAAAACTGCGGCTGCTCTTGCGCCGATTCTAGAGATGGAGCAATCCGACGTTACCGAAATATTATCTAGAGAAGAACTATTTCAAGTGGAGTTCGGAGCATCTGGAAAAAATTTAAGCCTCACTCAAAAAGAAGAAATTGAAAAACTTGACTTACCTGGAGTTGGCTTTATTCCAACGAAAACGCGCCTCTATCCTAACGAAGAGTTTGCTTCTCATCTTCTTGGGTTTACAAACGAAAATGAAAAAGGTGTCCAGGAAGGCTTGTTAGGTTTAGAAAAGGAATTGAATAAGTATCTTGTTCCGCAAGAAGGGAAAGAAACGTATCAAAGTGATCGGGAAGGGTTTAAACTTCCTTATGGAAATGAAAACATCACACCTTCAAAAAGTGGGAATGACGTCTATTTAACGATTGACCAAAAAATACAGGTATTAATGGAAAACGCATTAAATGAAGCGCAGGAGAAATATAACCCTGAGCGAATGACGGCCATCGTTGCCGATCCGGATACGGGTAAGATATTAGCGATGGGAAATCGTCCAACGTTTGATCCCAATTTAAGAGATGTTTCAAATTATACAAATATGGCATTAACTGCATTTGAGCCAGGCTCAACAATGAAAGTCTTTACCGCTGCAGCAGCGATTGAAGAAGGCGTGTACAACGGAGATGAACTTTTTCAATCTGGACAATATTCTGTACCAGGTGGTCGGATAAGTGATCACAACGGTGGAGAAGGTTGGGGCATGATTAGCTTTGATGAGGGAATTCGTCAATCCTCCAACGTAGCAGCATCCATTTTAGTGAAAGAAAAACTGGGTTATGACAAATACGAAGATTATATAACGAAATTTGGATTAGATGCTAAAACGGGAATCGATCTTCCTGGAGAAGCTTCTTCGAGAATTACTTATAGTGGAGAGCTTGAACGGATAACGACTGGTTTCGGTCAAGGGTCTACCATTACACCAATTCAACAAGTTCAAGCGATTACTGCAATTGCAAACGGTGGAAAGATGATGCAACCTTATGTAATTGAGAAAATTGTTGATCCTGAATCAAATGAAGTAAAACTTAATCACGAGCCAAAAGTAGCGGGAGAACCAATTTCGAAAGAAACAGCAAAACAAACTCGCGATCTTTTACGCACGGTTGTGACAGATGGTACGGGAACACCATATAACATTAAAGGTTACGAGATTGCTGGGAAAACAGGTACAGCACAAATTTCTGAAGGGTCAAAAGGATATATGAGTGGATACGGAAACAACATCTTCTCATTTATTGGAATGGCTCCTGCAGATGATCCAGAATTAATTGTTTATGTGGCGGTTGATCGACCTGAACTCGAGTATCCGGAGCTAGGAAGTGACCCTGTTTCTCTTATCTTTAACACGGTTATGAAAAATAGCCTTCAATATTTGAATATCGATCCGATTGAGAAGGAAGATAATGCTTCTGAGGAAGCTGAAGAGACAGAATCCGGTCAAATATTAAAAGATGTAACGGGCATGAGTGTAAAAGAAGCTAAAAAGCAGCTTGAAGACAAGGGCTTATCTGTCGTATCACTTGGTGAGGGAGAGGTTGTTGGTCAATCCCCTAGGCCGAGTGCCAAAATTCTCAATGGTGAACGAATTATTTTGCAAACGGAAGGTAACGCCACAATGCCTGATATAACAGGCTGGTCTCTTGCAGACGTAATGAAGCTCGTCGAGTTGGTTGAGTTAAAACCAAATGTGATGGGATCAGGCTATGTGGTGAAGCAAGGAATTGAAACGGGAAGTACGATCAAAAAAGATGACTATCTTGTAGCAGAATTAAAGACTCCTTCTTCTGAAACGGAAGAGGAAGAAGAGCCAGAAGAAGAACCAGAACCAATTACGGACTAGCAGGTCTATCCTTCGAACCGAACACATATAGTGAAACGAGCATAATCAGGGAGGATGAGTTTATGCGCGTTTCGAATGTCACTGTTCGAAGAAGACTTGTGATCGCACTTATTGTTGGGCTATTTGTTTTTGCTGTAGTTGTTGTAAGACTCGGTTATGTACAGCTTGTTATGGGGAGCTGGCTTAGTGAGAAAGCGAAGGATTCCTGGAGTCGAAACATCCCGTTTGAACCTAGCAGAGGAGAAATCCTGGATCGTAACGGCGTAGCACTTGCCACAAACGTGAGTGCTCCGTCTGTTTTAATTGTTCCTAGACAGCTCCAAAATCCAGCTGCCACTGCCGAAGCTCTAGCAGCGTCCCTCAATACTAGCAAGGAAAAAGTTTATGAAACAATCACTCAGAATGAATCGATGGTCTGGATTCGACCTGAAGGTAAGAAAATGACAAACGAGAAAGCAAATGAGATCCGAAAATTGAACCTAGCTGGAGTTTATATTGCAGAAGATAACAAACGTCACTATCCAAATGGCGATTTTTTAGCTCATGTGCTTGGGTTTAGTGGCATTGATAATCAAGGGCTAACTGGGATCGAGCTTTATTATGACGCTGAATTAAGTGGGGAAAAAGGACAGGTGGAATATTATGCTGATGCGAAAGGAAAGCGAATGCCTTCCCTAGCAGATGATTACACAGAACCTATCGATGGACTTGATCTTCGGTTAACGATTGATTCCCAAATCCAGACGATTATGGAAAGAGAGTTAGATATCGCTGAAGCAACCTATCATCCAGATGGCGCAGCGGCCATCGCGATGGATCCAAATACAGGTGAGATTCTTGGAATGTCTTCAAGGCCAGATTTTAACCCAGAAGAATTCCAGGAAGTTTCTCCTGATGTTTGGAACCAGAACAAGCCTGTGTGGAGTACGTATGAACCGGGATCAACCTTTAAAATAATTACTCTTGCTGCAGCACTTGAAGAGGGAGAGGTGGATCTTGAGGAAGATCATTTCCATGACCCAGGTAGCATTGAAGTGGCAGGAACAAAATTAAGGTGCTGGAAAGCTGGAGGGCATGGGAGTCAGACGTTTTTAGAAGGCGTACAAAACTCCTGTAACCCTGGTTTTGTTCTTTTAGGTGAGCGTCTTGGCAAAGAAAAGCTTTTTTCCTATATTGATAAATTTGGCTTCGGTGACAAAACGGGAATTGATTTACAAGGAGAAGCAAGCGGGATTCTTTTTGATGTTGAAAATGTCGGCCCACTTGAACTAGCAACGACTGCATTCGGGCAGGGCGTTTCCGTTACGCCTATCCAGCAAGTGACGGCTGTTTCTGCGGCCGTGAATGGTGGCACGCTTTATGAACCATATATCGCTAAAGAATGGCTGGACCCAGAAACTGGAGCAGTTGTAAGCAAAAACACGCCACAAGCGAAGCGACAGGTAATCTCTGAGGAAACTTCTAAAGAAGTAAGGCACGCGCTTGAAACGGTTGTTGCACTAGGAACTGGAAAGAACGCCTATGTGGACGGTTATCGCGTCGGAGGAAAGACAGGGACAGCTCAAAAGGCTAAAGACGGAGCTTATCTCAAAAATAATCATATCGTTTCCTTTATCGGTTTTGCTCCTGCTGATGACCCCCAAATTGTCGTATACGTTGCGATCGATAATCCGAAAGATACCCTTCAATTTGGAGGGATTGTAGCGGCACCAATTGTAGGTAATATAATCCAGGATAGTTTGACGGTTATGGGTGTTGAAAAAAGGGAAGACCAGATTGAGAAAGAAACGACATGGCAGGATGAAGAGATGATTGAAATGCCGGATTTAGTGGGTATGTCATCAAAAGAGATTCGTGAAGCGATGTATAATTTGAAAATTGATTCAAGCGGGGAAGGCGATATTGTTGTAGCCCAGGCCCCAGAACCTGGTGTGAAATTACCTGTTGGTTCAGAAATTCGGCTTTATATGGGTGACAAATAAGCGACCGGTGAGTACAATAAGTAGTGAACAAGCCAAGGCGTATGCTCTTGGCTTGTTTTCTGAAAATATGTCAGCAAACTAGAAAGGTTTGAAAGAAATGAAATTAAACGATCTTCTTCATGCATTACTTACATATAAACAGGTAGGAAAAGGCGATCCAGAAATAAAAACGATTGAAAGTGATAGTCGTGCCGTAACAGATGGCAGTCTCTTCGTTTGCATTCCAGGTTATACGGTAGATGGGCATGATTTTGCAGAACAGGCTGTTCAACAGGGCGCTGTTGCTCTTATATCAGAAAAAGAGCTTTCTGTTTCAGTACCCGTAATTCTAGTTCATGATGCGCATCGCGCCTTAGCTGAACTTGCAAATCGTTTCTATCACCATCCGACGAAATCATTTTCATTAATTGGCATTACAGGAACGAATGGAAAGACAACCGTTTCCCATTTAATTGAACAGATACATAGAGATAAAAAGCAAACAACAGGGTTAATCGGAACGATTAATATGAAAATAGCCGATGAAGAATTTGAAACGAAAAACACAACGCCAGAACCACTCTTGCTTCAAAAGCAATTTGCTAGAATGCGCGATTGTAATGTGGATACGGCCGTTATGGAGGTCTCTTCTCATGCCTTAACACTAGGACGCGTGAGAGGTTGTGATTATGATATTGCCGTGTTTACAAATTTGACGCAGGATCATCTTGATTACCATGGTACGATGGAAGAATACCGTCAAGCAAAAGGTCTTCTTTTTTCACAGTTAGGTAATACATATGATACAGGGAGAAAAAAGGTAGCCGTCCTTAATGTAGATGATGACGTTGCACAGCAGTATGAACAAATGACATCTGCCCATATTTTCAGATATGGCATTGATCGTCCTGCAGATATTAAGGCAGATAATATTTCTTTTTCTGCGAATGGGACAAGATTTCGCTTAAGTACGCCAGAAGAAAACCGTGACGTTAAATTGATGCTAACAGGCAAATTCAGCGTATACAATGCACTCGCAGCGATTGCGGCTTGTCTTGCAAATGGTTTAGATCTTGATCATATTTTGAATAGTCTTGAGAAAATCGCAGGCGTGCCTGGACGTTTTGAGCTAGTAGATGAGGAGCAGGGCTTCCCAGTAATCGTTGATTATGCTCACACTCCAGATAGTCTAGAAAATGTCTTATTGACAGTAAAAGAAATGACCAAAGGAAACGTCTTTGCAGTTGTTGGATGCGGGGGAGATCGTGATCGAACAAAACGACCACTCATGGCTAAGATTGCAACCGAATTAGCGGATACTGCTGTACTAACATCAGACAATCCACGAAGTGAAGACCCAGAACGCATTTTAGATGATATGGTCGAAGGTGTGAAAGGTCACTATGTGCGGATAACGGATCGCTCAGAAGCGATTCAACATGCGATTGCAAATGCTGCTGATGGAGATGTGGTCCTTATCGCAGGAAAAGGACATGAAACCTATCAAATCATTGGTAATCAAGTTCTTGATTTTGATGACCGAGAGATCGCACGTCAAGCAATAAAGGAGCGAAAAGGATGAAATTTTCATCGGAATTACTAAACAAAATTAGTCATGGACCAGTTGATCACGAACTGGTCTTTGAAGGTGTGGCAACCGATACGCGTAAGGATTGCACAAATAAACTATTCGTACCAATCGTTGGTGAAGTTTTCGATGGACATCGTTTTATCGATGCTGCCATCGTTAACGGTGCTACCGGAACACTTTGGGATAAAAGCAAACCATTTCCTAAAGACCTTGTCGGGAAAATCAATGTTTATGAAGTGGATGATACGACAGTTGGATTCCAGGAGTTAGCGAAACAGGTCCTAAAACAGCAAAAACCTTATGTGATCGGTGTTACAGGGAGTAACGGGAAAACGACTGTTAAAGATATGCTTGAGGCTGTTCTAAGTCCAAAATATAAAACATTTAAAACGCAAGGTAATTTAAATAATCATTGGGGACTGCCAATAACTGTGCTTGCGATGCCTGATGACACAGACGTGTTGATTTTAGAGATGGGAATGAGTGGTCCCGGCGAAATCTCCCTTCTTACCCAAATCGCACAGCCTGATGTAGCAGTTATTACAAATATCGGAGAGTCACATTTACTTCAACTCGGTAGCCGCGAAAATATTGCTAAAGCAAAGATGGAAATTGCTGAGGGACTTAAGTCTGAAGGCGTTCTCGTTATTGATGGCGATGAGCCACTTCTGACACCGGTTCATAAAAATGCGATTTCTTGTGGGTATGAAGACCAAAACGACCTTCAAATTGATCGTATTGAAAAGAGAGAAAATGGCTTTGTGTTTACTTTAAAAAATGAAAAAGAGCCGTTCGAAATTTCTTTGTTAGGTAAACATAATATTAAAAATGCTGTTTATAGCATCGCTTCAGCAAGAAAACTCGGGATGACAGATGATCAAATTCGCAAATCGTTATCTTCCTTAACGTTAACTGGAATGAGGCTTGAAAAATTCCGGTCATCTACTGGTGCGTTAATTATTAACGATGCATATAACGCAAGTCCAACCTCAATGAAAGCAGCATTAGAAACGCTCGCTGAGTTAGAAGGCTTTAATAAAAAAATTGCTATTCTTGGTGATATGTATGAACTCGGGGATCAGGAAGAATTTCTTCACCAGGACATTGCAACCGCGGTAAAACCGTCTATTACAGAAGTGATTACTGTTGGTGACAAAGCAAAATGGATTTATGATGGGATGACGGAAAATGAAACGCAAGTATCTGCTGTTTCCTTTGACAACAAAGAAGATGCCGCATCATATTTATCGGGTCGACTTGATGATCAAACAGCTGTTTTATTAAAAGCATCAAGGGGACTTGGACTCGAAACCATATTACAGGCATTAGGGAAAGAATCATAAGGAGGCAGTACAGTGATTGAACAATTATTAATTTTTAGTTTGCTAACATCATTTATAATAGCGGTGCTTGTATCACCGGTATTTATCCCTTATTTAAGAAGGCTTAAATTTGGACAGAGTATTCGAGAAGAGGGACCAAAATCACACCAAAAGAAATCTGGTACACCGACAATGGGTGGCCTGATTATTATTCTTGCGATTATATTAGGAACGGTGATCATTGCGCTAAAATATGACGAGATCTCCACCCAAATCTGGCTACTTTTGTTTGTGACCGTGGGGTATGGTCTTATTGGCTTTTTAGATGATTTTATTAAAGTAGTGAAGAAACGTAACCTTGGTTTAACCTCAAAGCAGAAGTTGCTAGGTCAAATGGTTATCGCTATCCTCGTTTACTTTGGTTTAAGAACCATTGGCTTTGATACGGCGATTCGGGTTCCTGGTACAGAAATTAGCTTTGATATTGGCATTGGGTATGTTGTGTTACTGTTTGTGATGCTTGTTGGCGCATCGAATGCGGTTAACTTAACGGACGGATTAGACGGTCTTGTCGCAGGTACAGCAGCCATAGCTTTCGGAGCTTTTGCCATTTTAGCAGCTTCGGTTTATATGTATGACGTAGCCATTTTCTCAGTAAGTGTCGTTGGTGCCGTTCTTGGATTCCTTGTTTTCAATGCACACCCAGCAAAAGTATTCATGGGTGATACAGGGTCACTTGCTCTTGGTGGCGCGCTTGCCGCTGTAGCCATTATGACCAAGCTTGAGCTTCTCCTAGTGATTATTGGTGGTGTCTTTGTCATTGAGACATTGTCAGTTATTATTCAGGTTGCATCATTTAAAACAACTGGGAAGCGTGTGTTTAAGATGAGTCCGCTTCATCACCACTACGAACTTTCTGGTTGGACGGAATGGCGCGTCGTCGCTACATTCTGGACTGTAGGTTTAATTTGTGCAGCATTTGGAATCTATCTTGAGGTGTGGATGTAATGAAAAAAGTAAACTATGAAAATAAATCTGTACTCGTATTAGGCATAGCGAAAAGTGGATTTGCAGCAGCAAAATTGCTTCGTTCTCTTGGCGCAACCGTTACAGTCAATGATCGAGAGCAAGTTGAGAATAATCCAAAAGCCATTGAACTTCAGGAATTAGGTTTTGAAGTGATTGGCGGGGGACACCCGCTCGAGCTACTTGAGGGAATTGACTTAATTGTTAAAAATCCTGGGATTCCATATCAAAACCCGCTCCTTGTAGAAGCAGTAAAAAGAGATATCCCAATCGTAACTGAAGTTGAAATTGCCGGAGAGATTTCTGAAGCGCCATTTATTGCGATTACTGGTTCAAACGGAAAAACAACAACGACGACTTTAATTGGTCAACTACTAAATCAAACGCCGGCTAATCCGATCGTCGCTGGAAATATCGGAACGGTTGTTTGTGAAGTAGCAGCCGAAGCAACACCTGATCAAACGCTTGTAACGGAGCTATCAAGCTTTCAATTACAAGGCACGGTAAATTTCCATCCGCATATTTCGGTTCTTCTTAATCTTTATGAAGCGCATCTTGATTATCATGGTACAAAAGACGCTTACGCAGCAGCGAAAGCACGTATGTTCCAAAATCAAACGCATGAGGATTTTGCCGTTTATAATGCAGATGATTCGCTAGTTTCTTCGTTTGCAGAAGCTTCAAAAGCTTCTCTTGTTCCATTTTCAGCTACTAAAACACTTGATGATGGTGTTTCTATTGAAGATAGTTGGATCGTTTTTAGAAAAGAAAAAGTGATCAAAATAGATGAACTATCCATGAAGCAGAACATTGAGAATACACTTGCCGCTATTGCTGTAGCAAAGTTATCCGGTGTGTCGAACGAAAAAATTCATCAGGAACTTACGAATTTTCACGGCGTGAAACATCGCCTTCAATTTGTTGGCGAAGTTAGTGGACGTAAATTCTTCAACGATTCAAAAGCAACGAATTCAATCGCTACAAAGAAAGCGTTAGATTCATTTGAGAAGCCTGTTATCCTTCTTGCGGGTGGCCTGGATCGGGGAAATGACTTTGATGATTTAAATACCTATTTTCAAACAAAAGTAAAGCACTTAATTACGTTTGGGGAAACCGCCTCGAAATTGAAACAAACGGCCAACCAAGCAGGACTGAATTCTGTCACAGTTGTCGATAATGTAGAAGAAGCTGTTTCAACAGCGTATCATCTATCCGAAACGGGAGATGTTATTCTTCTTTCACCAGCTTGCGCAAGCTGGGATCAGTTCAAAACGTTTGAAGAGCGAGGAGACATCTTTATTGAGGCAATGCATAGACTCTAATGAGGGGTTGTCTTGCTTATCCGCGAAGTTCGGTTAGGTAAAATCGACATAACGGAGTGTGGGTCCATTGCCGAAAACAAAATCAACGCCAGACCTGGTCTTTTTAACTGCAACACTTGTTCTGTTAGCAATTGGATTAATCATGGTTTACAGCGCAAGCGCCGTATGGGCCTCCTATAAATTTGACGATGCGTTTTTCTTTGCGAAGAGGCAGCTTCTTTTTGCAGGCGTAGGCGTGGCTGCCATGTTCTTCGTTATGAACGTTGAATATTGGACGTGGCGGACATGGTCAAAGGTAGGGGTGCTCATCTGCTTTATCCTTCTTGTCTTAGTACTTATTCCAGGAGTAGGGCTTGTTCGTGGAGGAGCGAGAAGCTGGCTTGGTGTTGGTGCGTTTTCGATTCAGCCTTCGGAATTCACAAAGCTTGCAATGATTGCTTTTCTTGCGAAGTACTTATCTGAAAATCAGAAACGAATTACGTCGTTTAAAAAAGGTCTTGTTCCGTCACTCGGTCTTGTCTTTGTTGCATTTGGCATGATCATGCTTCAACCGGATCTTGGGACAGGGGCAGTGATGGTTGGAACGTGCGTTGTGATGATTTTTATTTCGGGCGCTAGAATTGCACATTTTGTCTGGCTTGGTATGCTTGGTTTGGTAGGGTTTGCTGTACTCATTTTATCTGCGCCATACCGAATTGCGAGAATTACATCTTACCTTGATCCGTGGAGTGACCCATTAGGTAGTGGGTTCCAAATTATTCAGTCCTTATATGCAATAGGACCTGGAGGTTTGATGGGGCTTGGTCTAGGGCAGAGTAGACAGAAGTTCTATTATTTACCTGAGCCACAAACGGATTTCATCTTTGCAATATTATCAGAAGAACTTGGGTTTATTGGCGGAAGCTTTGTGATCCTTTTGTTTGCTCTTCTTCTCTGGCGAGGAATTCGGATCGCCTTACGAGCACCTGATTTGTTCGGAAGCCTCCTTGCGGTTGGAATTATTGGAATGCTTGCGATCCAGGTCATGATCAATATCGGGGTTGTGACCGGTTTAATGCCTGTTACAGGGATCACATTACCTTTTCTTAGCTACGGTGGATCTTCCTTAACCTTAATGCTTGTTGCGATGGGCGTCTTATTAAATATTAGTCGATATGCAAAGTTCTAAGCGGTATATGTCGTAAAAGCGCTCATTTTGAGCGCTTTTTTCAATGTTTTTGTAACTGTTTTTTTCATTGAGTGAACCATTTATAACAAACAAAAAATCTATGTGGGAATACGGTGATATTTCTCTGGGATGAATTTCCTTCAAGAGGATAATAAGTGGTAAACTTATGCTATAATGATTGAAATAAGAACTATCTGCTGGATCATGCCGTTCGGTTGCCATGATAAGCGTTTTTACATCTTAAGGATAGACAGAAGTTCAATCACCGGAGACGGAGGCAAGACAATGGAAGATCGCAAAGTTGTAACAATTGAAGACCGGATCCCCACACTGAAAGCACAGCGGAAGCAGCGTGCGAATCGAAGGTTGGTTGTATATCTATCAATCTTTTTCTTTCTTATTTTGCTGATCATTTACTTCCAATCTTCCTTAAGTCATATTCGGAACGTAGAAGTTTCTGGAAATAATTACGTTTCTGATAAAGAAATCATTCTGTTGAGCGAACTAGATAATAGCGTAAGCTTTTGGAACTTAAACGCTGAGAAAGTGGAAGAGAAGGTTGAGCAGTCGAAAGAAATTGCAAATGTAACTGTCACAAGACAATTTCCGGCGACTGCAAAAGTGAAAGTGGTTGAAAATGCGCGTGTGGCATATTTGAAAAAGGGTAGTCAGTATTTCCCGATTTTACAATCAGGTGCGATTCTTGATGCGCTTCCTAAAGGAGATACGCCAGTAAGCGCTCCGATCTTAATGCAGTGGAATGAAAGTACCCAGCTATCTGAAATGGCAGGAGAGCTTCGGAAGGTAAATTTAAGTATAATTAATCGTATATCTGAAATACACTACACGCCGGATGGCGATAAAGCGTTTAACTTAACGCTCTATATGACAGATGGTTATGAAGTTAAAACAAGTATTGCTGATTTTTCTGAGAAAATGAATAGTTACCCGCTAATTGTAGAGAAGCTTAAGGATAAAGCTAAAGGAATTCTTTATTTGAATGAGGGTAGTTGGCTAGAGCCATACGAAGAAGTTCCTACGAATGATGAAGAGAAAAAAGAGACTTCATAAAAATGTACGATAATACTTGTTCGAATGGACAGGGAATGATTTTCATTAACGAACGGTTATAAGCAGGGTATCGCATAAGAAAACCACTTAATAACATAGCAGAATGAAAGAAAACAACAAATTTCTTTTAAATACGTGAAACAGTGACTTTTCTACTGCTTTCACATGGTGTAGACTAATAGGTATGCACTGCTTTAGAATAACTCTTCTTGTAAATGGAAAGTAGGCGAGGAGAGTAGGGGTTTGTTACCCAAAAAAATGAGAGTAATTCTCGTATAAAAGAAGGGAAATAACCGGATTTGTGGAATAGAGTCCTTATATCATATTCTTCCTGGGACTTCATGAAGCAAGGCTTGAGGAAGTTTAGTTTGAATCAATGTTGTGTATATAAAGGTGTTGGACATTTTTTCAACCCTATTATAGAGAAACTATTAATACCTGAATATGGTAGCATTTTGAAGGAGGTGCCAGGAGAATGAACAGCAATGAGATTTATGTGAGTCTAGACATCGGTACATCCAATGTGAAAGTAATCATTGGCCAGATGACGAACGATTCTTTAAATATACTAGGAGTTGGCAGTGCGCCTTCCGATGGGATTCGTAAAGGATCGATTGTGGATATAGATGAAACTGTTCGTTCAATTAAACAGGCAGTAGAAAACGCAGAAAGAATGGTAGGTTTATCGGTTCGTTCTGTGATTGTGGGGATCAACGGCAATCACGTACAGCTACAGCCCTGTCATGGGGTAGTAGCGGTATCAAGTGAGGATCGTGAAATTCATGATGAAGATATTGCTAGAGTAATTGACGCAGCACAGGTTGTTTCTATCCCTCCTGAGCGAGAAATTATTGATGTGATTCCAGGTCAGTTCGTGGTTGATGGACTGGATGGCATTACGGATCCGCGTGGCATGATTGGTGTTCGCCTTGAGATGGAAGGGACAATCATTACAGGTTCTAAAACAGTATTACATAATTTATTAAGATGCGTAGAAAAAGCGGGTCTTGAAATTGCTGATATTTGTCTACAACCGCTTGCATGTGGATCAATGGCCTTATCAAAGGATGAGCGTAATCTTGGCGTAGCTCTCGTTAACATGGGTGCTGGTTCGACGACGATTTCCATCTTTGAAGAAGGGAACCTGAAAGCCACATCCGTCTTACAAATTGGTGGCGATCATGTAACAAAAGATATTTCGATTGGTCTTAGAACAACGACTGAAGAAGCTGAGCGAATTAAGATCAAGCACGGCAATGCTTTCGTTGATCTTGCTTCAGAAGAGGAAGCTTTCACTGTATCCACAATAGGCAGTTCGGCTGAACAAGAATTTAATCAGTACGAATTAGCTCATATTATAGAACCTCGGATCGAAGAGATGTTAGAATTGATAGAAGACGAAATTAAGCGAATGGGAATTCGCGAATTGCCGGGCGGATTTGTTCTAACCGGTGGTATGGTCGGAATGGACGGTGTACTTGAACTTGCACGAGAAATTCTGCAACATAATGTACGTGTTGCTGTCCCAGACTATATCGGCGTACGCGAACCGCAATATACAACTGGCATTGGTCTTATCCAATTCACGTATAAAAACGTGAAGATTCAGGGTAAAGAAGTCGCAGCATCACTTAACCCTGAAGAAGAAGTGAAGCCCAAGCGTAGAACAAAAGCCGAACCTCAACCAGGTGAGAAATCTTCTTCACCAGGTATGAAAGAGAAAGTAAAGAATTTCTTTAATCTATTTGTTGAATAAAGGGCTATTACAAGATTAGGAGGACCTGAGATGTTAGAGTTTGATATGAATATGGAACAATTAGCACAGATAAAAGTAATCGGTGTCGGCGGAGGCGGAAGCAACGCTGTTAATCGTATGATTGAAAATGGTGTACAAGGTGTTGAATTTATTGCCGTTAACACGGATGCACAGGCATTAAACCTTGCTAAGGCAGAGGTGAAGATGCAAATTGGTGGTAAATTAACAAGAGGTCTTGGAGCTGGAGCTAATCCTGAGATTGGCAAGAAAGCTGCTGAGGAAAGCAAAGAACAGATCCAGGAAGCACTCAGTGGTGCGGATATGGTTTTCGTCACGGCAGGAATGGGTGGCGGAACAGGTACTGGAGCAGCACCTGTTATTGCTGAAATTGCAAAAGAGCTTGGCGCATTAACCGTAGGTGTTGTGACGCGTCCATTTACATTTGAAGGTAAAAAGCGTTCAACACAAGCTGTTACTGGTATTGCAATGCTGAAAGAAAAAGTCGATACGTTAATTGTTATTCCTAACGATCGTCTACTTGAAATTGTAGACAAAAATACGCCAATGCTTGAAGCATTCCGTGAAGCGGACAACGTTCTTCGCCAGGGTGTTCAAGGTATTTCTGATCTTATTGCGGTACCAGGACTGATTAACCTTGACTTTGCCGATGTAAAAACCATTATGACTGAACGAGGTTCTGCTCTAATGGGTATCGGTATTGCAACTGGGGAAAATCGCGCTTCTGAAGCTGCTAAGAAAGCTATATCAAGTCCACTTCTTGAAACATCAATTGATGGAGCAAAAGGTGTTCTCATGAACATTACAGGTGGTTCTAACCTGAGTCTTTATGAAGTGAACGAAGCGGCTGATATCGTTTCTTCCGCATCTGATGAGAATGTGAACATGATTTTCGGTTCTGTTATTAATGAAGATCTAAAAGATGAAATTCTCGTTACTGTTATCGCGACAGGATTTGACGAGAATGAGAATAAGAAAAAGACGGTTCCACGTCCTTCTGCTCAGTCGAAGCAAAGCGCTCCGATTCAGCAACCTAAGCACGAGGAAGAAGAAGCACAGCCGGAACCATCCAAATTTGGCGCGCGCACTGACGAATCCAATGACACATTGGACATCCCTACGTTCTTACGTAATCGTAAACGCAATCGACGCTAATATGAAAAACCAGCTCTTTTTTGAGCTGGTTTTTTTATTAGAGAAATTTAGCGTCACTCATAAATAGTTATGCAGTCTATACTTAAAATGATTGCGCTTTCTATTAAAAATGTGAGTTGCTTTCCTCTTCTAACATTTGTTAACATAGATAAAATTATATTTTTTCTGAAAATGGTGTTGTGTTCATGGGGAATCACACGTATAATGTCCATTATATAAAAACAAGTGTCCTCACCAGAAGGACAAAGGAGTGGAGAGAAAATGAAGGATTGCGTATCAGTTGGATTATTAGGACTAGGAACTGTTGGTAGTGGTGTTGTACATATGATTGACTCTCATCAAAAGGAATTGCAGCAGCGAGTAGGCTGTGAAGTGAAAGTAGCCAAAGTTCTTGTAAGAGATATGGATAAAGCACGAAGCGTAGATTTAGATGAAAGTGTACTTACACTTGATCCAGAGGATGTCATCAATAATCCGGAAGTTGACGTAGTGATTGAAGTAATTGGTGGCATTGATCAAGCAAAAGAATTCATTCTTTCATCACTTCAAAATCATAAACACGTTGTGACTGCAAATAAAGACTTGATGGCCATTCATGGGCGTGAGTTACTAAGCGCTGCGGTTGAGAATGAAAGTGATCTTTTCTACGAAGCTAGTGTAGCAGGTGGGATTCCGATTCTTAGAAGTTTAGTAGAAGGATTATCTTCGGACCGCATTACGAAATTAATGGGGATCGTAAATGGTACAACAAACTATATTTTAACAAAGATGACAAAAAATAATGTCCCTTACGATAGTGTTTTAAAAGAAGCACAGGAGCTAGGCTTTGCAGAAGCAGATCCAACAGCCGATGTAGAAGGACTGGATGCTGCTAGGAAAATGGTTATTCTTGGAACGCTCGGCTTTTCAATGAAAGTAGGTTTAGACGACGTTAAGGTAGAAGGCATTACTCGAGTAGATGAAGATGATATTGCTTATAGTAAAAAGCTAGGTTATACCATTAAATTATTGGGGATTGCAAGTTCAACAGATGGTTCGATTGAGTTATCAGTTCAGCCAACCTTGCTTCCGTCAAGACACCCATTAGCTTCCGTTAACGATGAGTATAATGCAGTCTATGTATACGGTGAAGCAGTTGGAGAAACGATGTTCTACGGCCCTGGTGCTGGTCAGCTGCCAACCGCAACGGCTGTTGTATCGGATCTTGTTGCAGTTATTAAGAACATGAGACTAGGCGTGAATGGAAAAAGTGTTATTCTTCCACAGCATGATCGCAAGCTTAAAGATGATGAGCAAATCAAAAGTAAACATTTTATTCGCTTGATTGTAAAAGATGAACCTGGGGCCTTCTCTAAGATTTCACACCTCTTTCAGGATCGCGGGTTAAGTTTAGAAAAATTAATTCAAGAACCTGTTGTCAATAAGGGAACTGCTGAGCTTGTCATCATCACACATGAAACAAATCAGAAAGCATTTGAGGACGTTCATAATCGATTAAGAGATCTGGATGTTGTTGTAGAAGTGAAAAGTCGCTACCGCGTGGAGGGAATGTAATGAGCTGGAACGGACTAATTAAGCATTATAAAGAGTATTTACCTCTTACAGAGGAAACGCCGCAGCTCACTTTAAATGAAGGGAATACCCCTCTCTTAAAGCTTGATCAGCTGTCAGACGAACTTGGGATTTCACTGCACGTTAAAATTGAAGGGGCGAACCCGACTGGCTCATTTAAAGATCGTGGTATGGTGATGGCGGTTGCTAAAGCGAAGGAAGAAGGCAGTGATGCGATCATTTGCGCATCAACTGGTAACACAGCCGCTGCAGCAGCTGCCTATGGAGCAAGGGCAGGTTTACGCTGTATCATCGTTATTCCAAAAGGAAAAGTAGCGCTTGGAAAGCTAGCTCAGGCAATGATCTATGGTGCAGAAATTTTTGAGATTGATGGAAATTTTGATGAAGCGTTACGAATGGTTCGTGATATTGCTGAAACAGAACCGATTGCACTCGTAAACTCTGTTAATCCTTATCGTTTAGAAGGGCAAAAAACAGCGGCTTTTGAAGTGTGTGACCAGCTAGGAGAGGCTCCAGAAGTGCTAGCTATTCCTGTTGGGAATGCGGGTAATATTTCAGCTTATTGGAAAGGCTTCAAAGAATATGTCACAGAAGAAAATCGCCCACAAATGCGAGGATTTGAGGCAGAAGGATCAGCTGCAATTGTTCAAAAGAAAATCATTCCGAATCCGGAAACGATTGCTACGGCGATCCGAATCGGCAATCCAGCTAGCTGGCATCTGGCTGAGGAGGCTGTTATCGAGTCAAAGGGGAAAATTGATAGCGTAACAGATGATGAAATCCTGCATGCTTATCAGGAACTTGCTAAAAAAGAAGGTGTCTTTGCAGAACCAGCTTCATGTGCTTCAGTGGCAGGAGTGATGAAGCAAGTTGCTTCGGGTGAGATTAAGAAAGGAACAAAAGTAGTTGCGGTCTTAACAGGTAATGGATTGAAAGATCCTGCAACTGCGATGGACAATGTGATCGCAAAACCACGAGTTGTCGCAGCGGATAAAGCATCGTTTCTTGAAGAACTTAAGGGATGTGTCAGCCATTGATAAAAGACGAATGTCTTTACTTGAAAGTTCCAGGAAGCACGTCAAACCTTGGACCGGGATTTGATTCAATTGGTCTTGCCATCAATCGTTATTTACATGTAAAAATTGAACCTTCGACAGAATGGTCTTTTCACTATATTGATTTTGATGACCGTTTTCCATCTGGAAAAGACAATATGATCTATCAAACAATTGAAGAAATTGAGAGAAAGTATGGGAAAGGGAAAGAGGCGAGGCCTTTCGCTGTCACGATGACAAGCGAGCTTCCTCTAGAAAGAGGGCTTGGGAGTAGTGCAGCAGCGATTGTAGCGGCTGTAGAAATAGCAGATTATGCAATGGAGCTTGGTCTAACGCTAGAAGAAAAAGTGCAAATTGCGACGACGTTTGAAGGCCATGCTGATAACGTTGCTGCCTCTCTTTATGGTGGTTTAGTCATCGCTACAGGGCAAGAGGGTTTAGACACGATATCACATAAGGTAAAGGATTTAGAAATGGTAGCCTTAATTCCAAATCATAAATTGAAAACAACAGATTCTCGTTCTGTTCTTCCTAATATGCTACCTTATGAGGAAGCTGTGGAAGCGAGTAGCATTGCAAATCTTTTTATTGGGGCAGCCCTCCAAAATAATTGGAAGTTAGCTGGTAAATTAATGGCGCGTGATCTTTTTCATCAGCCATATCGAAAGCACCTTGTACCTGACCTTGAACAAGTCCATGAATTTGCAATAAGTCATGGCGGATATGGTGCTGCGTTAAGTGGAGCTGGACCTACATTAGTTGTCTTTGCTCCGAGCGGCTCCTCAGAATATCTTCAACAATCGTTAGCAAAGCGTTTTCCATTATACCAATGCGAAGTGCTTCACCCAACGTCTACCGGGATAGAAGTAACCGTCGGAGCATATGAAAATCAATCAATCTAAGAAGCAGTCGCCCTCCAAAAGGGCGGCTTTTTTCTATTTTAAAGGGACAGTTGATGGCTGACAAAACTAGTGATAATTATCCAAAATAACCTCAGTCTAACCGGCACAATCTGACAGGTTTATCTGTCAAATTAGTCTATACTTAGAATCAAAATCGCAAGGGGGGATGTACTCAGTGGCAGTATACCTTGATGTGATTTGGCTATTGAATTTTTGTTTCGATTATATGCTACTTGCGCTAACCGGGATACTGCTAAAGAAAAATGTTAAGAAAAGACGACTTGCGACAGGTGCATTAGTTGCTTCTTTTTACGTTCTTTTTCTTTTTGTTCCATCATTGAGTTTTATGACACTGCCACTGATGAAATTACTTTACTCCTTCGTGATTGTTTTCATGACGTTTGGATTTACTCGGTTCCGTAGTTTTTTTCAATGCTGGCTTCTTTTTTACTTTGTTACGTTTATGATCGGTGGAGGAATGATGGGAGCTCATTACTTTTTTCAGCAAGACGTGACGGTCGTTAACGGAGCAATCGCGACAAAAAGTACTGGATTTGGTGATCCGATAAGTTGGGCATTTGTCTTAATCGGTTTCCCTTTAGTATGGCTCTTTTCAAAAAGAAGAGTTGAGAAACTTGAAACAACGCGCATTCATTTTGATCAATTGGCCAATGTGACAATCCGAATTGATGAGGTGACAATTTCAGCAACTGGATTGATCGATAGTGGCAACCAGCTTCAGGATCCGTTAAGTGGCTCACCGGTAATGATTCTTGATATGACCGTACATGAATCAAATTTCCCGCCAACTTTAATTGAGAAAGCAAAAAACATTACCGAATTTCAGGAAGAGGGAGAGGGGGATCGCTGGGAACACAGGTTACGAATTGTTCCTTTTCGAGCAGTCGGACAAGATCACCAATTCTTGTGTGCTGTAAAGCCGGATGAAGTGATGATCTCATTAGAAGGTCGTTCGTTAACAGTAAAGAAAGTGCTTATTGGGTTAAGTTTTCATTCAATTTCTGGAGAAAAAGATTATTCGTGCATACTTCATCCGAAAATGCTGACAGGACATAAGGCGACTGCGTCATAGAAGATAATTCAAGACGATCAAGGAGGAGTTTTGGATGGGGAAAATAAGAATTAAGATTGTTCTCTGGTGGCAGCGGATTTTAATGAAATTAGGAATTAAACCTGATGAAATTTACTACATAGGAGGGAGCGAAGCGCTTCCTCCTCCTCTATCGAAAGATGAAGAAGCACATTTGTTAATTCAGTTACCTAAAGGGGATAAAGCAGCAAGATCAATCTTAATTGAACGAAACCTTCGTTTGGTTGTTTATATAGCGCGGAAATTTGAGAACACTGGAATTAATATTGAAGACTTGATAAGCATTGGCACGATAGGCTTAATTAAAGCTGTGAACACGTTTAATCCTGAGAAGAAGATCAAACTTGCTACCTACGCTTCACGGTGTATTGAAAATGAGATTTTAATGTTTTTGAGAAGAAATAATAAAATCCGATCTGAAGTATCGTTTGATGAGCCGCTTAATGTGGACTGGGATGGGAATGAATTGCTTCTATCAGACGTTCTTGGTACGGATGAAGATATCATTACGAGAGGAATTGAAGCTCGCGTTGATCGTCGTCTGCTTGTAAAGGCGTTAGAAACACTAAATCCACGAGAAAAACAAATCATGGAGTTAAGATTTGGTTTAGCGGGAGAAGAGGAGAAAACGCAAAAAGATGTCGCCGATCTTCTTGGTATATCTCAATCTTATATTTCTAGGCTTGAAAAGCGCATCATAAAACGTCTTCGAAAAGAATTCAATAAAATGGTCTAAGCATGTTAAGAGAATAGATGCATAAAATTCCCACTCGCGGAGATACTTTACTTTGACAGCATCTCCGATGAGGAGGGAATGAGTTGACACGAAACAAAGTCGAGATTTGTGGAGTAGATACCTCCAAACTTCCTGTACTTAAAAATGAGAAAATGAGAATTCTTTTTAAGCAGATGCAGGAAGGGGATATATCAGCACGTGAAGAATTAGTTAACGGAAATTTAAGGCTAGTTCTAAGCGTGATCCAGCGATTCAATAATCGAGGAGAATATGTGGATGATCTTTTTCAGGTAGGGTGTATTGGCCTGATGAAATCCATAGATAACTTTGATTTAGGGCAAAACGTGAAATTCTCTACTTATGCAGTGCCGATGATCATCGGTGAAATTCGTAGGTATCTCCGTGACAATAACCCGATTCGGGTTTCGCGATCATTACGGGATATCGCTTATAAGTCTCTCCAGATTAGAGATAAGTTAATGACAAAAAATTCTAAAGAACCAAATCCCACCGAAATTGCAAAAGAGCTAGGCGTAACGAAAGAAGAAGTTGTGTTTGCTCTTGACGCCATTCAGGATCCCGTTTCATTATTTGAACCGATCTATAATGATGGTGGTGATCCGATCTTTGTAATGGATCAAATCAGCGACGATAAACAAAAAGATATTCAGTGGTTAGAGGATATTGCACTTAAAGAGGCAATGACTCGATTAAATCAACGAGAAAATATGATTTTACAAATGCGGTTTTTCCAGGGGAAAACCCAAATGGAAGTAGCGGATGAGATTGGGATATCGCAGGCCCAGGTGTCTCGTCTTGAAAAAGCCGCCATCCATCAAATGAATAAAAATATTCAAAGTTAGAATGAGACCTGAGAAACAGGTCTTTTCTTTTGCCTGCATTTCATATAATGAGTTGAAAGGTGGGTGCGTCATGATAAAAATTTCTGAATTTCAGGTCAAAGATGTTGTGAACGTATCGAATGGACGAAAGCTTGGTCACATCGCTGATCTGGAAATTAATTTAACTACAGGTAAAATAGAAGCGATTGTGATTCCGGGTGCAGGTAAAATGATGGGGTTATTTGCTAGAGAAAGCGATGTCGTTATTCCGTGGCGAAACATTGTTAAGATTGGTTCAGACGTGATTTTAGTAAGGCATCACGATACGGCAGATGGCGAATCTTTTCAGAAAGAATCGTAAGCTCAGAAAGATGTAACAATCTATCTCCCTTAGCTTCAACATATTATGATAAAATAAGGTATAAACTGTATCATGGTATAAAGGGGTGCAACTGTGGCGAACGAACCATTTCAAGCAACAATGAAACAAACTTCACTGGAACTGAAATTTCCAGATCAAGCTGAGCGAAAAAATCAACCAATTGCAGGTTTTTCGACTCGCAGAAACGGAGTTAGCCAGACTCCGTTTTCTAGCTTGAATCTTGGATTTCACGTACCAGATGAAGCGAAAGATGTGCTCGAGAACCGAAAAATTCTTGCTGGTGATATTGAGCGACCATTAAATCAGTGGGTTGTTGGAGAACAAATCCATGGCGCGGCTCTTGCAAAAATTGTTTCAGAGGATAAAGGACGTGGATCAGCGGATCATCACGATGCGATTTCAAGCGTTGACGGTCTATATACAGACGACCAGGATGTTTTATTAACGGCTCTTTATGCAGACTGCGTTCCATTATATTTTTATGCCCCAAAAGCGAATCGGGTAGGTCTTGCCCACGCAGGGTGGAAAGGAACGACGAAGAATATTGCTGGAGAGATGATCAATGCCTGGAAGGAAGATGGTATAAAGGCTGAGGATATTCATGCAGCGATAGGGCCATCTATTGGGAAGTGCTGTTACGAAGTTGATGATGGAGTAGTCAATCAGGTCAATTCACTACTTTTAAATAAAGCTTCACTGTATGAAGAGACGTCAAAAGGAAAATATCAGCTTGATTTAAAAGCTGTTAATCGGGAATTACTTCTAAAGGCTGGTGTTCAATCGAGTCATCTATCAATTAGTAGCTACTGTACAAGCTGCAGCAATCTGTTTTTCTCTCACCGAAAGGAAGAAGGAAAAACAGGAAGAATGATGGCATACATAGGACTCGGGGAGGTATAGCATTAACGTGGATGTAAGAGAAAGTTTAGCTACAATTAAAAAACAAATAAACGCAGCAGCCGAAGCTTCTAGCCGAAACCCAGAGCGAGTAAACGTGGTAGCTGTTACAAAATACGTAAGTGTTGAACGTACAAAAGAAGCACTCGATGCAGGATTAACGCATTTTGGTGAAAGTCGTGATGAAGGACTTTTAGAAAAAGTGGAAGCACTTGGGACAACGCCCTCCTGGCACTTTATCGGAACGCTACAATCACGTAAAGTAAAAGAAGTTCTTCCGTTTGTAGACTATATTCATTCACTTGATCGTCGTTCTTTAGCAAAAGAAATACAGAAACGAGCGGACCGTGAAATAAACTGTTTTGTACAGGTGAACGTGTCCGGGGAAGATTCCAAGCATGGCTTATCATTAGATCATACGATTCCTTTTATTGAATCGCTGAAAGAGTTCTCATCGATTAAAGTGATCGGGTTAATGACAATGGCTCCGCATACAGACGATCGAAATGAAATTCGATCAGTCTTTAAGCAACTCCGAGAGCTTGGAGAACGTATTCAAAACCTTTCACTCAGTCATGCTCCATGCAACGAGCTTTCGATGGGCATGTCTAACGATTATGAAATTGCAGTTGAAGAGGGTGCAACATACGTTCGAATTGGATCGTCACTTGTCGGTAATGAAAAATAAATTAAGCTCTCCAGGAGGTGCAGGGAATTGGGTATTAAAACGAAATTCAAACAGTTCTTTGAACTTGATGATGAGACGATAGAATTGGATGAGCAGCAGGAGAACGAAGCATATATGGAGGAAGAAGAGTCTGAAGTAACCAGGGCAAATCGAAAAAGCAAACAAAATGTTGTCAGTCTTCAAAGCGTTCATAAGAACTCAAGAGTTGTGCTAGTGGAACCTAGAGTGTATGCTGAAGCTCAGGATATTGCTGATCATGTGAAGAATCGGAAGTCCGTTGTAATGAATCTTCAACGTATTCCGCAGGATCAGGCAAGGCGAATTGTCGACTTTTTAAGTGGAACCGTCTATGCTGTTGGTGGCGATATTCAAAAGCTCGGTCCGGAGACATTTTTATGTACCCCGGATAACGTTGAAATTTCAGGAAATATCACAGATGAAATTTATGAAGACGAGTAAGTAAGAAAGGGTGAAAAGTTTGAACATTGCTTCAATCTTAATTTCAGCAGTACAAATTTATACGTGGATTCTCATCATTTACATTTTTATGTCATGGATTCCAAATGCAAGAGAATCTTCAATTGGCCAGATGATCGCTTCGATCGCAGAGCCATACCTTGCACCGTTTCGCAAGTTTATTCCGCCAATCGGAGGCATGCTTGATATTTCACCGATTGTTGCGATTTTTGCGCTTCAATTCGTCCAATACGGAATCGCTGCTCTCTTTAGTTTCGTAAGTTAATGTCGATTTACGAACATTACCGCCCTGAAGAACGGACGTTTGTGGATCGCGTTTTGCAGTGGCAAGATGAGGTTCAGGAAAGATATGCGCCCAGATTAACAGATTTTCTAGATCCGCGAGAGCAGGATATGGTAAGACAAATCATAGGAAATCATCCTGATGTGGGAGTGTTTTTCTCAGGTGGAGTTGAAGGGTCTGAACGTCAAAGGGCTCTTCTTGTTCCACCTTACTTTGAGCCTTCAACCGAAGATTTCGATATAACAGCATTTGAAATTACATATCCAGCTAAGTTCGTTACACTTACTCATCCTGATTTGCTTGGCGCAATGATGGGCCTCGGGATAAAACGAGAGAAATTTGGAGATATCATCGTAAATGATAGTCTTGCACATCTTATAGTAGCAAAGGAGATTGCAGACTTTGTTCAAATGAATCTGACGCAAGCTGGTAAGGCTTCTCTTTCTCCAGTAGAAATTTCACTTGAGCATTTACATTTACCTGAAGCAGTATGGGACGAGCAGGCAGGGACAGTGACTAGTCTTAGACTAGATACTGTTCTCGCTGAAGTTTATAATCTCTCAAGAGGTAAAGTGAATACGATGATCGAACATGATCGCGCGAAATTAAACTGGAAGATTGTAAGTCAACCTTCTGCTGAGGTGAAAGAGGGAGATTACTTATCTCTAAGAGGTTCCGGTAGAAGTAAAATCGTTTCAATCGATGGGAAAACAAAGCGAGATAAATGGCGAATCACTTATCAAATTCGTAAATAGTTTGTCGCAAATAGAAGGAATATCCAAATCGCTGTCGAAATAGGATTAAGCCGGGTATATGAAATGAGAGTAAATCGGAGGTGGCAGAATTGCCTTTAACACCATTAGATATTCATAACAAAGAGTTTACTCGCGGTTTCCGCGGTTATGATGAAGATGAAGTCAATGAATTTCTCGATCAAGTAATCAAAGATTATGAAACGGTAATCAGAGAAAAGAAAGAATTGAATGAGAGAGTGAAACTATTAGAAGAACGACTAGGACATTTCTCTAACCTGGAAGAAACGTTAAACAAGTCGATCTTAGTTGCACAAGAATCAGCAGAAGAAGTAAGACAAAATGCAAAAAAAGAATCTCAGCTTATTGTTAAAGAAGCAGAAAAAAATGCCGATCGCATTATTAATGATTCACTTGCAAAAGCGCGTAAGATTTCAATGGATAACGAAGAGCTAAAGAAACAAGCTGCAGTTTATCGCACTCGTTTTCGTATGCTAGTTGAGGCTCAGCTCGAGATGCTTAATAACGAAGACTGGGATGGTCTTGTAGCTCGATTTGAAGAAGAGGAAGAAGAGCAGCAGGAACAAATCGAAGAAAAAGCGTAATGCACTTATTTATTTTTTTGTCATTTCCTTGACTTCTTAATTTTATTTAAACTATACTTCTAGTAATAGCAATAACGATCGACGAAGATGGGAAGAGTACCTAATACTTACTTAACAAAGCGAGCCGGGAATGGTGTGAGCCGGTGTTAACCAATTAGGGAAGATCGCCCCTGAGTCCCGTGCTGAACGATAAGTAAGCCTCGGCGAATCATTCACGTTACGAATGCAAAGTGAGCGTAAAGCTTAATTTGGGTGGTACCACGGGAAAAACCTTCTCGTCCCTATTCGGGGACGAGAAGGTTTTTTTGTATTTGACGAAAGTGATGCCGGGGATTTGCGCGCTACGGTTGTTGGTCGTTATCAGTTGAAGGAGGAAACCTCATGAGCTTTAAAGAAACGCTCTTAATGCCAAAAACAAAATTTCCGATGAGAGGAAATTTACCAAATAAAGAGCCTGACATGCAAAAAGAATGGGAAAATATTAACCTTTATGCAAAAGTACAGGAAAGAACGAAAGACCGTCCATTGTTTGTGCTCCACGATGGCCCTCCATATGCGAATGGTGACATTCATATGGGCCACGCTGAAAACAAAGTGTTGAAAGATATCATCGTTCGTTATAAATCAATGAACGGTTTCAATGCACCTTACGTTCCAGGGTGGGATACACATGGACTTCCAATTGAGCAGGCGTTAACAAAAAAAGGCGTCGATCGTAAAAAGTTAACGGTAGCTGAATTTAGAAAGAAATGTGAAGAGTACGCATTAAAACAAGTCGATCGCCAGCGCGAACAGTTTAAGCGTCTTGGTGTTCGAGGCGATTGGGATAATCCATACATCACACTTCATAAAGGCTACGAAGCTCAACAAATCAAAGTGTTCGGTGAAATGGCGAAGCGCGGTTATATCTACAAAGATAAGAAAACCGTTTACTGGTCTCCAACTTCTGAATCAGCATTAGCAGAAGCTGAAATCGAGTATCATGATAAGCGCTCCCCATCCATCTATGTTGCATTTGATGTAAAAGACGGTAAAGGTGTGCTGGCAGGGGATGAGAAGTTTATTATCTGGACAACAACTCCATGGACGATCCCATCTAACCTTGCGATTGCGTTAAATGAGAAGTTTGAGTACAGTGTTGTTGATGCTGACGGCACAAAATACGTCGTTGCAACAGAGCTTGTTGATCAATTAAAAGAAGAGTTTGAATGGACGAACGTAAGTGAAGTGAAGCGCGTTAAAGGTAGCGAGCTTGAATACGTAACAGCTCAGCATCCGATCTATGACCGTGAGTCTCTCGTTATTCTTGGTGATCATGTAACACTTGACGCTGGTACAGGATGTGTTCATACGGCTCCTGGACACGGGGAAGATGACTACTTGATCGGACGAAAGTATAAACTTGATATCCTCTGCCCGGTTGATGAAAAAGGTGTCTTTACCGATGAAGCTCCTGGATTTGAAGGGATGTTCTATGATAAAGCGAATAAGCCAATTACAGAGAAGCTTGAAGAAGCTGGAGCCCTTGTAAAGCTTACGTTCTTCACGCACTCTTATCCACATGATTGGCGTACGAAGAAACCAATTATCTTCCGTGCAACGGAACAATGGTTTGCTTCTATTAAAGAGTTTCGTCCAGAGCTACTTCAAGCTGTGGCAGATGTGAATTGGTTCCCTACTTGGGGCGAGATTCGCCTTCACAATATGGTAAAAGATCGTGAAGATTGGTGTATCTCTCGTCAACGTGCATGGGGCGTTCCAATCCCAGTATTTTATGGCGAAAATAATGAGCCAATCATTACAGATGAAACAATTTCTCACGTATCAGACCTATTCCGTGAACACGGATCTAACATCTGGTTCGAGTGGGATGCAATAGACCTTCTTCCTGAAGGATTTACTTCAGGGCACAGTCCAAACGGAGAATTCCGGAAAGAAATGGACATTATGGACGTTTGGTTTGATTCAGGTTCATCTCACCAGGCTGTACTAGAAGAGCGTAGCGATCTCGTTCGTCCTGCAGATTTGTATCTTGAAGGTTCTGATCAGTATCGTGGCTGGTTTAACTCATCTCTTTCTACAGCCGTAGCTGTAACTGGAAAAGCACCTTATAAAGCGGTTCTAAGCCACGGCTTCATCCTCGATGGTGAAGGAAAGAAAATGAGTAAATCTCTTGGAAACACAATGGTACCAAATGATGTCATGAAGCAATTAGGCGCAGATATTCTTCGTCTATGGGTATCATCAGCTGATTACCAGGCTGACGTGCGGGTATCAGATGATATTTTAAAACAAGTAGCTGAAGTATACCGTAAGATTCGTAATACGTTCCGCTTTATGCTCGGTAATTTGGAAGGCTTTGATCCAGCTCAGCATCAAGTCGCTTATGAAAATCTAGGTGAACTTGATCAGTATATGCTAGTGAAGCTGAACAACTTAGTGTCAAAAGTGAAGAAAGCTTACGATGAGTATCAATTCTTAACGGTTTATAACACGATTCATAACTTCTTTACGATTGAAATGAGTTCGTTCTATCTTGATATTGCAAAAGATACGCTTTACATCGAGCATGAAGATCATCCGAAGCGCCGTGCGATTCAAACAGTTCTTTATCAGACGGCTGTAGCGTTAACGAAACTTCTTTCTCCAATTATTCCCCATACAGCTGAGGAAGTATGGCAGTATGTTCCTGGTGAAAACGAAGAATTAGTACAGCTATCGGATATGCCGGAAGTGAAGGATTTTGAAGGGACAGCAGATCTTGAACAGAAATGGGATCATGTGATGGAACTTCGTGATGAAGTGCTAAAAGCATTAGAAGAAGCGCGTAACGAGAAGAAAATTGGTAAGTCGTTAACCGCTCAGCTTCATATTTACGCTGATAATGGTACGAAAGATTTGCTTGAAGGCGTAGCGAATCTTGAGAAGCTCTTTATCGTATCTGGTGCTACAGTTGCCGGTACGAAGGCTGAAGCACCTGCAGAAGCAAAAGTATATGAAGAACTAGCGATCTCTGTTTCACCTGCTGAAGGAGAAACGTGTGAGCGCTGCTGGCAAGTGAAAACGGATGTTGGCACTGATAGCGAGTACCCAACTCTTTGCGCTAGCTGTGCTGAAACTGTTAAAAATCATTACTAATCGTGATCGTAAACGAGAAGACGCTTTGCAATTGCAGAGCGTCTTTTCTATATGACAACCGCAGTTTCGATTGTCTGCTGAAGCAAGCTGTGCTAAACTTTCATAGGAAGTAACATTTGATCGGAGGAGCGCTCGTGTGGAAATATCTCATAGCCATTGGCATCATTGTACTTGATCAGTGGACCAAATGGCTTGTTGTGAAGTATATGGAATATGGTGAAAACATAACGTTGATCGATGGTTTTCTTTCTCTCACATCTCATCGAAACCGGGGCGCGGCCTTCGGAATCCTTCAAGGACAGATGATTTTCTTTTATATTATTACGATTTTCGTCATTGGAGCGGTTATTTATTATATGAGACAGTATAAGCATAGCCGTTTCGTTAGTGTAACGCTGGCGCTCATACTTGGCGGCGCAATTGGGAACTTTATTGATCGAGTACTTCGAGGAGAAGTGGTGGATTTTGTAAACACGTTCATCTTCTCTTATGACTTTCCGATATTTAACGTTGCCGATGCATCCCTTGTTGTAGGGGTTATACTCATTTTTATCGGAACCATTTTTGAAAGTAAGCAGGCTAAAGGGGAAAACTAATGGAAAAATTCACATTTAAAGTAGCAGAAGAAGAAAAAGGTGAGCGAATTGATAAGCTCATTACTTCTTATGAAAGCGACTGGTCACGTAGCCAGGTTCAAACTTGGATCAAAGAAAAAAACATTCAAGTAAATGGTGAAGCAGTAAAAGGCAATTATAAAGCAACAGCAGGCGATGAAATCGAAGTAACCGTTCCAGAGCCTGAGGAGTTAGAAATTGTTGCGGAGAACTTAAATCTTGAGATCGTTTATGAAGATGCAGATGTTCTTGTCGTGAATAAGCCTCGTGGAATGGTTGTTCATCCTGCACCGGGCCACGCTAGCGGCACGCTTGTAAATGGACTAATGTATCAAGTGAACGACCTAAGCGGCATTAATGGCGTTGTTCGCCCTGGGATTGTGCACAGAATCGATAAAGATACATCAGGTTTGTTGATGGTTGCTAAGAACGATAAGGCGCATGAATCACTCGTAAAGCAACTGCAAGCCAAAACAGTTAACAGACTATATACGGCCATTGTACATGGCAATATTCAGCACGATGTAGGCACGATTGATGCTCCAATCGGACGAGATCGGCAAGATCGTCAAAAAATGACGGTGACGGATGAGAATAGTCGCGACGCTGTAACGCATTTTCGTGTGCTTGAGCGGTATCAGCAATATACGTATGTGGAGTGTAAGCTTGAAACAGGTCGGACGCATCAAATCCGCGTGCACATGAAGTATATCGATCATCCTGTCGCAGGGGACCCGAAATACGGACCAAGAAGAAAGTCGCTTCCAATTGACGGTCAGGCGCTACATGCAGGAGTACTAGGTTTTCGTCACCCCGTAACGGAAGAGTGGCTTGAATTCTCAGCACCTATTCCTGAAGATATCGAACGCTTATTAAAAAGACTTAGACAAGATTAAGGTTGACATTAGAGAAGATCTCTGCGATACTCTTTGTAGACAACAGCATACCCTTTAAGGACAGTCCAGTGAGGCTGCAAAGGAAAATCGGCTGCGTACGAACGCTACATTTGTATGCCCAAGAACCCTTTTGCCCTCATGGCGAAAGGGTTTTTTTAATGCTTAGGAATAGAAAGAGAGAGGGGCGGTCATCATGGAAAACAAGCGAATTTTGCTAGATGATCAAGCGATTCGAAGAGCACTAACAAGAATTGCACATGAAATACTAGAACGCAATAAAGGCATCGAAAATACAATGCTTGTTGGAATAAAAACCCGAGGCATCTATTTAGCTGAAAGGTTAGCTGAACGAATTGAGCAAATCGAAGGCTCGGCGATTTCAGTAGGAGAAGTGGACATCACGATGTATCGCGATGACTTAACTCACAAAAATGAAGATCAAGATCCGCTGATTAAAGGAACAAGCATATCAAAAGATGTGAGCGATCAGAAAGTGATTCTCATTGATGACGTCCTTTATACCGGTAGAACCGTTCGTGCAGCAATGGACGCCTTAATGGATCTCGGTCGTCCATCACAAATTCAATTAGCTGTGCTGGTGGATCGCGGACATAGAGAATTACCGATTCGACCTGATTACGTTGGCAAGAACGTGCCAACATCAAAAGAAGAAATCATTGAAGTTGCCCTTACAGAAGTAGATGACTTTGATCAAGTTAGCTTAACACAATCATAAATCGTGCTCCCTTTAATTTCGTCCAGAGAGACGGCCAAGGGAGGAACCGCGTTCCGTTATAGGACACGCGTGTACCTCCTTGCGGCCATGCAAGGAGTTTTTTTATAAGCATGGCCGGGACACGCACAACCGAGGAGGAAAACATCATGAAACAAGTACTAGGAATTCGAGACGTTCCAAAACCATCAAGTTGGCTTACATTAAGCTTACAGCATTTATTCGCCATGTTTGGCGCAACGATATTAGTTCCGTTTCTCGTCGGTCTTGATCCGGCCGTGGCTCTTGTCTCAAGTGGACTTGGTACACTAGCGTATCTCTTAATTACGAAAGGTCGAATTCCTGCTTATCTCGGCTCATCATTCGCCTTCATAGCACCAATCATATCAGCGGTATCATTGCATGGCCCTGAAGGAGCGATGATCGGAAGCTTTTTTGCAGGAATTGTTTACGGATTAGTTGCGATCGGAATTCGAGCACTTGGCTTAAACTGGCTCTTAAAGCTGCTGCCACCGATCGTTGTAGGACCGGTCATTATGGTTATTGGACTCGGGCTTGCGGGAACGGCGATTGACATGGCCATGAACAACCCGGCGACGGAAGCCTATAGCGGCACGCACTTTACTGTCGCACTTGTTACGCTTGGGGTTACCATTCTTGCTTCGATGTTTTTAAGAGGATTTTTCAGCCTGATCCCAATCTTAATCGGCATTGTATCAGGATATACATTTGCTTACTTTATGGGCATTGTTGACTTAACACCAATTAAAGAAGCTTCATTCTTTCAAATGCCAGACTTTATCATCCCGTTTGCGGATTACAATCCAGTAGACGTCTTCTCATGGGAAATCTTGTTCATTATGGTTCCCATCGCTGTTGTCACGATCGCTGAACACATTGGCGATCAGATGGTCTTAAGTAAAGTAGCCGGAAAAAACTTCTTAAAAACACCAGGTCTTCACCGTTCTATTCTTGGTGACGGCGTAGCGACAATGATTTCATCTTGTCTTGGTGGACCGCCAAACACAACTTACGGCGAAAACATCGGAGTGCTTGCCATTACACGCGTGTTCAGCGTCTTCGTCATAGGAGGAGCCGCCGTGCTCGCACTCATGTTCGGCTTCGTAGGAAAAGTAACGGCGCTTATCTCAACAATTCCAACGGCCGTCATGGGCGGAGTTTCAATCCTTCTGTTTGGAATTATTGCTTCTTCAGGCCTACGCATGCTAATCGATAACAAAATCGATCTTGGAGAAAAGCGAAACTTGATTATCTCCTCTGTTATTCTTGTCATCGGTGTAGGTGGTGCCTTCATCCAGGTAAGTGATAACTTGCAAATTGCTGGCATGGCTCTAGCTACGATTATCGGTATTGCGCTAAACTTGATACTGCCTGGAGGAAGCTCACAGCAATCAGTAGAAAAAATGTTCGAAGAAGATCTTGAAAACAATGAACCAGCTGCATAGTATCATCCTTTAAAAAGGTACAGAGAGACCTAAAAGGGTGGAAATGAGAGGCGTTGACACAACGCGTCTACCTTTCTGCACCCTGACAAACGCTCAGGGTGTTTTTTTTGAAAAAAAATGAAGGAAATGGAGTGAATGATGTGAAGCATTTACTTGATATGACGTCTCTTACACTAGATCAAATTCAGGAGATATTACTACAGGCTGAGCGTTTACGAAAAGGAAAAAGTCTTCAAACCCAGGAACCTGTATTTATTGCCAATCTCTTTTTTGAGCCTTCTACAAGAACGAGATTTAGTTTTGAAGTAGCAGAAAAGAAATTGGGATATGAAGTGTTGAATTTTGAAACTTCCTCATCCAGTGTGCAAAAAGGAGAAACGCTGTACGACACGATCAAGACGCTTGAAGCAATTGGTGTTAGCGCAGTGGTCGTTAGGCACAAGGATGAAAAGTATTTCGCACCTTTACTTGAAAAAACGACGATGTCGATCATTAATGCTGGAGACGGATGTGGTCATCATCCAACACAATCTTTACTTGATCTTCTAACCATTCGGCAGGAGTTCAAGAGATTTGAAGGCCTTCACGTTGTGATAGCTGGAGATATAAAGCATAGCCGAGTGGCGCGCTCAAATGCTCACGTATTAAAACGATTGGGGGCAAAGGTAAGCTTCTCCGGCCCACCTGAATGGCAAGATGAAACAATGAATGAATTTCCATTCGTAACGATAGATGAAGCAGCGGAACAGGCAGACGTTCTCATGCTTCTCCGTATCCAAAATGAACGACACGAAAGAAAAAGCGACACGGGTTCTTATCTTGAGTCGTATGGGTTAACAATCGAGCGAGAGAAGAGAATGAAGAAACATAGCATCATCATGCATCCTGCACCGGTTAATCGAGGCGTTGAAATTGATACAACGTTAGTGGAATGCGAGCGCTCAAGAATTTTTAAACAGATGGAAAACGGTGTTTATGTTCGAATGGCCTGCTTGAATTTAGTTCTACAACCTACACAGAAAGGGATGGTCGTGTAATGCTAATCCAAAACGCGAAACTAGTAAACGAAGCTGGAGAATTGATGGAGCAGGATGTTCTTGTAAATGAGGAAGGACGAATTGAAAAAATCGCAAAAGGGATTGAAAAAGGAGCACATGAAACGTTTGATGCAAAAGGAAATCTTCTCGTTCCTGGTCTTGTTGATCTCCACGTTCATTTAAGAGAACCTGGCGGCGAGCATAAAGAGACAATTGAAACGGGAACGAAAGCTGCAGCAAAAGGTGGATTTACAACTATAGCGGCGATGCCGAATACAAGACCTGTTCCAGATAATATAGATACGATGGACAAATTGATGGAACGAATTAAGGAAACGGCTAGCGTACGGGTCCTTCCATACGGAGCGATTACAACGAGACAGCTTGGTGAAGAGCTTACGAATTTTAAAGGATTACAAACTAGCGGTGCATTTGCGTTAACGGACGATGGCGTTGGTGTACAGAACGCAGGAATGATGCTAGAAGCGATGAAGCGTGCGGCAGCTAGTAACCTATCCATTGTTGCTCACTGCGAAGAAAATACGTTGATCAATGGCGGAAGCGTTCATGAAGGGCATTTTTCTAAAGAAAACGGATTAAACGGTATCCCGTCAGTATGTGAAGCGGTACATATTGCAAGAGACGTACTGCTCGCTGAAGCAGCAGGCGTACATTATCACGTTTGTCATATTAGCACGAAAGAATCCGTACGCGTCGTTCGCGATGCGAAACGGGCCGGGGTTAACGTCACTGCAGAGGTGACACCTCATCATTTGCTTCTATCAGAAGATGACATCCCTGGACTTGATACAAATTATAAAATGAATCCTCCGTTACGCTCGAAGGAAGATCGAGAGGCCCTACTTGAAGGACTGCTCGATGGGACAATCGATTTTATTGCAACAGATCATGCCCCACATTCACAGGATGAAAAGGCACAATCAATGGAAAAAGCACCGTTTGGCATCGTTGGACTGGAGACAGCCTTTCCGCTTCTTTACACTCATTTTGTTGAAAAAGGGACGTTTACGCTCAAGCAACTTGTGGATTGGTTAACGGTTAAGCCAGCGCGCGCATTTGGCTTAGAATACGGCACGCTTGCGAGTGGCGTACAAGCCGATATGACCATTATTAATTTAACAGAGGAAGAGGATATTAATCCGGAGTTATTTGTCTCAAAAGGGAAAAACACTCCATTTAATGGGTGGCCGTGCAAAGGATGGCCAGTCGCAACATTTGTAAATGGAAAAATTGTGTTTGAAAAGGGGAGCGATCAATGATGAAAAGACAGCTAATACTAGAAGATGGATCCATTTTTGTAGGAAAAGCATTTGGGAGTGACATCGAAAAAAGCGGTGAAGTTGTTTTTAACACAGGCATGACAGGCTATCAAGAAATTTTATCAGATCCTTCTTACTGTGCTCAAATCGTCACGCTTACGTATCCGTTAATCGGAAACTACGGCATTAACCGAGATGATTTTGAATCGATTAACCCATCTGTACACGGCCTTATCGTTAAAGAAGCAACGGCTGCGCCAAGCTATTGGAGAAATGAAATGACGCTTGATGAACTGCTTCGTGTGAAAGGCATTCCCGGGCTAGAAGGAATTGATACAAGAAAGCTAACAAAGCTTATTCGTTCGAATGGAACACTAAAAGGAAAGATGTGTAGCATGGACGTCGATCCAGAAAAAATTGCACGTGATCTAAGAGAAACCCCGTTAAAACGAGATCAGGTGAAGCAGGTTTCCATTAAAGCACCATACGCAAGTCCAGGACGGGGCTTCCGTATTGTTCTTGTCGATTTTGGGATGAAGCACGGCATTCTGAGAGAATTAACAAAGCGTAAATGTGATGTGGTTGTCGTTCCGTACAATACGTCAGCGGAAGATATTCTTCGCCTAAACCCTGATGGCGTCATGCTTAGTAACGGTCCTGGGGACCCGAAAGATGTTCCCGAGGCTGTAGAGATGATCAACGGCATTCTTGGTAAAATCCCGCTCTTTGGCATTTGTCTTGGTCATCAGCTATTTGCCCTTGCTTGCGGAGCGGAATCAGAGAAAATGAAGTTTGGCCATAGAGGGTCGAATCACCCGGTAATGGATTTATCAACAAAACGCGTGGCGATTACTTCTCAAAATCACGGCTATACGATCGCACCTGAAACGATAGAGAATACGGAGTTAATTGTCACACATGTGGCAGTAAACGATGGTTCAATTGAAGGGGTTAAACATAAGGAGTATGCAGCTTTCAGTGTGCAATACCATCCAGAAGCTTCACCTGGACCTGAAGATTCCAATGAACTTTTTGACGACTTTATCGCGATGATTACAACATTCAAGGGGGAAAAAACATATGCCTAAACGTACAGATATTCAAAAAATCCTTGTGATCGGATCAGGACCGATTGTTATCGGGCAAGCAGCAGAATTTGACTATGCAGGGACGCAAGCGTGTCAGGCGTTAAAAGAAGAAGGGTATGAAGTGATCCTCGTAAACTCGAATCCGGCGACGATTATGACAGATACAACGATTGCCGACGAAGTTTACATCGAGCCACTAACGCTTGATTTTGTTAGCCGAATCATTCGAAAAGAACGACCAGATGCTCTTCTTGCGACGCTTGGAGGACAAACTGGACTAAATATGGCAATGGAATTATCAGAAGCGGGCGTTTTAAAAGACTATGAAGTAGAACTTTTAGGTACTAAACTTGATGCGATTCAGCAGGCAGAGGATCGTGATTTGTTTCGTACGCTCATGAATGAGCTAAACGAGCCAGTACCGGAAAGTGATATTATTCATAATCTCGAAGAAGCCTATCAATTTGTGAAGCGAATTGGCTACCCGGTAATCGTTCGCCCTGCCTATACGCTCGGAGGAACAGGCGGCGGAATTGTAAACAATGATGAAGAGCTAGAAGAAATTGTTTCAAGTGGACTTAAATACAGCCCGGTCACCCAATGTCTTCTCGAGAAAAGCATTGCAGGCTTTAAAGAAGTGGAGTATGAAGTGATGCGTGATGGTCAGGATCAGGCGATCGTCGTTTGTAACATGGAGAACATTGACCCAGTTGGCATTCACACTGGTGACTCCATTGTTGTGGCACCGAGTCAAACGCTATCAGATCGAGATTATCAAATGCTAAGAAACGTCGCACTAAAAGTAATCCGTGCCTTAAAGATTGAAGGAGGCTGTAACATTCAGCTTGCTCTAGACCCATACAGTTTCCAATATTACATCATTGAGGTAAATCCTAGGGTTAGCCGTTCCTCCGCTCTTGCATCGAAAGCAACGGGCTATCCAATTGCCAAACTTGCAGCGAAAATCGCGGTTGGACTTTCGCTTGCAGAAATGAAAAATCCTGTTACAGGAAAAACATATGCAAGCTTCGAACCAGCATTAGACTATGTCGTTTCGAAAATTCCAAGGTGGCCGTTTGATAAGTTTGAGAGTGCAAATCGAAAGTTAGGAACGCAAATGAAGGCGACAGGCGAAGTGATGGCGATCGGCCGGACGCTAGAAGAATCCCTGTTAAAAGCTGTGCGTTCTTTAGAATCGAACGTCAGTCATATATGCATTCCAGAATTAGCTGACCTTGACGACGAAACGCTGGAAAAACGAATCCGCTTCGCAGATGATGAGCGCATCTTTGTTGTAGCGGAAGCATTTAGAAGAGGAAAGACAATGAAACAAATTCATGACTGGAGCATGATTGATCATTATTTCCTCGTGAAGATACAAGGAATTATTGAGCTCGAAAACAAACTAAAAGAAAATAAAGGGAATCTTGATCTTTTACTTGAAGCTAAACAAAAAGGGTTCTCAGACGATATCGTTGCAACTCTCTGGAATCAAAAAGAGCTTGAAATTTATGAGCTCAGAACAAAAGAATCCATCCGACCTGTCTATAAAATGGTCGATACCTGTGCAGGGGAATTTGAATCTGAAACACCGTATTACTACTCAACTTATGAAGAAGAAAATGAGTCGCTAGAGACGCCGAAAGAGAGTGTGCTTGTACTTGGTTCAGGACCAATTCGAATCGGGCAAGGAATTGAGTTTGACTACGCAACCGTACACAGCGTTTGGGCAATTCGCGAAGCTGGATATGAAGCAATTATTATAAATAATAATCCAGAAACAGTTTCAACGGATTTCAGTATTTCAGATAAGCTATATTTTGAACCCTTAACAGTGGAAGATGTGATGCACGTCATCGATCTTGAGAAGCCTAAAGGCGTTATCGTACAGTTCGGCGGCCAGACGGCTATCAATCTAGCAGATGAACTATCAGCGCGAGGCGTGAACATTCTAGGAACTTCGTTAGAAGATATGGATCGGGCAGAAAATCGCGACAAGTTTGAAATGGCGATGGCAGAGCTGAATATTCCGCAACCAGAAGGAAAGACCGCAACGTCTGTTGATCAAGCTGTCTCGATTGCCGAGCGAATTGGCTATCCTGTCCTTGTTCGCCCATCTTATGTACTTGGCGGAAGAGCGATGGAAATTGTCTACAAAGAAAGCGAGCTTCTTCATTACATGGAAAATGCGGTTAAAGTAAATCCGCAGCATCCAGTCTTAATCGATCGCTATTTGATGGGGAAAGAAATTGAAGTTGATGCGATCTCTGACGGAGAAACCGTATTTATTCCAGGAATAATGGAGCACATCGAGCGCGCTGGAATTCACTCAGGCGATTCCATCGCGGTGTATCCACCTCAGAGCTTATCCAGTGAAGTAAAGCAGACGCTTATTGATCAAACGATCACGCTTGCGAGAGGATTGAAAATCAAAGGGCTCCTGAATATTCAATATGTGATTCAAAATGAGCAGGTATTTGTGCTCGAAGTGAATCCAAGATCAAGTCGAACCGTGCCATTTTTAAGTAAAATTACTGGAGTACCTATGGCGAATCTAGCTACGAAAGTGATCCTCGGATCGTCGCTCACATCACTTGGTTATGAAACAGGGTATGGAACGGAAAGAGATGACGTGTATGTGAAAGTACCGGTCTTCTCCTTTGCGAAGTTACGTCGCGTTGACATTACGCTAGGGCCAGAAATGAAGTCAACAGGTGAGGTAATGGGTCGCGATTATACGCTTGAAAAAGCTCTTTATAAAGGACTCGTTGCTTCGGGTATGAAGATTCCTACGCACGGATCGGTCTTATTCACAATCGCCGATAAAGACAAAGAAGAAGCGATTGATATTGTAAAACGGTTCAATGCAATCGGCTACCACATTCTTGCGACAGAAGGAACGGCTCACATTATTCGAGAACTCGGAATTCCAGTAACAGTTGTCAATAAAATCGGAGCAGAGAAACCGAATTTATTACACGTCATTCGTGAAGGGCAGGCACAATTTGTCATTAATACACTCACAAGAGGAAAGCAACCTGCACGTGACGGCTTCCGCATTCGACGCGAGTCAGTGGAAAACGGCGTTGTTTGCTTCACGTCGCTTGATACAGCAAAAGCGTTGCTACGGGTCATTGAGACGATGACGTTTACGAGCACAAGCATGCCGAAGTTTCATGAAAAAGAAGTGGTTCGTTCATGAAGCAGTTAAAAACCGAGCTTGTTTCTCAAAAAGAAATTGCAGCTTCGATTTATGAAGCAGTTGTTTTTCATAAGGAGATCGATGAAAGCTTCCAACCTGGACAATTTGTTCATGTTAAAACGGGATTCGGATCAGATCCATTGCTAAGACGCCCGATCAGTATTTGTCATGTCGATCCTAACAAGCATGAGTTAACGATGATTTATCGTGCAGAAGGAAAAGGAACTAAAGTATTAGCCGAGATGGTACCAGGGGTCGAAGTTGACCTCCTTGGACCACTCGGGAATGGTTTTCCAGTTGAGAGGACAAAGGAGGGCGAAACAGCTCTACTTGTGGGGGGCGGTATCGGCGTTCCACCCCTCTATTACCTTTCACAGGAATTAACGAAGCGCGGGGTAAAAGTAAAACATGTAAACGGTTTTCAAACAAGTTCTGTCGTTTTCTACGAAGAAAAATTTAAAGCATACGGCCCTGTCACAATCACAACGGCAGATGGAACATATGGCGAAGAAGGATTTGTAACAAACCAGCTTGACATGAACGCTGACTACCTTTTCGCCTGCGGACCATCACCAATGTTAAAAGCACTAGAAAATTACCGTGCTAAAAAAGGTGTTTACCTATCACTTGAACAGCGAATGGGCTGTGGCATTGGTGCCTGTCTCGCATGTGTTTGTCACGTACAGGGAGACGAAACAGGCTTTGCTTATCGTAAAGTGTGCAGTGATGGGCCAGTATTTCAAGCGGGGGAGGTTGTTCTATGAGTCGATTACGAGTTGAGTTACCCGGCCTAGACCTAAAAAATCCGATCATGCCAGCATCAGGCTGCTTTGGATTTGGTAAGGAGTATAGCAAGTTTTATAATCTGGATCAGCTTGGAGCGATTATGGTGAAAGCGACAACGCATGAGCCGCGCTTTGGCAATCCAACCCCTCGCGTCGCAGAAACAACATCAGGCATGTTAAATGCGATTGGTCTTCAAAACCCAGGCCTTGAGCGTGTTATGACAGAGGAGTTACCGTGGTTATCGAACTATAACGTGCCAATTATTGCGAATGTCGCTGGATCGACGATAGAAGACTACGTGACTGTTGCAGAGCGAATCTCAACGGCCGACAACGTACATGCGCTTGAGTTAAATATTTCTTGCCCAAATGTGAAAGAAGGTGGTCTCGCATTTGGAACGGTGCCTGAAACAGCATTTGAGGTCACTAAAGCAGTTAAAGACGTGTCATCGGTTCCTGTTTACGTCAAACTTTCGCCAAACGTAACAGATATTGTGCAGATGGCAAAAGTCGTTGAGCGTGCCGGCGCTGATGGATTAACGATGATCAATACGCTTCTCGGTATGCGAATTGACTTAAAATCAGGTAAGCCGATTCTTGCAAATGGAGCGGGAGGATTATCAGGTCCGGCGATTAAACCTGTTGCCATTCGCATGATTTATCAAGTAAGTCAGCAGGTAAATATTCCAATTATCGGAATGGGCGGGGTGCAATCCGCTGAAGATGTAATCGAATATTATCTCGCAGGAGCGAGCGCTGTTGCGGTTGGCACGGCAAACTTCGTGGATCCATTCGCTTGTCCTACTATTATTGATGCCTTACCAGCTTTGCTGGATGAATTAGGTGTTCATCATATTTCTGAGCTGACAGGAAGGAGCTGGAAAAAGGAATGGGATCTTCAATCATCCTCGCACTAGATTTTTCGGAAAAGGAAGAGCTAAATGCTTTCCTTAAGCAATTTGAAGGAGAGAAGCTTTTTGTAAAAGTGGGTATGGAAGCATTTTATCAATACGGACCAAAGCTTGTAGACGAATTAAAACAGCGAGGTCATCACGTTTTCCTCGATTTAAAACTGCATGATATTCCAAATACAGTAAATAAAGCGATGAAGGGGCTTGCTGGTCTAGGTGTTGACTTAATTAACGTACATGCAAGCGGAGGATCACGGATGATGCAGGCGGCGTTGGAAGGGCTAGAAGCAGGTACTCGCGGCGGCCAAAAACGGCCTTTGTGCATCGGCGTAACGCAATTGACGAGTACATCAGAAGAAATGCTTCGAAGCGAACTGCATATTGCAACAGATATGAAAAATAGTGTTGTGTCTCTCGCAGAGCTTGCGAAGGAAAGCGGACTTGATGGTGTCGTCAGTTCAGCTCTTGAGGTTCCGATGATCAAAGAAACGTGCGGAGAATCGTTCTTAACGGTAACACCAGGGATTAGATTAGAAGGCGATCTGGCTGGAGATCAAAACCGCGTCTGCTCTCCGAAGAAAGCACGATCTCTAGGAAGTGATTTTATTGTGGTCGGACGCAGTATCACAGGAGCGAAAAACCCATTATCAGCATACGACATTTTAAAATCAGAGTGGAGGAAGTCACATGAAATCAATCGCTAAAGCACTATTGGAAATTAAAGCCGTCAGCCTACAGCCTAATAACCCTTTTACGTGGTCATCAGGTTTATTATCACCGATTTACTGTGATAATCGTTTAACCCTTTCTTATCCAAAGGTAAGAAAGGAAATTGCGAGTGGGCTTGTCGATATGGTGAAAGAAAAATACGCTGATGCAGAAGTGATTGCCGGGACAGCAACCGCTGGTATTCCTCACGCTGCCTGGGTGAGCGACCTCCTCGATCTTCCGATGGTATACGTTCGCGGAAGTGCAAAAGGTCATGGAAAAGGAAATGTGATTGAAGGAAAAGTAGAGGTAGGACAAAAGGTTGTTGTAATTGAAGATTTGGTTTCAACGGGAGGCAGTGCGATCGAGGCTGTGAAACAATTAGAAGCTGCTGGCGCTAACGTGCTCGGTGTAGCCGCCATTTTTACATATGGAATGAAAAAAGGTGCAGAACAGTTCGCCAGCGCGGAAATTGCCTGGGATACGCTCACCAATTTCGATGAATTATTAACATGTGCCGTAGAAACAGGTATGATTGAAGAAAGAGAGGTTCAATCACTGCTTCACTGGCGCGACAATCCATCCTCAAAAGAATGGTTGGAGCAGTTGAAAGATCTCTCCGTTTAGGAGGGCTAAGATGAGAAAAATGCAGGGAGAAGAGTTCGATTCACTCGTATCCTTTTTTGATGATATGGCACGAACAAAGTGGCTTGGTGCCGTTCATGATGAATTAAAACAAGCTTCAGGTTCATGGGAAGAAAAATCCGTACTCGATGTAGGGTGTGGAACAGGGAGACTTCTTCTTCGTGGTGTTGAGGAAGCGAGCATGCTGACAGGTGTTGATCTATCATCTGAAATGGTTAAAGCAAGCAAACAAAACTTCTTCTTTTTAAATCGATCAAATAAAAGTCATTTTTCTGAAGGAGACGCATGCAACCTTACGTTTGAGGATGACACGTTTGATTTGTCTCTATCAACGTGCGTCATGTTTCTTTTACCTGAGCCTGAAGCAGGCATGAAAGAGATGATTCGCGTAACAAAAGAAGGCGGGAAGGTTGTGATGTTAAATCCGTCTTTACAAATGGACCAAATGGCAGCTTTCTCATATGCAAAAAAGCATAACATGAGCGGTTTTGAACAAACTTCTTTGCTAAAATGGTCGAATGTTTCAACGAAAAGGCACCGCTACTCACCAAATCAGTTAAGTGAAAAGCTAAAAGGTCTAGGTGCGAAGGAAACAAAACATGTTGAAGTACTAGATGGTTTAGCCATTATTACAGTTGCATCGTTATAAAAAAGGTTCCCGCTAAATTTAGCGGGAACCTTTTTCGTTACTTCTTCATCCTAAAAACAAGATCTTGATCAGGTGTAACATATAACGTATTTTGCTGATCATATGTCACAAATCCGGGTTTTGCACCATTTGGTTTTTTAACGTGACGCACTTCCGTGTAATCAACTGGAACAGAACCAGACTCACGTGCTTTACTGAAGTAGGCAGCGAGATTAGCTGCTTCAAGTAGCGTTTCCTCTGTATATTCCTTACTTCGAATCACAACGTGTGATCCAGGAATATCTTTCGTATGAAGCCACGTTTCGCTTCGGGCGGCCAACTTATTTGTTAAATACTCATTTTGTTTATTATTCTTCCCAACAAGAATTTCGGTACCGTCAGAAGAAAGATAAACATCAAGCTGAGGTTTTGTTGGCTTTGATTTTTTCTTTTTGCGTCGCTTCTTAATGTAACCTTCTTCTTCAAGCTCTTCCCGAATTTCCTCGATATCTCGAGGTGAAGCAGAAGTTAGCTGCTGAATGAGCTGTTCAAGGTAAGCAATTTCTTGATGAGCCATCGTAATCTGCTCTTCAAGAACGGAAATGGAATTTTTTGCTTTGCTGTATCGCTTGAAATAAGCTTGAGCGTTCTCAGACGGCGTTTTTTGTGGATTCAGTTCGATATGAACTGTTCCACCATCTTCATCATAATAGTTTTGAATTTCTACTTGTTTATCGCCTCGTTTTACTACATGCATATTTGCTGTTAACAGCTCGCCAAGCAGTTGATAAGTGTCAGCCTCCTGGGCTTGTTCGATCGTACGTGATAGCTTCTTAATTTTTTTCTCGTTTTTCTTTAATTCATTTGATAGAAAACGTTCGAGATCATTTGACTGCTGTTTAACACGATCACGATCGGCTTTCCCATAATAGAAACGGTCGAGCAGTTCACTAGCGGAGTCAAATGCTCTTTTTTCCCCAGCTAAGTGGGTAAGCTCAACAACTGAAAAGAACTCTTTTGAACTTGTCACCATTTGCGGCGCGTAGTCGTGGTGCTCTAGTTTTTGAAAAACAGCGAAGAAAGCTTCAGGTAGCGTTGAGCGATTTGCAAGGCCAGCTCTATGAATCACTTCATTTGCGATGAGAGGTGAAACTCCACCAAAAGCTTGCACGAGCTGCTGGCTCAATTTCCCGGCGTTAAAATCGATTTGCCTTAGAAAATCATCTCTTGTTAAACCAAATGGCGAAACTTTGTTTTGCGCAGGGGGAGCGATATAATCCTGCCCCGGAAGTACCGTTCGATGTCTGTTTACAGACGGAGAAAGGTGCTTAATGCTATCTAAAATCATGTTCGATTCATTTAATAGAATCACGTTACTATGGCGCCCCATAATTTCAGCAACTAATGTTCTAGTCGTTAAATCGCCAAGATCATTTCGTGCTTTAAACGTAATGTGGATGATTCGTTCATTTTCAATTTGTTTAATTTCTTCCACAATACTACCTTCTAAGTGCTTACGAAGCAGCATGCAGAACATTGGTGGTTCTTTTGGATTCGCATAAGATTCCTGCGTAATTTGAATTCTTGCATAAGATGGATTAGCTGATAAAAGCAGCTGATGGTTTTTCCCACCAGAACGAATCACAAGTAATAAATCAGTCGCATAGGGCTGATAGATTTTTGTGACGCGCCCACCTTTTAGTTGTTCATTCGTTTCATGTGCAACGGCTCTCATTACCATACCGTCAAAAGACATATCGTTCACCTACATTCCTATCACTAGACATTATTCTTAGTATAGCATTTTTTTGAGCTTGTCTGAATATAGTTGAATTATTAGCGACATTACGTGCAGGATCGGGGTGTAGATCATGAACTGGTATAACATGACAAAGGGAGAAGTTGTTGAGGAATTGGAGACAAGCGAGGGGGGAATTAGTTCCGATGAAGTAGAGAGAAGAAGAAAAGTTTTTGGACTAAATCAATTAGATGAAGCAGAACGACCATCGATGATCTTGATGTTTTTAGCCCAATTCAAAGACTTTATGGTCGTCGTCCTCCTGGCGGCTACGCTTATATCGGGATTACTTGGAGAGTATCTTGATGCGATCGCCATTATCCTAATCATCCTAATGAACGGGATCCTTGGCTTTGTACAAGAACGAAAAGCAGAAAAATCCCTCCAGGCATTAAAACAGTTATCATCGCCAAAGATGAAGGTGCTTCGTGATGGTGATTGGACGACCATACCTGCATTAGAAGCGGTTGTAGGGGATATTGTTCGAATTGAAAGCGGAGACCGGATTGGGGCTGATTTACGCCTATTTACTTGTCAGGGGTTACAAATTGAAGAATCAGCGCTTACCGGGGAATCACTACCTGTAAACAAGCATCCAGAGGCGATACGAGATGAACAACCTGGCCCTGGTGATCAGCAAAACATGGGTTTTATGGGAACACTTGTAACGAAAGGAAAAGGCGTTGGAGTCGTGACAGCAACTGGGATGAAAACAGAGATGGGAAAAATCGCTCACCTCATTCAATCCGCTGATACGATGGAAACGCCTCTTCAAAATCGATTAGAGCAGTTAGGTAAAGTGCTAATAGCTGCAGCCCTTCTTTTAACGGCACTAGTTGTCGTGCTAGGGATTATTCAGGGACGCGATGTCTATAGCATGTTTTTAGCTGGTGTATCCCTCGCTGTCGCAGCCATCCCTGAAGGCTTGCCTGCAATCGTTACAATTGCCCTTGCGATCGGCATGCAAAAAATGAGTAAACGAAAAGCCATTGTTCGAAAACTTCCATCTGTAGAAACATTAGGATGTGCGACCGTTATTTGTTCAGATAAGACCGGTACACTTACACAAAACAAAATGATGGTTACAAAGCTGTGGGCAGGCGGAGAGACGTGGGATGTTACCGGGTCTGGCTACTCTCCTTATGGCGACTTCTTTAAAGGCAATACACGCGTTTATTCTGATGAGGAACGCTCGCTGAAGCAGCTCCTTACTTTTGGATTACTATGTAGCAATGCGAGAGTGATGGAAAAAAGCGGCGAATACGTTCTTGACGGTGATCCAACGGAAGGGGCACTCGTTGCCGCAGCAATGAAGGCCGGATTAACGGAAGATGTGAGGGAAGAAGAATTTACAATCATCCAGGAATTCCCTTTTGACTCCAACCGAAAAATGATGAGCATAGTAGTTGAAGATTCAGTTGGAAAACGGTACGTGATCGCAAAAGGTGCACCTGATATTGTTCTTAAGCAGTGTGAATCGGTGTTATGGAGTGAGAAAAAAGCGCCGCTTCGCAAAAGCTATGAAAGAGAAATTCAGGAGCAGTTAAATGCATTTGGTGAATTAGCTCTAAGAACGATCGCCGTAGCTTTTAAACCGATCCAAAATGAAGACAATATGCTTCATAGCGTACAAGCTGAATCTCGCTTAACCTTTGTTGGATTAGAGGGAATGATCGATCCGCCACGTGAAGAAGTGAAGCAGGCTGTAGCTGATTGTAAAACCGCCGGGATCAAGACGATTATGATTACTGGTGATCATGTGACAACAGCTAAAGCGATTGCCCATAATTTAGGGATTCTACCTGAGCGTGGCAAAGTTATGGAAGGAAGTAAGCTCTCTTCCTTGAGCGTAGAAGAACTTGAAAATCAAGTAGAAGACATATACGTGTTTGCGCGTGTATCGCCAGAACACAAATTAAAAATTGTTAAAGCTCTTCAAAATAGAGGTCACATCGTCGCGATGACAGGAGATGGGGTGAATGATGCCCCTGCGATTAAAGCTTCCAATATCGGTATTTCAATGGGAGTGACTGGGACAGACGTAGCAAAAGAATCATCATCGCTCATATTAAGCGACGACAATTTTACAACGATCAGAGCGGCAGTAGAAGAAGGGCGAAACATCTATGAAAATATTCGAAAATTCATTCGCTATATGCTGGCCTCAAACGTTGGCGAAATTCTTGTCATGCTTTTTGCGATATTACTGATGCTGCCCCTTCCGCTCGTACCGATTCAAATTCTTTGGGTCAATCTCGTGACGGATGGGCTGCCAGCAATGGCGCTTGGGCTTGACCCTGCAGAGGGTAATGTGATGAGGCGAGATCCGCGTAAGCCAAAAGAAGGTGTTTTTGCTAGAGGATTAGGATGGAAAATCATCTCTCGCGGTATCATGATAGGAGCCTGTACACTTGCTGCCTTTATGATTTGCTATAGTGAAAATCCGAATGATCTTGTTCAGGCACAAACTGTTGCTTTCTCTACACTCGTGCTCGCTCAATTGATTCATGTGTTTGACTGTCGAAGTGAACGATCGATCTTTCATCGTAACCCTTTTGAGAATAAGGCTCTTGTCCTTGCGGTACTATCTTCGGTTGGGTTACTGCTCGCAGTCATCTATTATGAACCTCTTCAACCGATTTTCCATACAACTTATTTATCGATGAGAGAATGGATGCTTATATTAGTCTTCTCTAGCATTCCAACGTTCCTATTAGCAGGTACAACCTTTTTTAAAAGACAACGCCGCAGAGGGTAATTACCCTCTGTTTTTTCTATTCCAGATTAATAGTAAGAAAGAGATATTCCTTTGTTTCAGTTTGATGAAGTGGTACAATTGGATAGAATAGCTATTGGATGTGATAATATGGTTAAGAGTATGACCGGATTTGGGAGAGCATCGCATGAGGGCGAGGATGTTCAAATAACGGTAGAAATAAAATCCGTTAACCATCGTTACTTCGATGGTACATTTCGCATGCCAAAAGCGCTCCTTCATCTCGAAGGTAGAATGAAGAAGGCCATTCAGCGCACGATTGTGCGCGGGAAAGTGGAACTTTATTTAACCATTGATGGAGCTGGTTTTCGATCATCGGACGTAAAGGTGGATTGGAATCTGCTCGACCAATACATAACGATTTTAAAACAAGCCTCCGAACGTTACGAATTGCAAGAAGATTTGTCTGCCTCTAAGCTTTTAAACATGGATGTCTATCAAGTGACAGAGAAAGAACAAAATATCAATCAGCTAGAGGATGAGATTTTTGCCACAATGAATTTAGCGGTCGCTCGACTTGTTGAAATGCGAGAAATTGAAGGGGAGGCCCTTGAGCAAGATATAAGGACAAAGCTTCAAGAAATGACAGAAGTCTTAACTTCCATTTCAATGCTTTCAAATGAAGTAACATCCTCATTTGAAGCTCGCATACGCACGAAACTCGAAGGCTTTAAAGAACTTGAAGCAATCGATGAGGCTCGTATTCTAACGGAAGTGGCGTACCTTGCTGATAAAGCGAGTATCGATGAAGAAATCACACGGCTCCGTAGTCACCTAGCCCAATTCCATGATATTCTTAGTAAAGATGGTGTCGTAGGAAGGAAACTTGATTTCTTAGTGCAGGAAATGAATAGGGAGCTGAATACGATCGGTTCCAAGTCTCAACACCATAAGATCAGCCAACACGTAGTTGATCTTAAGAGCGAAGTGGAAAAGGTTCGTGAACAGGTTCAAAATATTGAATAGCCTGAGCGCTTTGTTTAAAATCACCCTACTGGTGTAAAAATAGAATCGTGATTCCTGGGAGGAACGACCATGAGTATTAAATTAATCAATATCGGATTCGGTAACATTGTGAATGCGAACCGAATTGTTTCAATTGTTAGTCCAGAGTCGGCACCAATCAAACGAATTATCACTGTTGCAAGGGACCGCAATATGCTTGTTGACGCAACATATGGAAGAAGAACGCGTGCCGTTATTATTTCTGATAGCGACCATGTCATTCTTTCGGCAGTCCAGCCTGAAACAGTCGCGCAGCGTCTCGTGAATAAAGACGAGCTTTCAGACGAGTAGCATCTATAAAGTGGAGGTTAGTATGGAAAAAGAACGTGGGTTGTTAATTGTTCTCTCTGGCCCTTCTGGTGTTGGAAAAGGAACAGTAAGAAAAGCTTTCATGCATAATGCGGACGAGGTACAGTATTCCATTTCTGTTACAACGCGCAAACCGCGTGAAGGCGAAGTGAACGGGGTTGATTATTTCTTTAAATCTCATGAAGAATTTGAGGATATGATCGAAAATAATAAGCTGCTTGAATATGCCCATTACGTTGGGAACTACTATGGCACGCCTGTTGACTATGTAGAAGAAACCTTGCAGTCTGGAAAAGATGTGTTGCTTGAGATTGAAGTTCAAGGAGCAAAGCAAGTTCGCAAACATTTTCCAGAAGGAGCTTTTATTTTCTTAATGCCTCCTAGCTTAACAGAGCTTCGCAATCGCATCGTTAACCGGGGTACGGAATCAAATGATTTAATTGATAACCGTATGGGCGTTGCGAAAGAAGAAATCGAATTGATTGATGAATACGATTATATCGTTGAAAATGATCAAGTAGAATTAGCTTGTGAGCGAATTCGTGCTATTATTACAGCAGAGCACTTAAGACGTGATCGTCTTGCCCATAAATATAAGAATGTAACGGAGGTTTAATAATGATTTTATACCCATCGATTGACTCACTAATGGACCGTATTGATTCAAAGTACACACTTGCAACGCTTTCTGCAAAACGTGCACGCACGATTCAACAAACAGGAAATGTTTACGTGGATCGTCCACAGTCAGTAAAGGCTGTTGGTAAAGCACTTGAAGAAGTACTTGATGGCAAACTACTTGCAGACGGTATGATAGAAGACTGAGTGAAAAGTAACAACCTATGAGAATAGGTTGTTATTTTTTTCTTGAATTAGCTGCGATTTACTATATTTATATTATGTTAACTATTTGGACGGAAGGTGAAACTTATGAGTCTAAAGGGAAAGAAGATATTGCTTTGTGTCAGTGGTGGGATTGCTGTATTTAAGGCAGCCGCTCTCACAAGTAAGCTCTATCAAACCGGTGCGGAAGTGAAGGTGTTAATGACAAAATCTGCTACTGAATTTGTTACACCATTAACGTTTCAAACGCTTTCCAGAAATGATATTTATAAGGATACCTTTGAAGAAAAGGACCCAACATCAGTTGCCCATATTGACGTAGCGGACTGGGCAGACCTCGTTCTTATCGCGCCTGCTACAGCAAACATAATTGGTAAGCTTGCGAATGGGATCTCAGACGATATGATGTCAACGACGTTACTTGCTACCGAAGCTCCTGTATGGGTAGCGCCAGCAATGAATGTTCACATGTACGATCATCCCGCTGTTAAGAAAAACATGGACGTACTCCGCTCATTTGGCTGTCATTTTCTTGAGCCTGGAGAAGGGTTACTTGCATGTGGCTATGTTGGTAAGGGACGCATGGCGGAGCCTGAAGATATCCTGGCAACGTTAGAAACGTATTTTAAAGAAGATACGAACGATTTGGCTGGGAAAAAAGTAGTCGTCACGGCAGGTCCTACGCGAGAACCAGTTGATCCTGTTCGCTATTTTACAAATTACTCTTCTGGAAAAATGGGTTTTGCATTAGCGGAACAGGCTGCGAAACGGGGCGCTGAGGTTACATTAGTGGCAGGTCCAGTAACACTCCCAACACCTCAAGGGGTGAAGCGAATTGATGTTATAACAGCGCAGGAAATGTTCGAGTCTGTTCTACAAGCAGCTGAGACGGCTGATATTGTTATAAAAGCAGCTGCCGTTGCTGACTATCGACCTGCTGAGATTGCTTCAGAAAAAGTGAAGAAATCTGAAGGTGAGATAGTGATTGAGATGGAGCGGACGAAAGATATACTATGGACGCTTGGACAAAAAAAGAAAAATCAAATTCTTGTTGGGTTTGCGGCAGAGTCAGAGCGGTTGGATGAATATGCACAGAAAAAGCTAGTAAAGAAAAACTTGGATTTGATTTGTGCAAACAATATTAAAGCAGAGGGTGCAGGCTTTGATAAAGATACCAATGTTATGACGCTTCTTCACCGTGATGGGGAACGCGTTGAACTTCCCCTGCAATCCAAGCATGAGGCAGCGAATCGCATTCTCGATGAAGTGAATCGATTGGACGTGACTCGTTCATGATTGCAAAAGTCATAGTCGATGTACCGGCGAATCAAACTGATCGCCTGTTTGATTATGCGATTCCGGAAGAATGGGCAGAAATGATAGAACCTGGGATGAGGGTTGTGGTTCCCTTTGGACCGAGAAAAATTCAGGGATTTGTGATCTCGGTCGCGAATGAATCCGAGCATGCTAAATTAAAAGAATTAAGTGAAGTAAAAGATGTTACCCCCATATTAACGCAGGAGCTACTTGATCTTGGGTTCTGGCTTACGGAAAAGGCGCTTTGCTTCGCAGTATCAGCCCTTCAGGCTATGTTACCGGCTGCAATGAAAGCAAATGTGACGAAAACAGTTGTGCTTGGAAATCGTGTTAATGAAGAAGCTACATGGCATCGGATGGTATCCTCCAACGGAGTGAAATGGGACGAATTTCTTTCGCATTTTAGTCATAAAGAATTAAATCGGGCCATCAAAAACGATGAGCTTGAGGTGCGGTATGATGTAAAAGAAAAAACCGCTCCTAAAACCATTCTCTCTGTGTCAGCGGCACTTCAGAAGAACGAGCTTCAACATGAAAAGGAAAAGATGGGAAATCGCGCATTGAAGCAACAGGAAATCATTGCGCACTTCATCGAGAATGAAGGCGCTGTTTCTTATAAAGAGCTCATGGCTATGCTTGATACAACGCGGTCAACGATCAAATCACTCGTCTCAAAAGGAATTTTAAAGGAAGAAGAAGTTGAGCTTTACCGTGACCCCTATAAGGGACGAGAATTTACTCCTTCCACGGCTCTTGAGCTCACTGACCTGCAAGAACAAGCGATAACACCCATTTTGACAAGTATTGAAGATCATCAACATGAGACGTTTCTTATTCATGGCGTAACGGGGAGCGGTAAGACAGAAATTTATTTGCAGTCGATTCACCGCGTGCTAGAGCAGGGAAAAGAAGCCATTGTGCTTGTTCCCGAAATCTCATTAACACCACAAATGGTGACCAGGTTTAAAAGTCGATTCGGTTCCGAGGTAGCGGTCTTACATAGTGGGCTTTCCCGTGGAGAAAAGTATGATGAGTGGCGAAAAATTCATCGGAAAGAAGTAAAAGTTGTTGTTGGCGCACGTTCAGCGGTTTTTGCTCCATTTACGAATCTTGGCATTATTATTATTGATGAAGAGCATGAGAGTAGCTACAAACAAGAAGAGAATCCAAGATATCATGCAAGAGATGTAGCGATTAAGCGTGGCGAGCATTACAACTGTCCGGTTGTATTAGGAAGTGCAACGCCATCGCTTGAATCGTATGCTCGGGCATCAAAAGGTGTTTATACCCTTCTTGAGCTGTTGCAAAGAGTAAATAAGCAGGCAATGCCAACTGTATCGATTGTTGATATGAGAGAAGAGTTACGAGCCGGGAACCGGTCGATGTTCTCAAACGACCTTTATGACAAATTAAAAGATCGACTAGAGAAAAAAGAGCAAACGGTGCTCTTTTTAAATCGTCGAGGTTATTCAACTTTCGTGATGTGTCGAGACTGCGGGTATGTAGCAGAGTGTCCTCATTGTGACATTAGCTTAACGTATCACAAAATCAACGGGACGATGCGGTGTCACTATTGTGGCCATGAAGAGCGTTTTCCAACTCAATGTCCTGAATGTGAAAGTGAGCACATTCGCTTTTTTGGAACAGGTACACAGCGTGTTGAGGAAGAACTAACAAAAATCCTTCCAGAGGCACGGGTGGTGCGGATGGATGTTGATACAACGAGACGTAAGGGAGCACATGAGAAGCTCTTGAATCAATTCGGAGAAGGAAAAGCTGATATCTTACTCGGAACACAAATGATTGCCAAAGGTCTTGATTTTCCAAATGTTACCCTTGTTGGGGTATTAGCAGGAGATGCGATGCTCCATATCCCTGACTTCCGAGCTTCAGAGAAAACGTTCCAGCTGCTAACGCAAGTAAGTGGACGCGCAGGACGTCATTTGCTACCAGGTGAAGTGATTGTTCAATCCTATACACCAGAACATTACAGCATTGAAATGGCTGCCGAACACGACTATCAGTCTTTTTATCAGCGTGAAATGGTCACGCGAAAACAATTTGGCTATCCGCCTTTTTATTTTCTTGCCATGGTGAATGTTTCGCATGAAGAGTTAACCAAAACGGTTGATGTGACAGAGAAAATTGCAGCTTATTTAAAGGATCACTTATCAAAACAAAGTGTTGTGTTAGGTCCTGTAGCCTCACCGATCCCACGGATCAAAGATAGATATCGCTATCAATGCATGATAAAATACAAAACTGAACCGAACTTAACTCATTATTTAAAAGAAATTCAAAAGCATTTTTCAAAGGAAATAAGTCGTGGTGGATTACAGCTATCCATTGATACACAGCCTTATATGATGATGTAGAATGTGAAAGGGAGTATACGCGTGGCTATTAGAGAAATTGTAATGCATCCAAATGAGGTGCTTGAAGTTGAATGCCATCCTGTAGAGGAATTCGATAAAGAATTGCATCAGCTACTCGATGATATGTTTGAGACAATGTACGCAGCAGAGGGAGTTGGGCTTGCTGCACCACAAATCGGTATTCGAAAACAAGTTGCCGTTGTTGATACGAGAGAAGAAGAGGCATTAGAACTAATCAATCCAACGATTATAAAGTCATCCGGAAAAGAAGTCGACCTTGAAGGTTGCTTAAGTTTTCCTGGTCTATTTGGCGAAGTTGAGCGCCCTTATACCATCACGTTAAAAGCCCTGAACCGTTTTGGCAAACCGTTTAAATTAAAAGCGGAAGGGTTCTTTGCGAGAGCGATTCAGCATGAGATTGATCACCTTCACGGCGTATTGTTTACAGAGAAAGTCATACGCTACATTGACCCTGAGCAGGAAGGAGACGGTGAATAACAATGACAAAAATCGTATTTATGGGGACGCCGGATTTCTCTGTTCCTGTTCTTGATATGCTAGTAGAAGAAGGGTATACGATCGTCGGTGTTGTCACCCAACCAGATCGTCCAAAAGGGAGGAAAAGAGTGCTAACACCCCCTCCTGTTAAGGTAGCTGCTGAGAAGCATGGTCTTCCTGTGCTACAACCTGAGAAAGTGAAAGATCCGGCTCAGCTTCAGCCGATTCTAGATTTAAATCCAGATTTGATTGTAACGGCTGCCTTTGGCCAAATCTTACCAAATCAGCTTCTTGAAGCACCAAAGCACGGTTGTATTAATGTCCATGCGTCACTGTTACCGGAACTTCGCGGCGGTGCACCGATTCATTATTCGATCTTGCAAGGAAAGAAAGAAACGGGCATTACGATTATGTATATGGTGGAGAAATTAGATGCAGGTGATATTTTAACACAGTCCATCGTTCCAATTGAAGAACGCGACCATACTGGAAGCCTTCATGATAAACTAAGTGCGTCAGGGTCAGAGCTTTTAAAAGAAACGTTGCCAAAGCTTCTTAACGGTGATTTAACGCCTGTGAAGCAAAAGGATGATGAGGCGACGTTTGCCCCTAATATAAAACGGGAGCAAGAGCGAATCGACTGGACAAAAACTGGTGAAGAAATTTATAACCACATTCGCGGTTTACATCCATGGCCAGTTGCGTTCACACAATATGAAGGCAAAGTAATGAAAGTCTGGTGGGGAGAAAAGATCGAAAGTGCTGAGAAGGCTGAGCCAGGGTCTGTCCTTTATAGAGATGCGGATGGACCTGTTGTAGCAACAGGGAACACGACCGCGATTAAGTTAACGGAAATCCAACCAGCAGGCAAAAAGCGCATGACATCTGCGCAGTATTTACAAGGTAGAACATTCGAGAAAAATGAGAGATTTGGTGAATAGTATGGCAAATGTAAGAGAAGCAGCACTAGATGTAATTGAAAAAATCAATAAAAACCAGGCATATAGCAACCTGTTGTTAAATGAAACAATTAAAAAACACCAGTTAAGTCGCAAAGATACGGGTTTATTAACCGAAATCGTATACGGAACGATCCAGAGAAAGAATACTCTTGACTTCTACCTCGATGATTTTCTAACAAATCGGAAAAGAATTCAGACATGGGTGATTTCTCTTTTACAACTTTCGCTTTATCAAATGGTTTATCTTGACCGGGTACCAGATCGTGCCATTATTCATGAAGCGGTTGAAATAGCTAAAAAACGAGGACATAAAGGCATAAGTGGTATGGTTAACGGTGTGCTTCGGAATACTCAACGAAAAGGACTTAAGAACCCTGAAGCGATAGAAGATGTTGCTGAACGCATTTCGATCGCAAAAAGTCACCCACTCTGGCTCGTGCAACGTTGGATCGATCAACTTGGTGTTGAAGCGACGGAAGCAATGTGTGAAGAGAACCTGCTTGCCCCTTATGTAACGGCTCGTGTGAATGTGACACGAACATCGGTTAATCAAGTGATCGACGATCTTGCAAAGGTAGGCGTAGAGGCGGTCCCAGGAAGTTTATCAGAAGATGCTATTAAAGTAATTCAAGGGAAGGTCCTTGATACAGAGGTTTATAAGCGCGGTGACTTAACGATTCAAGACGAAAGTTCGATGCTAGTAGCCAGAGCACTTGGCGTTGAACCTGGTCAGAAAGTTCTTGATGCGTGCGCAGCACCAGGTGGGAAATCAACTCACATCGCAGAGCGACTAAATGGATCTGGACACGTAAATTCTCTTGATCTTCATGCTCATAAAGTGAAATTAATCAAGAAGCAGGCACAGCGTTTGAACTTACGTGCGATTGAAGCAGAGACGCTTGATAGCCGAAACGTAGGAGAACGATTTAAAGCCAAATCATTCGATCGCATTCTCGTTGACGCACCGTGTACTGGTTTTGGTGTGTTAAGAAGAAAGCCTGATATTAAATGGTCGAAAAAAGAGGAAGATATCGAGCGCATTACGGTTGTGCAAAAAGGAATTCTCGAAGCTCAGGCGGCTCTTTTAAAACCAGGTGGAAAATTGGTTTACAGTACGTGTACAATAGAAGGAGCAGAAAACCAGGAAGTGGTAAAACAATTCTTGGAAGAACATCCTGAATTTACATTAGACAAAACACTCTCTAACCGTTTGCCTAAGGAAGTAGCGGAGTATTGTGAAGAAGGACAACTTCAGCTTCTCCCCCATTATTTTGGCACGGATGGATTTTATATCGCATGTTTAGTTAAAAAATAATGCTGGATGCTGGTGAATCGTCTGTTTACAGGCGATTCTTCCCGCATTCTTGTGATAAGAGGAGACGGGGTAATCACATGCAAGCAATCGCATTGACAGATCAAGGCCAAGTAAGGGCATACAATGAAGATAGCACATCATTTCTCCGCAATCACCTAGACGAGTATTTAGTTATTGTAGCAGATGGAATGGGTGGTCATCAGGCAGGTGACGTGGCAAGTGCACTCGCAGTTGAATCATTGGAGAAAAGTTGGAAAGATGAAAAAGCAGGATTTCGCCCGGGAAGAGCGGAAGCATGGCTTTTACATACGATTCGGAAAGCAAATGAAACGATCCTTGCCTTTTCAAAAGAAAAACCTGAATATGCCGGGATGGGGACGACGCTTGTCGCCGCAGTTTGTACAAATGAATTTATTACGATTGGCCACGTTGGAGACAGCCGGGCTTATTTATTTGGAGATCGTGTTCTTAATCAAAAAACAAGTGACCATTCTCTTGTAAATGAACTCGTGAAGAGCGGTCAGCTTTCAGAAGAAGAAGCGGAAGATCATCCACGGAAAAACGTTCTCTTGCGTGCACTTGGAACGGATGATGATGTGAAAGTAGACGTTCACACGTTTGAGTGGGATGAACATGAAGCAGCGCTTTTTTGCTCTGATGGGTTAACGAATAAGGTATCAGACAGTGACTTGGAAAAAGTGATGAACTCTGAAGGTTCTCTTAAAGAGAAGGCAACAGAGCTTATTCGATTAGCGAACGAAGCAGGTGGAGAGGATAACATTACAGTCGCAATAATTGAGAACTCTTCAGCTTCTGGAAGTGAATCCTCATGCTAGGTAAGCATATTAATGGACGTTACAAACTGCTTGAAATCATTGGAGACGGCGGGATGGCTATCGTCTATCGAGCTTTAGATTTAATTCTGGATCGGACAGTTGCTGTAAAGCTGCTTCGTCCAGAATTCTCACAAGATGATGATTTTATCAAGCGATTTCGTCGGGAAGCTGAATCTGCGACGAGCTTAGCGCATCCGAACGTAGTGTCAATCTATGACGTTGGGGAAGAAGAAGATTTTTACTACATCGTTATGGAATACGTGGCTGGAACCACGCTCAAGCAAAAGATTCGTGATCGTGGCGCTCTGCCAATTGAAGAAGCGCTAGATATTATGAAACAAATGACGTCTGCTATTGAGCATGCCCATGAGAATCACATCATTCATCGGGACATTAAGCCACATAATATTCTTATTGATGAGTATGGAGATGCAAAAGTAACGGATTTTGGAATCGCGATGGCGATGACCTCCGCAACGATTACGCATACCAATTCGGTACTCGGCTCTGTTCATTATTTTTCGCCTGAACAGGCCCGTGGTGCACTGGCGAATGAACGGTCAGATATTTATTCTCTTGGTGTCGTGCTATACGAAATGGTAACAGGAGTGCTTCCATTTTCAGGGGATTCTCCGGTATCTGTCGCGTTAAAGCACCTACAAGATCGTTTTCCTAAGCCTAGTTTAATCAATACCTCTCTACCAAGAAATGTCGAGCATATTATTATGAAGGCGATGGCCAAGGAACCTGTCCAACGTTATCAAAGTGCGCAAGAAATGTATGAAGCGCTCGATATGGCTCTCGACCCGACAAAAGTTTATGAAAAACCACCAGAGCAGGATGATGAAGAAGCGACAAAAGTCTTAACACCTGTAACGCCTGATAGTCGAGATGTAGGACAGAATACGATGCCGCAACAACCTGTTCAAAATGATGAATCTAGTGAGCCTCCTCCAAAAAAGAAAAAGAAAGCAGGAAAGATCGCAATTATTGTGATGCTGATACTCTTACTTCTTGGGGGCGCAGGTGCGCTAGCATTTACATTTATGCCTGATCTCTTCTATGTGAGTGACGTGGAAGTTCCGGATGTTACGGGAATGGAATACGAGGAAGCAAGATCCGCATTAATTGAACAAAATCTTGATGTAACGAAAGAAGAGCAGTTTAGTGAAGAAGTAGAGGAAGATGAGGTCATAAGTCAGGATCCTACTTCTGGGACAATGGTGAAAGAAGATAGTACCGTCACACTTTATGTTAGTATAGGGGCTGAAAAAACAGAGCTCGGTGATTATATAGGGAAACAGAAAGATGAAGTGGAAGCTTTATTAAAAGAACAGGGATTCAAAAATATCAAATTCGAAGACGAATACCGTGACGATGCTCCTGAAGGTGAAATCTTTGATCAAAGTCCTGAAGCTGGGAAAATGGTCCTACCAACAGAAGACGCGATCGTGATTTGGTATAGCTTAGGTTCAGAATCATTTCCTCTTGAAGATTTAAAAGATAAAACGAAAGCCGAAGTGGAAGAATATGCGGATAATAAAGAGTTAAAGCTCGCATATGATGAGCCAGAATTTAGCGACTCTGTCGAAGAAGGATCTGTTGTTTCGCATTCTCCAAGTACAGCTGCTCAAGTGAAAAAAGGTGATGAGATTACAATTACCTTATCCAAAGGTCCTGAACCTGAGCCCGAACCTGAGCCTGAACCTGAACCTGAACCCGAACCCGAACCCGAACCACAGCCTGAACCTTCACCTGAAGATGAGGCGATTGTTGTTCCTAACTCCTTTAAGATCGATGTGAAAAAGGGTGAAGAACATTTAATTGAAATCCTTTATACCGATTCGACAACAGAAGGCGAAGAAATCTCGGAAACCATTACAGAGACGAAAGAAATTAACTTTGATTTAACGATCTATCCTGGTGAGGAAGCATCGTATAAAACGTATGTAGATGGAAAAGAGAAGAAAGAAAACTCGAAAACCATCACGTACGAAGAAGCAAAACAAAAATACGGAAAAAATGAGTAAGGAGTCCTACATGGCAGATGGAAGAATAATTAAAGCATTAAGCGGCTTTTATTACGTGCAGGATGAAGTTAATAAAGAAATTTACCAATGTAGAGGAAGAGGGAACTTCAGAAAGCGGAAGATCACCCCTCTTGTTGGTGACTTTGTTGTATATGAAGCAGAAAATAAAACGGATGGTTACGTTCTTGAAATTAAAGAAAGAGAAAATGAATTGGTGCGTCCCCCTATTGCAAACGTTGATCAAGCTTTTCTTGTTTTTTCAGCAACGCAACCAACGTTTAATACACAGCTTCTTGACAAATTTCTTGTTCATATTGAAGCGAGTGATATTCGACCAATTATCTGCATCTCAAAGATTGATCTTGTTTCAAATGTGGAAGAAAGTGAAATACTGGCGTATGCAGGTGATTACCGTGATGTGGGGTACGATGTGATTGTTTCCTCTGCGCAGAGTCTGTCAGGCGTTTCGGAAATTGAACCGTATTTCCAAGAAAAGGTGACGGTGTTTGCAGGGCAATCCGGGGTAGGAAAGTCATCACTATTGAACGCCATTAACCCCGACCTAGAATTGGATACGAGTGATATTTCAACGCATCTTGGCAGAGGTAAGCATACGACAAGACATGTTGAGCTGATCCCTTTCGGATCGGGTTTAGTCGCTGACACGCCTGGCTTTAGCTCACTTGATTTTAGGGGGATTGAAGCGGATGATCTATGGCTATATTTCCCTGAAATTCAAGCGAAAAGTAGCGATTGCAAATTCCGCGCATGTACCCATCAATCTGAACCAGGCTGCGCGGTTAAAGTAGCGGTAGAAAAAGAAGAAATTAAAACGTATCGTTACGATCATTATTCTTCTTTTTTCCAGGAAATAAAGGATCAAAAACGGAGGTACTAACATGATAAAAATTGCCCCTTCTATTCTAGCTTCAGATTTTGCCAGATTAGGTGAGGAAGTAAAAGACGTCGAAGCAGCAGGAGCTGACTACATTCACGTTGATGTGATGGACGGACACTTTGTCCCTAATATTACAATCGGTGCACCGATTGTACGCGCGCTACGCCCAGTAACTTCACTACCGTTGGATGTTCATCTTATGATTGAAAATCCCGATCAGTACATTGAAGAATTTGCGGATGCTGGCGCCGATATTCTTACGGTCCACGCTGAAGCTTGTCCGCATCTTCACCGCACAATCCAACTAATTAAAAGCAAAGGTGTTAAAGCAGGTGTTGTCATTAATCCAGCCACACCTGTTGATGCGATTAAACACGTTATCGAGGATGTCGATTTAGTCTTACTAATGACGGTGAATCCTGGCTTCGGAGGACAAGCGTTTATTAACCGCGTGCTTTCTAAGATTACAGAGACGAAACAGCTTGCCGATTCATTAGGCGTGGCACCTGAAATTGAAGTGGATGGTGGAGTGAACGCGGAGACGGCTCGTGCATGTATTGAAGCAGGAGCTACTGTGCTCGTTGCGGGCTCAGCAATTTATAGTCAATCTGATCGGAAAGCGGCCATTGATCAGATACGTCAATCATAAAACAGCGGGGCTCTTCCCGCTGTTTTTTCATAAGACACTAAGTTTAGGTAATGGAGGAATTAGGATTCATGAAGAAAGATAATCGGCTTCTTTTGCTTGTAGAGATCGCTTTAATGGCTGCTGTTGGGGTGATACTAGATTTATTGTCAATCAGGTTATGGCCAAATGGTGGTTCCGTGTCGCTAGCCATGGTGCCCATTTTTTTAATCGCTTACCGAAGAGGGCTAGGTGCAGGTTTAACTACTGGATTATTAGTTGGGATTTTGCAACCTCTTATCGTCCCGCCCTTTTATGTTCATCCCATTCAATTTTTACTAGATTATCCCATCGCCTTTATGATTGTTGGTATGGCTGGGATTTTTAGTGTGACAGTGGACGCACCAAAACGTAAGCGCATGACGATGATCGTTCTTGGGTGCTTAACTGGATCACTTCTTCGGTTGGTCAGTCATTTTATTTCTGGAGTGATCTGGTTCGGTGATATGGCACCAGAAGGAACACCTGTGGCATTATATTCATTCCTTTATAACGCGTCTTATTTACTGCCAACTGCTGCTGTCTCGATCATCGTACTTGCCTTGCTCTCAAATCAAGCACCTAAGTTGGTGCATAAACAATGAGTTCAAAGCACATTTATATTGTGGCAGGAGGACCGGAAGAGGACCTTCCAGCTCATCTTCTTAAAGAAAAAGATGTTAGGTGGATTGGTGTGGATCGTGGCGTCTACACGCTATTAAAAAATGGTGTTATTCCTGAACATGGATTTGGGGATTTTGACTCAGTAAGCGCAAAAGAACGGGAATGGATGGAAACGCATGATTTGCCTTTTACCGTTTATCCATCAGAAAAAGATCACACAGATCTAGAAATTGCACTCGATTGGGCAATCGATGAAAACCCCGATGCGATTACGATGTTTGGAGTAACAGGGGGAAGACTTGATCATAGCTGGATGAACGTCCAAATGTTGATAAAGGGTGTGAAAGCTAACGTACCACTTTCCATTGAGGATAAATTAAACCGATTAGAAATGAAAGAGCCTGGTACTTACTCAGCTCAAAAGGATGATCGTTTTCCGTATATGTCTTTTCTTTCTTTTACTCCTGAAGTAACTGGTTTAACGCTTGTTGGCTACCGTTATCCACTGATAGAAAGGCATATATCCTGGGGATCAAGTCTTTGTATTAGCAATGAACTGGTCGAGGAAAATGGGTCTTATTCATTTAGTAGTGGCATACTATTGGTGGTAAGAAGTTCGGACGCCGAGCAGGTTTAGGTACTATTTCAATTTCGGCGAATATAATAGTAATGCATCTTATATTCTCATATTGTTCATCCTGGGGTCCATCTTTGACTTTCTGAGGAGGGGGAAATATGAAGTTTTATACGATTAAATTACCAAAATTTCTCGGTGGTTTTGTGAGAGCTGTGCTCGGGTCTTTTAAAAAAAATGAGTAGTTGAATTAAAAAAAGCACCCAATTGGGTGCTTTTTTACGTTTACTATGCGCGTTCGATTTTGCCTGATTTAAGAGCACGAGCAGATACATAAACTTTCTTAGGTTTACCATCTACCATGATGCGTACCTTTTGAAGGTTAGCACCAAATTTACGTTTTGTTGTATTCAACGCGTGAGAACGCTTGTTACCAAACGAAGTCTTGCGTCCAGTGATTGCACATTTAGCCATTGTTTCTACCTCCTTACTGTCCTACATTGCACAAAAAGTGCAGGATAAATCCTCCACTATAGTATCATGTAGGTGTAGTGAATGCAAGATGTTTAACACGTCTTATCAAGAAAAAAACTTAACAGTAAAAGCTTATCATAATAGAGGTTTTAAATGATGAACTTTTATTATATGTGATATTGTAGTAAAATAACGTTAGCTCTGCAAAGGATTTATTTTTACTTTATAATGTTATGAATAGAATCTTATTGAGGATAAAACTGTTAAATGGTCAGTTCTTAAATCGCTAAGGGAGGAAATATAATGGCAATTGAAATGAAAACCCAGTACGGACAAATTGATATTTCAACGGAAGTAGTCGCTGCGATTGCAGGTGGCGCAGCAATTGATTGTTATGGTATCGTTGGAATGGCTTCGCAAAAGCAATTAAAAGACGGCATCACTGAACTATTGGGGAAAGATAACTTTAGCAGAGGGATTGTCGTACGTAAAGATGAAGATGACCTTAACATTGACATGTACATTATCGTAAGCTACGGCACCAAAATTTCAGAAGTGGCTCATAACGTGCAAACAAAAGTAAAATATCAGCTTGATCAAATGCTCGGGCTATCAGTTGATTCAGTAAACATTTACGTCCAAGGGGTTAGAGTGACCAACCCATAGTGGAGTTAGGAGGAAAAGTCTGTGACGATTCAAAAGATTGATGGGAAACGTTTTGCGCACATGGTTCTTGAAGGAGCAAATAATCTTTCAAAGAATGCCAAAATGGTAGATGCGCTAAATGTTTTCCCTGTACCAGATGGAGATACTGGTACAAACATGAACTTAACGATTACATCTGGAGCGGCTGAAGTAAGATCAAGCAGCTCTGATAAAGTAGGAGACGTAGCATCTCTTTTTGCAAGAGGCTTATTGATGGGTGCACGCGGGAATTCTGGCGTTATTCTATCTCAGCTATTTCGAGGGTTTTCAAAGTCAATTGAAGGAAAGTCTGAGATTACAAGCGTCGAGTTAGCTGCCGCACTTGAGAATGGAGTAGATTCTGCCTATAAAGCTGTTATGAAGCCAGTGGAAGGCACAATTCTTACCGTTGCAAAGGATGCTGCTCGTAAAGCAGTGAAGTCCGCCAAGAAAATATCAGACGTTGTCGAGCTGATGCAGGTGGTTGTAAAAGAAGGAAAAGAGTCTTTAAACCGTACGCCTGATCTCCTTCCTGTATTAAAAGAAGTAGGTGTAGTCGATTCTGGTGGGCAGGGCCTATTGCTAATTTATGAAGGGTTCCTTGCTGTTCTGGAAGGAAAAGAAACACCTGATTCTTCCGTTGATGAGGAGAAGATGGATGAGCTTGTGCGCGCTGAGCACCACAAAAGTGCACAGGGTCATATGAAAACGGAAGACATTGCATTTGGCTACTGCACAGAGTTTATGGTTCAATTTGAAGAAGAAAAGCTTGCCCAATCACCTTATGACGAGGAAGCATTTCGAAATGAACTTGATAAGCATGGTGATTCCTTGCTAGTTGTCTCTGACGATGATCTCGTTAAAGTACATATGCATACCGAATATCCGGGAAACATTATGACGTATGCACAAAAATACGGGAGCTTAATCAAAATTAAGATTGAGAACATGCGAGAGCAGCACTCAACAATTGTGAAAGAAGAGCGTCCAAAGCGGGAGAAGAAAGAGAAACCTGCTGAACGTAAAGAGTACGGTATCATTACGGTTTCAATGGGCGAAGGAATCGCAACGTTGTTTGAGAGTCTTGGCGCTAACTACGTCATCCCGGGTGGGCAAACGATGAACCCGAGCACAGAAGATATCATCAAGGCAATTGAAGAAGTGTACGCTGATAATATCATTATTTTGCCAAATAACAGCAATATAGTGATGACTGCTCAGCAGGCTGCTTCCGTTGTTGATGAGAACGTCATTGTCATTCCATCTAAGACGGTGCCACAGGGTATTTCAAGTCTTCTTGGCTTTAACCCTTCCGCTAGCCCTGAAGCAAATGAAAATGCAATGAAAGAAAGTCTTTCAGCCGTTAAATCAGGTCAAGTAACGTTTGCCGTTCGAGATACGAAGATTGACGGAATTGATATTGCGAAAGACGACTTTATGGGAATCGCGGATGGTAAAATTGTTGTTTCTAAACAAGAACGTCTTGATGTAGCAAAGGCGCTTTTATCATCTATGATTACAGAAGATGATGAAATTGTAACGATTATTTACGGGGAAGGCGCTGACCCGGAAGAAGCAGAAACCCTTGTTGCTTTTATTGAAGAGCAATTTGAAGAAGTTGAAGTTGAACTTCACGAAGGTAAACAACCGATTTATGCCTATATTATGGCTGTGGAGTAGATTGAATAAATAGTTGTGGAAAAAGAAACGTGGCATGAGCCAGGTTTTCTTTTTCTGTATAGAACTCCTTTTGTTAAATAAAGCAAGTTGAGAGGTGGCGTCAACGTGAAGTTTCGCAGTGTTTTCGATATAATTGGACCTGTAATGATTGGTCCATCAAGCTCCCATACAGCTGGAGCAGCTAGAATAGGTCGTGTGGCAAGACATTTGTTTGGTCGTGAGCCTAAGTCGATCACCGTTTCACTATACGGATCGTTTGCTAGAACCTACAAAGGACATGGTACTGATGTGGCGCTAATTGGTGGCGTTCTCGATTTTGATACATACGATGAGAGAATCGTGAATGCGCTTACAATAGCAAGGGAAAAGAAAATCAAAGTTCGCTTTACAGAAGAAGATGCGATCACAGATCATCCAAATACAGCGCGCATCCACCTATCAGACGAAAAGGGAGAACTTGAGCTTGTTGGGATTTCCATCGGCGGTGGTAAAATAGAAGTTATTGAACTTAATGGATTTGCGCTAGGACTTTCAGGGAATAGTCCAGCGATTCTCGTTGTTCACAATGACCGATTTGGCGCGATTGCAGGTGTATCAAACACGTTAGCCAAACATGAAATTAACATTGGTCACATGAATGTATCGCGAAAAGAGAAGGGCAAAGAAGCGCTAATGACGATTGAAGTGGATCAAAACATTCCACAAATTGTATTAGATGAAGTTGAATCGTTGCCTAACATTATTCAAGTTGCAAAAATTAGCGATTGAGGCAAAGAGGAGGAATGGGTATGTTTCGTAACGTAGCCGAATTGGTAGAATTGGCGCAATCGAAAAATAAGCCAATATCAGAAATAATGATTGAACAAGAAATGGATTTCAGAGGCAGTACACGTGAAGAAGTTTACAATCAAATGAAAAATAATCTTGTTGTCATGGAGCAGGCGGTTGAAAGAGGAATTAATGAAGATGTAAAGTCACATTCCGGCTTAACAGGTGGAGACGCTGTTCTTCTTCAAAACTATATGAAGTCTGGAAACTCATTGTCAGGCCATACGATGCTTGATGCTGTTAGTAAAGCGATCGCCACAAACGAAGTAAACGCAGCAATGGGCACGATTTGTGCAACGCCGACAGCAGGCTCGGCTGGAGTTGTACCAGGTACTTTATTTGGGATCCGTGAAAAAGTAAATCCGACAGAAGAGCAGATGGTAAGGTACCTCTTCACTTCTGGAGCATTTGGGTTTGTTGTAGCGAATAATGCTTCTATTTCAGGTGCAGCTGGTGGCTGTCAGGCTGAAGTAGGTTCTGCAACAGGGATGGCTGCAGCAGCAATTGTGGAACTAATGGGGGGGACGCCAGAACAATCTTCTCACGCTTTTGCTATTGCATTAAAAAACATGCTTGGTCTTGTATGTGACCCTGTTGCAGGCCTTGTTGAAGTACCGTGCGTAAAGCGTAATGCAATGGGTGCTTCAAATGCACTCGTAGCAGCAGATATGTCTCTTGCTGGTATTACAAGTCGTATTCCATGTGATGAAGTAATTGACGCGATGTATAAAATTGGACAAACCATGCCTTCTGCTCTTCGTGAAACGGCACAAGGGGGGCTTGCAGCAACACCAACGGGACGTGAGCTAGAAGCGAAAATCTTTGGAGTATCCCTTGATAGGAAATGAGTGAGAAAGAATGGACGATCGGATTACGCAAATAAAAGGGATTGGTGATGAGAAAGCGGCTTCTCTCTCATCGATCGGAATTCATAACATACAAGATTTAATTGAATATTTTCCATTTCGGTATGAAGATTATGAGCTAAAAGATCTAGCTGAAGTGAAGCATGAAGAACGAGCAACGCTTGAAGGAAAAGTTCATAGTGAACCGGTAGTCCGCTTTTATGGAAAGAAGAAATCACGATTGTCCGTAAGGCTGTTAGTAGGGAAATTCCTCATAACAGCCGTTTTTTTTAATCGTGCTTTCTTAAAAAAGCAGTTTACGCTAGGTCAGATTGTTACTGTAACTGGGAAATGGGATCAACATAAAATGACCCTCTCAGCAAATGAAATTACGTTTTCAAGTCATAACCCAGACGGCACGATAGAACCGATCTACCCTGTCGGTGGGGACGTAACGGTGAAAGCAATGAAGCGTTATATTCAGCTTGCGTTGAATCAGTTTGGGGAACAAATAGAAGAAAATCTTCCTCCGCAAATGCTTGAGCGGTATAAATTGATGCCGCGAAAAGATGCCGTCTTTATGATGCACGCCCCACCTTCACATGACGGGCTTAAGCAAGCAAGACGTCGTTTTGTCTATGAAGAATTACTTCAGTTTCAGCTAAAGATGCAGGTGTTTCGTAAGCGTGAACGCGAAAGTACAAAAGGAGCTTCACAGGTGTTTGAAAAGGAGAAATTGGATGAGTTTATTGAAAGCCTTCCATTCCCTTTAACTGGTGCTCAAAATCGCGTAGTTGGCGAAATATTGAAGGATATGCAAAGTGACTATCGGATGAATCGACTGCTACAGGGAGATGTTGGTTCAGGTAAAACGGTTGTGGCTGCGATTGGCTTATACGCTTCATACCTTGCTGGTCATCAGGGTGCATTAATGGTGCCAACCGAAATACTAGCTGAGCAGCATTATGAATCTTTTCAAGAACTTCTTGGCGGGAAATTGAATGTGGAGCTGTTAACAGGATCTGTGAAGGGGAAGAAGCGACGTGAGATTCTAGAACGTCTGGCTCTTGGAGAAGTCGATCTTCTTATTGGTACACATGCGCTGATACAGGATGAAGTTGTGTTCGAAAACCTCGGGCTCGTCATTACAGATGAACAGCATCGTTTTGGTGTAAATCAGCGTCGTGTTTTACGAGAAAAGGGACTAAGTCCAGACGTTCTCTATATGACAGCGACGCCGATTCCAAGAACGCTTGCCATCTCTGTTTTTGGTGACATGGATGTATCTACTATCGATGAAATGCCTGCAGGTCGCAAACCAATTGAAACGTATTGGGCGAAACCCGACATGCTTCCTCGAGTGATTGATTTTGTGAAAAAAGAACTGGATCAAGGGAGACAGGGCTATGTCATTTGTCCTCTGATCGAGGAGTCTGAAAAGCTTGATGTTCAAAATGCGATTGACGTCCATTTTCAAATGCAAACAGCTCTTCCGGGTTATCAGGTGGGCTTAATGCATGGACGACTTAGCTCAGATGAGAAAGAAGAAGTGATGGAAGAGTTTAGTACGAATAATGTCCAGCTTCTTGTTTCAACCACGGTTGTTGAAGTAGGGGTGAATGTGCCAAATGCGACGATCATGGTCATCTATGATGCTGAACGCTTTGGACTGGCACAGCTTCATCAACTGCGAGGCCGCGTTGGTCGAGGCAGTGAGCAATCTTACTGTGTGCTACTT